>CAJCCF010000479.1 GCA_903960845.1 uncultured Verrucomicrobiota bacterium | reverse complement strand
TGCGATTGCGGCGCCACAGTTCAAGCAGCACTTCCTGAAGCTCGTAACGCGTGAGCGAGTCCAGCATGCCGAAGTGTTCGTCGAGCAGCAGCATTTTTGGTTGAAGCGCAAAGGCGCGGGCGATGCCGACGCGTTGTCTCATGCCTTGGGAGAGTTCTCCGGGGCGTTTGTTCATCGCATCACCGAGGCCGACGATGGTGAGGTAATATTCGGCCATCTGGCGCCGCTCCTGTTTGCTGGCGGTGAAATAAACCTGGTTCACGCCCAGCATCACATTTTCAAAGGCGGTCATCCAGGGCAGCAGGCAGGGAGACTGGAATACGATGCCGCGATCAGGTCCCGGACCGGCGGCTTCTTTGCCGGCGAGGATCATGTTGCCTTGGCTCAAATCACTGAGGCCGGCGACCATCATGAGCACGGTGCTTTTACCACAGCCGCTATGGCCAATGAGTGTGGCGAACTCTCCTTCCTTGAGCTTCAGGTTGAAGTTTTTAACAATCGTCGCCGGACCTTTGGGGGTGTCGTAGGTTTTCCAGAGACGATCCAACTCGAGCATTTTTGGATTCGGAACTCTCATGCAATCACCTCCACTTCTTCACGATGGTTATCCGAGCGGCGTTTGGGTCCCCGGCGGTTGAGGAATTCCATGCTGTTGGTGCTGTTGAGATCTTCCGGCAGGATGTCGGGCAGGCTGAGTTTGACGGATGATTTCACTTTGTTGCGTCCCTTGGCATCGAGCAGCGTGGTGATGAGTTGAGTGCGCAGTTTCTTGAAACGCGCGTCGTGATTGATGGCCTTGCGGTCGCGCGGCCGTTCGATGTCCACGATCATCGGTTCGCCCAGTGTGGCGGCGGATGTCGGGAGCAGCGGGATGACCTTGTCGGCAACGAGGATGGCTTCGTCAGGATCGTTGGTGATCCAGATGACGGTGGTTTTGTTGTTCAGCCAAATGTCGGCAATTTCATCCTGTAACTGGGCGCGTGTGAGGGCGTCGAGAGCGCTCAGAGGTTCATCCATGAGCAATACCTTCGGCTGCATGGCGAGGGTGCGTGCGACTGATACTCGCTGGCGCATGCCGCCGGAGAGTTCACGGGGCAGTTTGTGCGCGGCGGGCGTGAGTTTGACCATCCCGATGTATCTGGCAATATGCTCCTTTCGCCGCTCCGGCGTCCAGTCTTTGAAAACTTCATCAACGGCGAGGGCAATGTTCTCCTCGACCGTGAGCCAGGGAAGCAAGGAGTAGTTTTGAAAAACCAGACCGCGATCCGGTCCGGGTTCCGTGATGACTTTTCCTTCAATCAAGGCGGAACCGGCGTCGGGCTTCACCAGGCCGGAGATCAGGTTGATCAGCGTGGATTTCCCCGATCCTGAGTAACCAACGATGACGACGAATTCGCCCTCCTCGACCGAAAGATTGATGTTCCGGAGCACTTCCGTGCGATTGCCCGGATTCCCAAACCCCTTGGATGCGTTTTTGATTTCGATAATCGGCATGTCGGAATGTGTGTGGAGATTCAAGCGGTTTTGAACCGTGATTCGATGACGCTCATCAGGCGGTCCAACACGTAACCGACGACGCCGATGGTGAGGATGCAGAGGATGATGTGGGCGTAGCTGTTGGCGTTGTATTGCTGCCAGAGGAAACCGCCCACGCCGGGTCTGCCGGTGAGCATTTCAACCGCCACGATGACCAGCCAGGCGATGCCGAGACTCAAGCGAAAACCCGTGAACATGTAGGGCAGGGTGGCTGGGACGAGCACCTTCCACAGCGTTTTGTTTTTCGAGAGCTTGAGCACTTTGGCGACATTGAGGTAATCCTGCGGAACCGCGCGAACGCCGACGGCGGTGTTCATGACCGTGGGCCACATGGCGCAGATGGCGATGGTGAAGAGAGCGGCGGCGTCCGAGGCGCCGAAGGTGGTGCGCCCGTCACTGTTGACGATTTTGACACCGCTAAAGAGGATCATTCCAAGAGGCAGCCACGCGAGTGGCGAAACAGGCCGTAGAACCTGAATGATGGGATCAAAGGCGGTGGTGAATTTCTTCGACAGACCGAGGAAGAATCCGATCGGTGTGCCGATGACGAGGGCGATGAAGTAGCCCTGCGCCACGAGCACGAGTGACATCCAGGTGAAGCGCAGGATGCCCTGATCCAACTCGCCACGTTTCGCGAAGGGCTCGGTAACGTAGAGTTTGCTCGCCGTCCATGTCTCGACAGGAGTCGGAAGGTCGGCTGAGATACCCTGGCGTTTCGTCACCTTCACGGTGTCTCCCCAACTGTCCTTTTTTGTCGAGGTCACGGACTTTCCGGCAATGACATACCAGAGAAGACAGCAGACGAGGATCGCGCCAAGCGGCAGGAGGAAGGAGTCGAGTTTGTAGCGTTGGATCAGGTGCATGTGCGGCGTGCAATGGATGGTTAGGCCTTGAGCGTTTTCACCGCGAAGGATGAGGCGTAGGCTTCGAGGTCGGCCGTTGGATCGAAGGTGACGCCGTCGAACAGCGTCTCCGCTTTGGTGTCGGCACCGCCGTGGACGTAGCCGATTTCCTTCATGGCCTCTTCATAGAGGTCGGCGCGCATGACTTGTTTGGCGACGCCCTCATAATCGGGAGCTCCCTCAACGAAGCCCCAGCGACGAAGCTGGGTGAGCCACCACTTGGCATACTTGGCCTGCGGGTAGTTGCAGTTGCGGTCGCTGAAGATCATGTAGTCGGGGTCTTTGATCCTGCGCCCGTCGCCCATGTCATACTTGCCCATGAGACGCCCGAGAATGGTTTCC
>CAJCCF010000478.1 GCA_903960845.1 uncultured Verrucomicrobiota bacterium | reverse complement strand
TGCAAAACTACCTTCGGCAGCAGCAGCGTGCCTTTGACCTGCTGTCCTCAGGCAGCACCACCAGCGCCTTCGACATCAAGTCCGAATCCGTCAAACTCCGCGAGCGCTACGGCAACACAGTCAATGGCACCAGCCTGCTGATGGCGCGCCGTCTTGTCGAGGCTGGTGTGCCATTTGTGACCGTGTTCTGGAAAGAGGACGAAAGCATCGCCGCACAATGCAAAAGCGCCGGCGGGTGGGACACCCATGGCGACAATTTCAACTGCCTGCGCAAGTATCTCCTGCCGCAGTTCGATCAGGCCTTCTCCGCTTTCATGGAGGACCTGTCAGGTCGTGGACTGCTCGATGAAACGCTCGTTCTCGTCACCAGTGAAATGGGGCGCATGCCCAAGGTTGGCGACCGCCGCTCCGGCGGCACCATCGGGGCTGGACGCGATCACTGGACCTCGTGCATGAGCGTGCTCATGGCTGGTGCCGGCATCCGCGGCGGGCAGCTGGTCGGTGAAACCGATGCCAGAGCCGAACTGCCCAAAGACCGCCCGATCCGCCCTGAAGACATCACCAAAACAGTCTATTACGCCATGGGCATCCAGGACCTCGAAGCCAAGGACAAGCTCGGCCGCGCCTACAATCTGCTCGATGAAGGCAAACCGCTGACCGAGCTCTTCGCCTGATCGTCTCCCTATCCATTTATGCATCGCCCCACCCTCGCTCTCCTGTTACTCGGCACACTCACTCTCCACGCCGAGGACTGGTCGCAGTTCCGGGGCGGTAATGCGAGCGGGGTCTCCTCCAGCAAAGCGTTGCCGTCGAAGTTCTCGACCGATGACAAAATCGCGTGGAAAGCCAAGGTCGGCGACGGCATCGGCTCGCCCGTCGTGAAAAATGGTCGCGTCTTCACCACCGCCATGGTCGGCGAGCAAAAGATCGGTGTCTTCAGCTTCGATGCCGCGAGCGGAAAGCAACTCTGGCGCAGCGAACTGGAAACAGGCAAGCTGCCGCGCATCACTCCGCCAAACAGCCACGCGTCATCGACGCCTGCCGCCGATGCCGAGCGAGTGTATATCTATTTCAGCACCCTCGGCCTGCTTGCATTCGATGCGAAAACCGGAGCCGAAGTCTGGCGCTGCCCGCTGACCAAGCCCGCCTATCTGATGGACTGGGGCGCCGCATCATCACCCATCGTGCATGATGGCATGGTCATCTTCTGCCAGGATGACGACCTTGCTCCATTCCTCATCGCCGTCGATGCCAAAACGGGCAAAGAAAAATGGAAAACGCTGCGCAAGGACATGCTCGCCGGCTACGCCCTGCCCGTGCTGTGTGAGGCGAATGGCCGCACCGATCTCGTCATCGCCGGCAGTGGCAAACTCAAAGGCTACGATCCCGCCACGGGCAAGGAACTCTGGACCTGCAACACACTGCTGCGCACCATCATGACCTCACCCGTCGTGCATGACGGCATCATCTACATCGCCGTTCAGAGTTACGGGGATGCCACACGCACGCTGAAACACGCCCTGCTTGAGTGGCTCGACACAAATCAGGACGGGATCCTGGCGCGCGAAGAAACACCCAAGGAATTCCACGAGCGCTTCGACATTTCCGACAAGAACAAGGACAAAGTCATCGGCCCCGAGGAGATCGATACCGCCTTTCAAAGCCCCGACAACATGGCCGCCGGCGGTAACATCATCCAAGCCATCAAAGGCGGCGGCACTGGCGACGTCACCAAGACTCATCTGCTTTGGAACCGCGATCAGAAGACGCCCTCAAATCTCTCCTCGCCGCTGTTTTATAACAACCGCCTCTACCTCGTGAAGAGCGGCGGCATGTCGAGCTGTTACGACGCCAGGGATGGCAAGACGCTCTGGGAGCGCAGCCGCCTCGGCAATTTCGGCGACTATTTCGCCTCGCCCATCGCTGCTGATGGCAAAATCTACATCGCTGCCAAAAATGGCTTCGTCGTATTGCTTGAAGACGGCCCCGAATTAAAAGTCATCGGCAAGAACGACATCGGTGAAGAAATCATCGCCACGCCAGCCATCGCTGACGGTCGTCTTTTCATTCGCACGCGAGAAAACCTCATTTGCGTGTCCGACACCCCTCCCCAACCTTGATTCACCATGTGGAGACCCCTTCTTGTTTGCCTCAGCCTTTCCGTATCCGCGCTTGCCGGCCCGAAAGTCATTTTCGTCATCGGCGCGAAAGCACCGCCACTCGACAGACTCGCCGCCGAGCAGCTCGCGGGAGATTTCAAGGCACTCTTTGAAGCCGAGACTCTCATCCAAACCACCGCGCCAGCCGATGCATCCGGCACGGTGCTCGTCGGCAGCCCGCTTTCAAATCCCGCCATCCCGGCGGACGCCTTCCCTAAAACCACTGAGCAGGGCTTGGTTATCAAGAGCACCAAGGCAGGATTGATCGTGGGTGGAGGATGTCCTTCGGCGACGATGTGGGCCGTCAGCGAGCTATCCTACCACTTCGGCATTCGCCACCTTCTGCAGGGAGATGTGATGCCCATCGAAAAG
>CAJCCF010000477.1 GCA_903960845.1 uncultured Verrucomicrobiota bacterium | reverse complement strand
TGCCGGGAGTTCAATCTTGGCAAGAGTTGCGTGATAAAGAAACTGATCAATGCCGCTCAGATGCAAGGACGCGACCGTGGTGCGGCGACAGGAGCGAGTCCCTGTCGGAATAAAGTCCCACCTTGACCATCTGATGATGTCGGCGAGTCTTGCCGCCGCTTCCTCAATGAAACGCTTCTGGCAAATCCTCGCACTTCTGCTGCTGGCCTTGATGGTCCCGGCTTCGGTGTGCTGTTATGGGGCAGGTGGATGCACGGTCGAGGCTTGCTGCTCTGAATGCCATGATGCCAACGACGACGGCGAACATCCCGCTCCCGTTTCCTGCCCGAGCGATACGATTGCCCACAGCCAAGTTCCCGCGCCGGTCATGCTTCCTGCGATGCAGATGGTGGAGCTGGCGGAGTTGATTCAGGCGATGATCCGTCTTCAAGACGATCTCGCCACGGCCACGGAGTCTTCCGGGCTGCCGATGACCACCGCGCCGCCGGAGTTGCGAGCGACGTGGCATTTCACGCAACGCACGGCGCTGCCCGTGCGCGCCCCTTCGATCCAGGCTTAAAGTTCCGTGCGTTGGTCCGCCCATGAAGGCGGTGACATCCACGCAGGAGCTTCCCACCGCGACCGCTCGCACAGCGGCATCGTGGCTTTGCCGTGCCTCCGTCGAAACTCCAAACCCATCTCATCATGCGCTTATTCATCCTTTCATCTCTGCTGCTCGCCGCTGTGCCGCAGCTTCTCGCGGCGGATTCCAAACCGGAGCCGTCTTCCATTTCCAGTCTCGTGGGCCGCACGCTCGCCGGGAATCCTGAAATTCGCTTCTATGAGGCGGAGGTCGCCGCAGCGAAGGCGACTCGCAGCACGGCGGGCAGGCAGTCGAATCCCCAACTGAGCCTACAATACGGTAACAATCGCCAGTCTGATGCAGACGCGAGATCGAACGGTCTCGCCTTCTCCGCCGAGCTGGCGCAGCCCATCGAGTGGCCTGGGCGCTTGGGTTTGCGCAAAGCCATCGCGAACCGAGATATCGCCATGGCGGAGCTGGGGCTGGAGCGCTTTCGCTTTCATCTCGCGGCTCGTGTCCGCGTGCTGGCCTACACGCTGGCAGCGCAGCAAGACCTCGCCGATGCCGCGAATGAAGTCGCCGCACGGTATGCCTCGCTGCGTGAGGTCATGGTGCAGCGCGAGCCAGCGGGCATCGCGCCGCAGTTGGAGATCGCCACCATCGAGGCAGCGGCGCTTGTAGAGGAGTCTCGCGCCGCAAGAGCTGGTGTGGAGGTGCAAAAGGCACTGCTGGAGCTGAACCAGCTCATGGGCCGCCGCGCCGATGCGCCGCTGATCGTGAAGCGCGGCCCGCTGGATGCACGGCCCGCGCCTGCGCTGCTCTCCCTCCTCGGCTCCGCGATGAAGAATCATTACGAACTGCGCCTGCGCCGTGCCGAGCTGGAGCAGCAGGGCTTCAAGGTCGAGCTGGCGAAGAACGAGCGTTATCCCGCCTTTACCGTTGGTCCCTTTGTTCAGGTGCAAAACACGCGCACGCTTGATGACCAGACCGTGGCAGGCATCGGCATCTCCTTCCCGCTTCCGTTTTGGAAGAACGGCAAAGCGGAAGTCACCAATGCCGAGGCACGCCAAATGCAGGCGCAGGCCACGCTCGCCGCCGCACAGCGGGAGGTGGAGCGGCAGGTCACCGAGAGCATGCTCATCTACCAGACGCAGCAGGCACGCCTCGCCGTGTGGAAGGGCGATGCCGTCACGAAGTTCAGCGAGGCCGCCGCGCTCGCGGACAGGCATTTCAGACTCGGTGCCGTGCCCATGAGCACCTTTGTCGAGCTTCAGGATAAGTATCTCGAAGCGGTCGAAGCCATCCACAGCACGCAGACCGAGGCTCTCGAAGCCGCGCTCACCCTTGAAGAACTCACCGGCGCACCCGGCAGCCTCCTCACCGCCAAAAACTAACTTCACCTCATCATGAAACTCTTGCTCATCCTGTCTCTCATCCTCACCGCCGCCGCGCTGACCAGTTGCAGCGAATCCGCCGCCAGTCCTTCCACCGACCACACCGCCGCACCGGAAAACGGCGCGCAGTTCAAGGAAGACAAAGGCGTGGCCCTCACCGCGCTAATGGCGCAGTCCATCCATCTGCAAACCGCCGAGGTCGCGGAGGAAAAGATCGCCCCTGCCTTCACCCTCAGCTTGCAGGCCATGCAGCGAGGCACCGAGGCCAGCGGATGGCTCACCGCCGATCAAGCCGCGCGGGTGCAGCCCGGCATGGAGGTCGAGCTTGGCACCGCGAAAGGCAGCGTGCTCCGCATCGAGAAGGCAGCGTATGCCACGCTCGGCGACTTTGAAGTCACCGTGCAAACCGCCGCTCCTATCGAGGCGGGCAGCGCCATCACCGCCACCTTCCGCTTCCCTGCTGGCGATGCTGTGACCGCCATTCCTGCCAAAGCACTGCTCACCACTGCCGAGGGCACTTTCGTCTATGCCAAGAATGACGAGTTCTTTCTCCGCACACCCGTCAAAGTCGGCGCACGCAGCGGCGATCATGTCGAGATCACTGATGGCCTCTATGCGGGCGATGAGATCGTCACCATGCCCGTCATGTCCCTCTGGCTCGCCGAACTGCAAGTCCTGCGCGGCGGCAAAGCCTGCACCTGCGGCCATTGAGAAACATTCGATCCCATTCCCTACTCCATGTCGTCTTGTAACTGTGAATTTGAGGCACGCGATGCACAGCAGACGCGCGTGCTCCGCATCCTCCTGATCATCAACGCTGCAATGTTTGTCGCGGAGATGATCGTCGGCATCCTGGCTGACTCCACGGGCGTGCTCGCGGACTCGCTCGACATGCTCGCGGATGCCCTGGTATATAGCGTCGGCCTTTATGCCGTTGGTAAAGCGGTCGCTGCAAAAGTTATGGCCGCCCGACTCAGTGGCTTTCTCCAGATCACCATCGCTCTCGCCATGCTGACGGACATTCTGCGGCGTGTTTTCACCGACAGCGAGCCAGTGTCATGGCTCATGGTTGCCGTCTCCATGGCCGCGCTCGTCGCGAATATGACCTGCCTTCGCCTCATCAGCAGGCATCGCGATGGCGGCGTTCACATGCGGGCGAGCTGGCTTTTCTCCCGCAACGACGTGCTGGCTAATCTGGGGGTCATCA
>CAJCCF010000476.1 GCA_903960845.1 uncultured Verrucomicrobiota bacterium | reverse complement strand
GAGTGCGGTGGCAAAGCCCCGAAGGGGAGGCGACACCGCTTTTGACGGCACGCCGGGCGAACGAACCTCCGCCGGCCACTCAAAGCGGCGTCACATCCGCCGCACTCCAGGAAGCTTGGCGATCTCGTTGTTGGGGGAGTTCATCAACATCCTTCTGTATCCGATCGTGAGCCCATTCCCGCATTGTTCTTGATCGAGTGCGGCAGAGGCGGCTAAAACACTGCCATGAACTTTAAATCCCGCGCTCAGCCAGCCAATCCGTCCTAACAAACTGCTGGTAAGCCGAGCTCTTCACGAACTCTCAGAACGGTTGCATCCCGAAAGCAGACTTCATTCTCAAACCACCACACAATCCTCATGGGTCCTATCGGCGTTCGCCTTTTTTCGTCAGTGTTCATCCTTCTTGGAGCGGCTGTTCTTAACTCCGGCGTGAAGACCCTGCTCACAGCCAACGAGAGCAAGAACTGGCCGACGGTTGATGGAAAGGTCATTTCATCCACCGTGGACTCGAAGCGTGGAACCAAGGGGGCCACAACCTATCATGCCGAAGTGCTCTATGAGTTCACGGTGAACGGCCGGAAACAGTCATCAAATGACATCGCTTTCGGCAGCTACAGTTCGAGTGATCCGTCTCACGCCCGAAGTATCGTCAACAGGTATCCCGCAGGATCGCAGGTCACGGTTCATCACTCACCGTCAGATCCCGCGCAGGCTGTCCTTGAGGTGGGCATCAGCGGTCAGACATACTTTGTGCCAGCCTTTGGAGCCTTCTTCTTTTGCGCCGGCCTGGCGTTTTTTGTATTCGCCCCGGCAGCCCTTCAGCGCCAGCGCGCAGCCAGAGCACTGTCCCGTGAGATGATTTCTTCTGAGCACCCACGCGCATAAACGGGTGAACACCAAAAATCCCCTCGCCTCCTACCGGTGACAGGCTAGCATTAAAGCGTGAGTTACCAGGTCTTCGCCCGCAAATACCGTCCCAAAACCTTCGCTGATGTTCTCGGCCAGGAGCATGTCGTTCGTACGCTGAGGAATGCCATCGCGCAGAACCGGCTCGCCCATGCTTATCTCTTCGTCGGCCCGCGTGGCACTGGGAAGACGTCCACGGCGCGCATCTTTGCCATGGCGCTGAACTGCCCGAACGGGCCCAGCGTCGATTTCGATGCCGAAGATCCGGTCTGCAAGGAAATCGCCGAGGGCAACAGTCTGGACGTGCTGGAGATCGACGGTGCCAGCAACAACGGCGTGGATCAGGTCCGCGATCTGCGGGAGAGCGTGAAATACGCACCCTCGCGCTGCCGCTACAAAATCTACTACATCGACGAGGTGCACATGCTCTCCACGGCTGCGTTCAACGCACTGCTGAAGACCCTGGAAGAGCCGCCTCCGCACGTGAAATTTATCTTTGCCACCACCGAGGCGAACAAGATCCTGCCCACGATCATCAGCCGCTGCCAGCGCTTCGACTTGCGTCGTATCCCGCTCACGATCATCGCCAATCACCTGCTGCACATTGCCAAACTCGAAGGCGTGGACCTCGATGAAAAGGCCGCCTATGCCATCGGCAAGGGAGCCGACGGAGGGATGCGCGATGCGCAGTCGATGATGGACCAGCTGGTGGCCTTTTGCGGCAACACGATCCGCGAGGCGGATGTGCTGGAAATTTTCGGCTTCACCTCCGTGCAGACCGTCTCCGCGATGGCGCAGCGCATCCTGGACAGCAGCACCGTGGGCGCGCTGCAACTCGTCCATCAAACCAGCGAGGCGGGCAAGGATCTGGGCAAGCTGCTGACCGACCTGATCCAGCATTTTCGCACACTTTTAGTTAGTCAGGCCGATCCCGAAGCCGGGGCCGAGGACCTTGAACCGGACATCGCCGCGCAGGTCAGTGAACAGTGCCAGATGGCCTCGACCGAGCAGCTGCTTCGAGTCGTCGATGGCCTGGCCGAGGTGGATGCACGGATGCGCTGGGCCACGAACAAGCGTCTGCACTTTGAGTTGGGCGTGATCCAGGCGGTGCAGAATTACAACGAGGTCAGCCTGAGTGATGTGATCGAAGCGCTGGATGGCGGCGGCACCGCATCCCTGTCCAGACCGGTCCAGCGACCGCCAGTCCCCGCCGCCCGGCCAGCGGCACCTGAGCGCGCGCCCGTGGTGGAGCGTGTGGT
>CAJCCF010000475.1 GCA_903960845.1 uncultured Verrucomicrobiota bacterium | reverse complement strand
TTCGGCTCCAAACGCTGAATTTCCAGAGCCACGAGTCCGCTGAACTGCAACTGCGCGGAGCGGCGGATGAGTTCCTTCTCTGCGGCGGCCAGCGTGCGGTGTTTGCGCAGCACACGCGCCACGACCGCGATGTCGCGCAGCCGGAGATCACCTTTTTCAGGCATCATGTAAAACTGTGTCTCCTTGCGCCCACCGAAGATCGGCCCATCCAGATCAGTGGGATCACCGGATGGCGTGGTTTCACAGCCTGCCAGCATGAGGAACGTGGCGGGGATGAGGAGATGATGGACGCGTGGCATGGGAAATGAGAGTTCAGCAGGAATACTCAATGGTATCAAATGAAAGTCGGCTTGTTACAGCTTCGTCGAATATATTTCAGATGTTTCCAGTTCAGGGCACCATGCCCGAACGTGTGCCGGTCGCTTCAAGCTCGTGGAGCGGGAAGCTGGGCAGTGTGGCTTTGGTCAGCAGGCGCAGCCAGTCGAGTGATCCGCTGATGGAGTCAAAGGCGGGGGAGAACTGCAACCAGCCCTGCAGGCTGCTGCGCGTGGCGGCACTGAACTGATGCAGCGGCACCGCACCCTGACGGCCTAACGAACTGCTGCCAGTGATGCCCGTGCCATCGGCCAGGCGTCCTGTCCAGGAAGGCACGCCTGCGCGGCTGATGCTGAGACGCAGCGTGCTTGCCGTTTGTGGATAAGTCGTGTTTCCAGCAGCGGGTGTGAGGGTGACTGCAAATCTGCCAACCTGCGTGGCGGCATCCTCCGCCTGACGCCAGGCACTCAGTGCGGCGGCGTTGCTTTCCTGTTCCCGGACTTGTCCGGTCAGTTCACCTGTCAGCCGCTGGATGGTGAAGGCGAGGTTCAGTGCGGCAAGTGGTCTTGCACGGGTGATGCGGATCTGCGCGGTCGCATCCTGACCGATCTGCATGTTGTCAAGCTGGCCGGTGAAGCTGCTGGTCGCCGCTCCAAGCGTGAGCTTGCCAGTGAGACTGCCGGTGGTGGTCACCGCCAGAGTGATGCGGCCGCCATGTCCGGCATTGAGCGTGGCCTGACGCTCGATGATGCCATGGAATGAACCCACGGTGTAACCGGGCAATGGCTGCACGATGACATCCGTTTTCAGCGGAGCACTGCTGCCTGCGGCATTGCTGGCGGTGATGGTCAGCGGGTAGCGTGTCGGCACTTGGATCGATACCGCTGGGCGGCCGGTGATTTCGCCGGTGAGGGGATTGAATTTCACTCCGGCAGGCAGTCCACGCACGGCGAAGCGCGTCGGAGCATTCAGCGCGGGGATCACATCACGCACCGATCCGCCGACGATCCACGGACCTGGAGTGAATGGCAGCAGCACGGGTTTTTGCAGTGCGGGCTGGTTGATTGAGGCGCCGCCGGAAGCCGCGTTCACGTGGACGGTGATCTGGCCGCTTTGCAGGATGAATGGCATGTCCGGATCTTGTGGATTGGGCATGGTCACCTGGCAGGTGTATTCACCGGCCTGATCACTCTGAATGTTGGTCAAAGTGAATTGGGTTTCCGGATTGATGCCGCGCGGGATGGCCACACCAACGCGCATCCAGCGGTAACTGCCGCCCGGTGCCGCTGCCACCACATAAACTTTCAGCGTGCCGCCCTTGGAGACGGCCACATTGCGCGTGGAGAGATCGATCACGCCCAGATTCACCGCCTGGCTGGTGACCGTGCCGACGCCATTGCTGACGCGCACACTCCACTGGCCCACGAAGCCCAGTGTGGCGCTGGCGATGTCAATCGCGGGACCAGTGGCTCCGGGCACAACCGAGTCATTGCGTAACCATTGATACTGCAACGCGGTTCCCGTGGCGGACACGCTCAGGCTGCTGCTGGCAGTGCCAAGTCCGATCAAGCCCGATACCGGCTGCCCGGTGATTTCAGGCGGGATCTGGCCGTTAGCGGTGATCTGGATTTCAAAGGGGTTCTCATCCGTGTCATTGCTGTCGATCAGCACGGTGGTGGTCTGCACGCCTTCGATCGTCGGAGAAAAGGTGACGGTGAAGGTCGTGGTGTCCCCGCTCAGGATTGTAGAAAGGGTGCCAGGCAAATCGAGGCTGAACTCGCCAGTGCCGCTGAGGCTGACATTGACGACATTGAGGTCGGCCGTCCCGGCATTCTGAATCGTGAAGCTGCGGGTGACATTGGAGCCGAGCAGTTGCGCACCAAAATCAAACGTGCCGGCATTGTCAGTGCGTTCGTCAGCCGCATCCGTGCTTTCTCCGTCGAAGACGGCAATCTCAGGCGCAGGCAGACCACTGTAGGCAGTGATGGTTTCAATGAGGCCTGAGGAGCCATTGTAAAAGCCGCCAGCCACTCTGGCGCGTGCACGGATCCGGCCGCTCGTGGGCAGGGTCATTCCGGTAATCTCCCAGCCGCCGCTGATGTGCCAGCCTTCGCCGAGCAGATTCCAGGTGGTGCCGGCATCCGTGGATAATTCAAAGCTCACCTGCTGCGTCTCCGGTGAACTGCCGCCGCGCAGCCACTCGACGCGGTTGGTGCTGGTGATGCTCAGGGACTGGGGGGCGGATTCGTTGATCAGCCGGGCGATCCGGTTGCGCGGGACTCCGCCGACAGAAGTGAAATCACCACCAATGATGATGGCCCCGTCCGCTTGAATCAGGACACCGGCGACCCGTGCATTCGCGCCGGGATTAAAACCCGAATCAAGGCTGCCATCGATATTCAACCGGGCGATGCAGGAGCGTTCTGTCGCGCTGACGATGGTGAAGTCACCGGTGAGGATGATTTTGCCATCTGCCTGCAGCGCCATGCTCGGCACACCAGGCCCGACCACGTTTGGATTGAATGACATGTCGAGTGTGCCATCCGCATTCAGGCGGGCAATGCGGCTGCGGCTGACGCCGTTCACTTCGGTGAAAACGCCACCGATGAGGATACTGCCATCCTTCTGAACGGCGATGGAGCGAATGGCCTCGGACACTCCGGTCACGCCTGCGGTTGCATCAAAGGATGAATCCAGTGAGCCATCCGGCAGCAGTCGGGCGATGCGATTGCGTGTGATGCCACCGAGGGTGGTGAATTGACCACCCACGATGATGCTGCCGTTGTATTGAAGAGCGATGCTGCTGACGATGCCGCTGGAGTTGGGGGCCGGGTTGAAATCGGTGTCGAGCGTGCCGTTCGGGTTCAAGCGCGCGAGATTGTTGCGGGCGACTCCATTCACCGTCGTGAACCCGCCCGCGATCAAAATCCTCCCGTCATATTGCACAGCCAGGCTGAACACATCACCGATGATGTCCGGAGTGAATGTGGCATCTGCGCTGCCGTTCGCATTCAGCCGGGCCAGGGAAATGCGCGGGGCTCCACCGATGTTGGTGAAGGTACCCGCGACAAGAATTTTGCCATCACCCTGAACCGCCACACTGTAAACCGTGTCGTCGGCATTTGGATTGAACGCATCCAGTGTGCCGTCCGCATTGAGTCGCGCGATGCGGTTACGTGCGGCGGCACCAACGGTCGTGAAATCGCCGCCGATGATGGTTTTGCCATCCGCCTGCATCGCCATGGCCAGGACGCCGGAGTTGGTGCCACCACCCGCATTCGGATTGAAAGTGGCATCCACTTCACCCGCCATGACCAGCGGCACCGTGAAGCTGCGGTCCAGGCCGGGAGTCGTGTCGGTGCTGTTGGTTGCGCGCACCCGGTAATGCCAGGTGGTGCCCGGTGTCAGCCCATTGAGCGTTGCACGCACAGCGGTATCCAGGCCGCTGGAGACCGATGCAGGAATCGCAGCGATCGTTGAGCCGTAGTTCGTGTCCGGACCATAGTCGAAGATGACTGTGCTTGCGGCCCCGTTGCTATTGACCAGACCATTGAGCGTGGCGGTGGTGCGGGTGATTCCGCTGGGTGCCTGGGTGAGGGCCGTGGGTGCCATGGCGGCACCGCTGCCTGTCAAAGTGATGTCGAAGGGGTTTTCATCGGCATCATTGCTGGCGATGTGCAGGCTTGCTGTCCGCGTGCCCTGACCCTTGGGGGCAAAACTGACGGTGAAGGTCGAACTCTGGTCCGGTTCGAGAAAGTTTGAACTCAAGTCGCTGATCGTGAAGTCTGCTGCATGCGGTCCGTCCTTGATCAGATCTGACAAGTTTAAAACGCCGGCACCGGTGTTGGTGATCGTGAAGGTCTGCTCCGCCACAGGAGGGATGATGGCTGCACGGAAATTATCGATGGTGACCGGTGTGGCTTCCGGGATGGAGCAAGCGTTGTTGCTGAAGCCAACGCCGATGTCAAAGGCATCGCTGCCAGTCATGCCCCAGCCTGCGGTGGTCAGATCCAGCCGGAAGATCGTGTGTGTGTTGGATTCCGCCGTGAGTATCCTGGTGGCTGCATCATACTTGAGTCGCACCAGGCCTGATTCATCCGTGGTGAGGACATCGCTGCCGGTGCCAAGTTCATAGTAGCTGCCATCCGTGTCCGTCATCGAATAGTAGCACATGTATTTGCGCGCAGGTTCCAGGCTCAGGGAGACATTGACATGAAACGCACGCCCATCTGGATCGGTGAATCCGGCCGATATTCCGTTGTCGATCCATGGTGATCCTGCTGGCAGTGTTGCATCCAGGCTGAGGGGGACTTTAACCGTGGCCTCGGCCGTCCAGGATTGGTCAAACGTGGGATGGAAATCTCGATGGACGAAAAACGCATTCGATGTGCCAGGGCTGGACGCTGCGTAGTACTTGAGTCCACCACCACTTTGGACCGCTGTGCCCGTGCCGTTATTGACAACACGATTGAACTCGCCGGTGAAGTCGCCGCTGAAATCATAACTCGCGGCGGTTTGCGCCACGGTGCTCTCTCCAAAATCAACAGTCGTGCTGCCGTCGATGGCAGCGCCGCCTTCCGGAACCATCACTTCGATCTCTGGATCCACGCCCATGATCTGAAAGGTCAGGTCGGAACCTGCTGGGGAAATGCGCTCAGTGCCGGAATGGCCTGCATAGCCATCTGTACAAATTCTCAGATTCTGAGCGGCGTCGCCGAGGTAAATTTTGGGATAATAAGTGCCCGATTGGCTGCCTTGCTTAATGATCACCGTTTGGCGGTACACGCCACTGAACTCATCGCCTGAGAGTGTGTAGCCAGGCTGGAAGTCCTCGATGTCGTAATCGTAGTTCGCATTGAAAGCACGAAGGAACGTCCATTCAAAGCCGGCGAGGCCGTCCGTGTAAGTGATGTCCACATCGAAGGTCTGATCCCCGTCCGTGACATCAACGACAGAAGGGAAGCCGGTGACACTGATCAGCCTGGGTGCGGCGGTGTCCACGGCGCCGGTATTGATCACTGTCAGCGGCGGATTGGTGGGAGATGGTATGAGATAGTCATCCTCCTCCGAGTCCGCGCCCGGCGGTGTCCATTTGGAAGTTTCTGCAATCCAGACCCGATACGGCCAGACGCCGCCGGGGGTATAACGTGGAAGGTGCACGGTTTGCTCGTAAGCGCCGCTGGTGTCCGTTCCTGCCACCTGATCGGTGGCCTCTAAGAAAGGAATGCCGTTGATGAATAAATCACCACTGTCGGGACGGGGAATTTCGGCATTGATTAGAGCGCCTGGGAAAAGAGATGTGTCGGAGTCCACCATCAGCCTCATGATCGTGTTCTGCGCCGCGCCTGTCACATCCACGGAAGCTGGCGTGAACGACACGCCCATCAGTCGCACCGGCGGTGCTGGTTCGGGGGCGATGTGGAGTTCAAAGGCGCCTGTCTCCTGACCCTCCGTATTTTGTCCACCGATCGAAATGGTGTAAGTCGTGCCGGCCTGAGCCATGAAGACCAGCCGTGAGACGTCGCGGTTGCCGCCAAAATAGTTTAAATCTTCGGAGCGGTGGCTTTCGTCATTGAAGCCCATCAAGCTCAGTCCTGCCAGTGTGCCGCCATCCGTGTAGAGTCCGATCTGGGTGTCCAGAAGACTGTCCACGGTGTTGATCGTGACCCAGCCCGTGTTTGGTGCAGTCCACTGCGCCCAAACGGAAGCGCCGGTTAGGCCGCCCAAGTTGTTTTCTCCGGGCTCCATGGTTGCGCCAAGATTGGTGCCGGCCAACTCCACCACTTCCGCACTGCCGAGATTGAGACGGTTGGCGTAGTTGTCTGCGGTCAGGTTGGGCAGGCCCAGGCCATTCAGCGGGATCTCATAAGGATTCTCTCCGCTGTCGTTGTTGGCGATGCGCAGGACCGCTGACTTCAGCCCCTGGCTGCCAGGCGTGAAACGAACACGGAAGGTGGTGCTGGCTGCCGCAACCACGGGCGATTCGGGTTGGCTGATCACGGTGAAGAGAGCCGCATCGGCTCCAATCACCTCCACCACGGGCACCCCGCTCAACACCAATGCGGCGCCGCCGTTGTTATTGATGGTGAAGAGGTGCTCGGTCGATCTGCCGATCGTCGCCGCGCCGAGGTTTTGCCTGTTGCCACTTTCGATACCTCTGCCTGCCAGTTGAATGTCGATCTCCGGGCCGAGGTCTGTGCCGATCGTGAAACTGCCGGTGATATCGGCAGGCATCGGATTGCCGGCCTGATCACGGAAATTGGGCGTCTCACCGGATGGGTTCAGCGTCCAGTTCACCGTTTGGTACGCAGGCAGATTGATGTCGTAATAGCAGGTGAGCGTGAGGCGGTCGGTGCTCCAGTTGAAGGAGAAGTGGCCCGGGTCCAGATACGGGCCCCAGTTGATCGAATAGCCCGGTTCCATCGGCTCGCTGAAGGTGAATGAAATCGCGGAGTTGAGCCCCACATCGGTGGCGTTGTTGGCGGGCGAGCTGGACACCAACGACGGCAATGAACTCGGCGATGCGACAAAGTCGGCCACGCCATTGCTGTAGGAGATGGTCACGGTCTGCGGGGAAACCGCGTTGAAGCCGAGCGCGTTTAATTTTTCATCACGCACCGACACCCGCCAGTCGCCATGGAGTACTTTGAGCGTGTAATTGCCATTGGCATCCGTGGCGACGCAACCGGGGAAATAGCGGGTGTTGCCGATCGTGTAATCGGCATCCAGTTCGACGCCTGCGATGGGCTGGTCGAGATTGTCCTTCACCGTGCCGGTGATGACAAAGGTTGAGCGCGGGAAGACCAGCACGAGACCATTTTGATCGAACCCGTCGACGACGGTGAAGTTGAGATCAGCGACGTTCACAAAACCCTTCTCCTGCGCCTCCACGCACTCCAGCGCAATATTCCAGACGCCGGCGAACACGCCGAAATCAAACTCGCCATTGGCGTCAGTCACCGGGTAGCTGGAGCCCGTGCCGTCAGGACTGATCGGTTCCTTCTGCAGCACGAGAGTCATGTTCGGAATCGGCGCGCCGCTGTCATCCCGGATCTGTCCGCGCAGATGAGCAGTCACGGAGTTGAGCACAAAATTTGACTGCACCGCCTGACCCGCGCTGATCGTGATGTCCGCACTGATGCCGACGGATGAGTAGCCTGCAGGGACACTCATCGCCTCAATGCCCGCCGACCAGTTGCCCGCCAGTACTCCCATGGAATAGGTGCCTGCGGGGGCTGCACTGCGGCCAAGGGTTTGGTAGTTGTTGCCCTGGTTTCCAACCTTCGTCTGAACGTTAATGATGGGGGTGTTCGAGTTGTTCTTCACCGTGCCATAAATCAGCGCGGTGGCCTTTGGCAGGCTGATGTTCACTCCAGTCACAGCGGCGCTGGTGGTGTCCGCGTTTGCGTCGGCCTCACCTGACATGCTCAGGTAGCCGAGACGGCTGGCTGAAATCTCTGAGGATTGGATTTCCCACAAGTCGTCGGTGACCGGCGCGGCGAAGGTGCCGTCTGCGTTCGTGCTGAGAATGGCGGCCAGGCCACCCTGAGATTGAAGAAAGAGCTGCACGCCGCCGAGCCCGGTGTTGCTGACGGCATCAGCCACTTTGCCGGAAATGGTCGTGGTGGCTGCGACTAACAAAAGATTCTTCGTGACGGAGGTTCCGGTGCCGAGTGCGACAGGCAGTTCGGCATTGAAGTTGGCGACATAGCCTGATTTCACCGCAAACAGTGAGTATGAACCGGCTGGTGCATTCATCGTGAACTGACCGCTGGCATTGGCAAAAGCGCCGAGCGCAAATTCACCATCGTTCCTGGCATCAAGAACCATGATCCCTGCATAGGGCACCGGATTGGATCCGTCCGTGACGGTGCCGCTGATCGTTTGCGACTGCGCGGGGTTGGTGAGTGTCAGGGTGCGAACGAAGGTTGGAAACGCAGCGGTCGGGCTGGATATGCGGATGATTTGAGCACCCGCCAGGCGGCCGATTTCCGCGCCGGCTGCGGGCATCAGATTCATGCTGATCTGGCCGTCCGCCGCGCCGTCCTCATCACCGGGAATGTTGGTGTTGCGCACGCCACCGATGGAGGTCACCACCCCGTCCGTGATCGTGAATCGTTCGGCAAAAAACTCACCCGCATCCACCACGCCATCCGCATCGGCATCCATGATGCGCTCAACGGTGATGGATCCGCCCGTGCTGATTCCCGTCACCTGCAAAACCACCGGCGTTGATGAACTGGAACTCTGCGCGGATGTGGAGAGCGTCGCGTTGGCGATGAGACCCATGCCACCGAGATTGATGATGAAAGGATTCTCGTCGGCGTCATCATTCGCGATGGCCAGTGCCGCCGTTTTTGCGCCGATGCTGGTGGGCGCAAAGCGCACCGTGAAGGTCGTGCTGTCTTCCGGAGCCACGGGTGAAACCGGTTGGGCCGTGACCGTGAAAAGGGAAGCATGAGTGCCACTGATGGCCACCTTCGGCGTGCCGCTCAGAGTCAGGTTCACGCCACCCAGGTTCTTGATCGTGAAAACCAAGTCCGCCGTGCTGCCCACATTCACCGGTCCGAAGTCCTTGCTGCCGCCATCGGCAATGTTGGTCAGCGCTGGCTGCTCGACAGCGATTTCGGCATTTGGCGCCTGCGCTGAGGCTGTGACCATGCTCAACCCGAGGCCGAGGGCACAAACCATCCAGCCAAGGCGGCGGAGCAGCGGGGAAAGTGGAACTGGAGGGGATCGGGGTATCACGACAGAGAGAGGGGCTGTGGAGAGGTATCGGAAGCGGGTGGCGGAGTTACTGAAAACTTAGCGTGGTGAGGGGTTCGCCGCAGAGGGGCCAAGGGGCGGAGATTGCGGAGACTGGGAGTGGTTTGATTTTCTGTGCCCTCTGCCTCCCTGCCTCTCTGCGGTAATAGAATGGGCAAATGGCACGGTTCTTGACTCAGGGACAGATTCTGAGAGAAAGACGCATGCCAGTTCATTCCCCAACCACGTCTCATGGTGTTTTTCCTTCGACTCGCTGGACGCTGATCAACCAGATGCAGGAGGGCAGTCCGACGGCGGAGCATCGGGCGGCGCTGGCGACCATCTGTCAGACTTACTGGTATCCGCTCTATGTTTATGCGCGCCGGTTCGGGAAGAATGAGGATGATGCGCGGGATGCGGTGCAGGAGTGTTTCGCCCATTTGATCGCTGGCAATCATCTGCGTGATGCCGACCCGCTGCGCGGCAGGTTGCGCAGCTTTTTGTTGACGGTGCTGAAGAACACGATCCTGCAGGAACACGAGCGGCAGAGTGCGCAGAAGCGGGGCGGCGGGGTGGCGGCGATCCCGCTTGATCTGCGTGATGCGGAGGGCCGCTATCTGCTGGAGCCGGTGTCTGCCGACGTTTCGCCCGACCAGGCTTACGAGCGCAAGTGGGCGCTGACCCTGCTGGAAACGACGCGGGAAAAATTGCGCGCCAGTTACAGGGCCATCGGCAAGGAATCCTTGTTCACCGCACTGGCCGATGCCCTGACCGAGGGAGACCGCTGGACGGGTCATGAGGAGACGGCGAAGATTCTCGGCATGGAGGCCGGCGCGGTGCGTGTGGCCCTGCACCGGATGCGCAAACGCTTCCGGGATCTGCTGCTCGAAGAGGTGGCGACGACGGTCTCCAATGACGGTGATGTCCGCACCGAACTGGCTTACCTGATGGGCCTTTTCGCTTAACGCGGAAATGACGAATGACGAATTCCCGAATGACGAAGGAATGACGAAATCCAAATGACGAAGTCCAGCGACTGCCACCGGGGTGGAGCTTTCGTCATTCGTGACTGGGGTTTCTTTCGTCATTCGGTTTTGGAAATTCGTCATTAAGGAGCCACGAGTCCGGTGTCCGGGGGTTGCATGCCGCCTGCGCCGCTGGTGCTGGCGGCTGCGGGAGCGAGGACGAACCAACTGGAAAGCTTGGCCGTGTTCGTGGGTTTGGCGGCGCTTGGCAGATTGTCCAAAATGAAGAAACCATGCCCGCGCAGATCACCATCCGGCTCGCGGACGATCATGCCCTCAAAGGCCGACGTGCGCACGATCTTCCCAGTGGCGATCGGATTGTTATCACTCAAAGTTAGGCCACCGGTCAGCATGCCGGTCTTCGGGGCGATGACGAGGGTGGTCTTGCGCGGGTTGTCCAAAACGGCGGGCGGCTTGACAGCGCCTTTCGCCAGGATGCCGAGAGTGATGTCAGGCCTAACCGCCGGCGTGCCAAAATCACCAAGGCCAAAAATAAGCCGGGCATTGCCAGTGCCTGTCAGGCCCATGACAAGGGCGGTGGTGACAGGCAGCGGTTCATTGTAGCGCGCGCCAAAGCAGACCACTGGCAGGGGACCGAATCCGGGCTGGTATAGGCGCTCAGCGGCCTTTTGCAAAACGCGCGACCAGGTCAATGCGCCCGTCAGTGTGCTGTCGGTGAATCCGGGCGCAGTGCCGGGCGTGATGGTGAGATTGCCGAGCACGGTGTCCGTCGCCGCCAGGGCCTGATGCACGAGCACCTGCGACTGGGCGCCGACAAACGTGCTGCAGGTGAGGCCGACGGTGTCCGAAAGTTTGCCGACAATGGTGAGGAGGCCGGTCACCGGGGCGACGGTGAAAGAGGCGTAGCCGGTGCCCAGCGGATGTTGCGGAGAGATGGCGGATGGCACATTCATCCCGAAGGTGTAGTAGCCGGGGAAGGGGAATGACGGCAGGCCCGTGTGCTGGCGCCAGGCCTTGATGGCGGCGCTTTGGCCGCCGCTGGTGACGGTTGAGTTGACCAATCGTTGGTTAATCGAGTCGATGGTGAAAGTCAGCCTCAGGGTCGGGGTGACAGCCACGGTGGCGGAGGAGAAAAAGCTGCCGACAGCCGTGTCGAGGAATCCACCCGTGAAAGCGGTGGTGGTGGACTCATGGGTGAGCTTGCCGGAGAATCCGCCCGTGGGAGTCACGGTCAGCATGAGCCGGCCACCCAGGTTGCGATTGACCACGGCATGGCGCTCAACGTAACCGTCATAAGCACCGGCTGTGCTGGCCGGCAGCGGACGCACAAAAAGACTGCCGGTGGCGGTGTCGGAATTGACGAGATTTTTGGCGGTGAAAGTGACGGTGTTGGCGGCGGACTGCAAGGCGGTGGGCCGGCCTGAGATGACGCCTGTCACGGGATCCTGTTTCAGACCCGGAGGCAGGCCTTTCTGTGAGTAGCTCACGACACCAAGATTCAGGGCCGGATTGATCGGCAAAGTAACGGGGCCGTAGTTGCTGCCAATGACCACTTCGTTTGGCGTGAGTGTGACGGGCTTGATGATTTCGGGCTTCGCACCCATGACGCGAAGGGTGTAGATGCCGCTGTCCATGGTCAGTGCACCCATGGTCACGACACACTTGTAATAGCCGGAATCGTCAGCCGTCATGCCGGTGATTTTCAAGGCAGGCGTGCCAGTGCCTGAGAAGCGGCCGCCATCCGATTTAGGTGTGCCGTCCTTG
>CAJCCF010000474.1 GCA_903960845.1 uncultured Verrucomicrobiota bacterium | reverse complement strand
TGCTCAAACCATCTCTGGGCTATGTGCAGTTGCGGTCGCATCCATTGCGCCCCGGATTGCTCCAAAGGCGCAACCCTCACCTGTCCGTGGTGCAAGACCACCTCTCAATATGGGCATGCTAAATTCAGTGTCGGACGAGGGATCGGATGATGTTCGTCGGTGGTTCACTCCCTCAACCACTAACCGAGCTTTATAGGCGTCCCATAGAGGTTTGAGGTGAAGCGGGCTGACTGAGGGCCTAAGTGGCTTGATTTGGAGTGCAATGATAAAATCAACACACACTTACGCAACCCAGCCGTTAGGTCTGCGCCAAGCACCATCGGCCTGAACATGTCTTTTGGTTTTGACCACTACGCCGCTTGACGCTGATGTGGAGATCGCTGCGCCTTGGCCCAGGCTTCGGGTGTCACGTCCTTGATCTGCCGGTTGGTCAGCGTCGGCAGGCGGGTGAGGACTGCGCGCAGGTAGTTCTGTGGATCGATGCCTCGTGTGCGACAGGCTTCAATGAGCGTAAAGAGGATGGCGCTGCGTTGACCGGCTTCGGCTTCACCGATGAACAGCCAGTTCTTTTTGCCAATGGCGGTGGGCCGGATGGCATTCTCGACGGGGTTGTTGTCGATCTCGACTCGTCCATCTTCGAGATAGACGGTGAGCATGGGCCACAGGGTGAGGGTGTAGTCGATGGCTTTACCCATCGCGCACTGCGGGAGGTGGCGGCGTCGGAGCTTCATTCGGGTGAGCGCACGGCAGATGCGATCGATGATCATGCGGCTCTGGCTGGTTCGCACGGCCTGCCTTTGTTGCGGCCCCGCTTTGGCTTTGCGGAGTTGTTTTTCGATGCGGTAGAGGTGCTGGATCTGCAAAAGCATCCACCCGGCTTGTTGCGGTGTGCTTTCGGCGGCCTCAACGAACTTGCGCCGGGCATGTGCCCAGCACGCGGCCAGGGTGATGCAGCCTTCGCTGCGGTTCGCGAAAGATGGATAGGCGGCGTAGCCATCGCACTGCACGGTGCCGCTGAAGTCGGCGGGGATGATGCGGTCCAAACATCGCGCGGCGCGACTGGTGGCCCAGGTGAAGCTGACGTCGGATCCCGGTCGTTTGCACGCCCAGAGGTAACCTTGCTTGGTCGCCCCGTTGCCGGGACTCAGATACTCGATGGGTGTCTCGTCGATCTGCACATACCCTCCGGCCATGACCCCGGTGTGGATGTGCTCATAAATCGGCCTCAACCAATCGGCGGCCAGCCCGATCCAGCGCGCCATGCTTTGGCGTGGGATGGCAATGTCGTGCCGGGTGGCGTAAATCTGCTCCTGTCGATAGAGCGGCAGATGATCGCAGTATTTCGCGACAATGATCTGCGCAAGCAATCCAGGCGCGGCGATGCTGCGTTCCTGCAAGGTGGTCAGCGGGGCGATGATGGGCGCTTGGTGCGGTTCATCGCGCTTCACATACTTTTTACGGATGATGCGGCGGCGCAGGAACCGCGCGGGTTGGTAGTCGAGTTGTTCGGTGATCTCTTCGCCGATGGCGCGCCAGGCTTCAGGTGCTGCAGTGACTTCCACCGGTTCGATGACTTCATCCACGCAGGGCAGATGCTCCGGCACGCGTGCTTCACGTTCTTTGCGTGGGTTGATCTTCCCAGTGTCATTGCCTCGCTTCTCGATCTCAGCCTCCAAGACGCCGGGGCTTGCGCTGGAGGCTAGGTCTTTTTTTGCACTTTCATCACCCCCTTGCAGCAGCAGCATGAGCTGGCCGTCATCGAGCTGTTCGCTGCTCTTGCCGAAGATGCGCCGGATGAGCAGGTCGATCTTTTCACGCAGCAATTTATTCTCCGCACGTAGAGCCGCGTTCTCTTCAGTGAGTCGGGCTTCCAAGGGTGTCATCATGCACCTGACATGCAGAGCAGATGGCGTACCAACTTTGGTGTCGGATTGATCAAAAGGAGTGATTTTTTTCAACCCCGCTCATACCACCCGCGTGGCTTTGCTCCATGCATGTCGATGCCATCGGTGAGCAGCGTAAAAGCCTCTGGCGTGAGCCGCAACTTCGTCTGACCATCATCCGCTGCACGCGGCCAGCAGAAAGTGCCTTTTTCCAACCGCTTCGTCATCAACCAGAGCCCCGTGCCGTCAAAGTAAAGCACCTTGAGCCGGGTTCGCCGTTTGTTGGTAAAGACGAACAAAACCCCGCTGCGCACATCCTCCTTGAGTCGCTCACTGACAGCCGCATGCAGCCC
>CAJCCF010000473.1 GCA_903960845.1 uncultured Verrucomicrobiota bacterium | reverse complement strand
GCATTTAACAGCAGCAACGCAGGACGCTCCCCGCGCTCAAGCACGCCTCCTTGTTGCCTTCATTCTTCTCCTCACCAGCACTCTCCACGCTCACCACGGACGCGACTTCATCCTCATCCAGGACAGCACCATTCCCCACCAGTTCTCTGGCGTCTCCATCGCAGGTTATGAATGGGTGCGCGATGGCGACACCAGCGTATTTTCCAGTGAACCCGGCTTCTTCATGGGTCTCCTGCCCGCGCTCGCCTTTGGGCTGTCAGCGGGCTTTGCCGATGAAGGTGATGGCTGGAACTACACCGGAGTCACACCACAGTTCGTCATCTCGGTCATCCCACCCGTTGGTCCCATGAATTTCCGCGCCGGTTTTTGGACTGGTTACGAATTTGCCGAAGAGCAGGAGGCTGACCACAGCCAGTCCCATTCTCACAAGCCGGGCACCGGTCCGGATGCGGGCCCCGTCGTGCCTCATGGTCACGGTGGCCACGATCACGGCTCCCACGGTGGCATTCATCGTCACGGGGAGAGCGGCTGGCATCACCGGTTCATTCTGGAAAGCGATCTCGCTGAGAGGACCCGGATCGTGCTCAACCTCGTCAGCTTTGTCTCCGGCAGCGGCGGTGGTCCTGGTTTTGGTTATGCCGGCGGCGTGCGTCACGAGTACAATCACGACATCTCCTTCGGCATTGAGACCATCGGCGATTTTCGCAGCCGGGGAAGTTCTCACGAGGTGCTGCTCACGACCATGATCGGACTGCCTAACCAATTCGCCATCCGTCTCGGAGTCGGAGGCGGACTGACCCGGGCCAGCCCCGATTTCACCATGCACAGCAGCCTGATATGGCGCTTTTAATTTGGAATCCCAGGCATCATGGACGCCGGCGGATTTCAAATCAGGCCCACATGCTTCAAGGCCTCGACCGGTGGTCCGTCAAAGGTTGCTGAAGGGGCGTTGCCGACGTAGCCGATGGCCTTCATGCCTTCCGGCGTGGTGTAGTAGCCGCCGGCGGTGAGGTCGCGATAACGTTTGAAGAATGCTGCGGGCTTCTTGTGCTCGGGTCGTGGTTTGGCGGCGGCGAGATCGCTGCAGATCGCGGTCTGTTGTTCGAGCGTGAGACCGGCGAAGGTTTTCTGGAAGCGGCGCTGCGCTTCTTCATCGATCCATCCCAGCCCTTCAAGCAGGAGCCGGCGATCACCCTCCTGAGCCGGATAGGGCGAGCTGATCCATTCGTCGATGAAGTCAGGCACGCCCACTGCGGATGCGCCAGGTGATGTGTCGTCCGCCGGGATGATCACCTCACACAAAGCCCGCGCGGTGAGCCGCTGCGGCTCGCTGAGCGTGAGCGGCCAGACATCGCCCGGCTTGTAAATTTTCACCATGCTGGGGTCGGGTCCGTAGCCCTTGGGCCGCGTGTCACCGGCGGCAGCGCGCAGTGCCGCATCAGGCAAGATGATGGTGGCTGATGCAGTGAGCATCCATTGGATCGCCACGCGGCGGTCCATGCGGGGAAGCGGTTCAGGCGTGCTCATCTCAGAGGTTTCCTTTCTTGAGTTCATCCATCAGATGATCGGCCATGCGCCAGGCCAGCGCCATGATGGTGAGCGTGGGATTCTTGTCCGCCGTGCTGGCAAACGGAGCGCCATCGGCAAGAAAAACATTCTTCACATCCCAGGTCTGACTCCATGAATTCGTGACCGAGGTCGCGCGGTCAGCACCCATGATCGCGCCGCCCACTTCATGAATCACCGAGCCCCCGGGTTTCATCGATTTGAGCACATCGGTCTCAGGTTTCTTTGACAGCCTGCCGCCCAGGGCTTCGAGCAGCTCGCGGATGTGTTTCTGCTGATGCCGCACCTGATTGAGTTCAAAGTCCGTCCACTTCCAGTGAAAGCGCAGCACGGGAATGCCCCACTGATCCTTCAGTTCGGGATCGAGTTCGCAGAAGGTGCCATCATTCGGCAGCATCGTGCCCTGCGCGCCGAAGCCCAAGCTGCAGCCGTAGTAGCGCCGCGCGTCTTCCTTGAGCTGCCTGCCAAACACCACGCCGCCGCGTGCGGCGAATCCGTCGACGCCGCTGAGCGTCGTCAATGACGGCATCTGCCGCCCGCTGGTGAACTCCAGATGATAACCGCCGGGGAAACCCAGCTCACCCTGGCGATTCTGATCGTGCATCGTCCACGGCACGTAGGCATGAGGACCGCCCGCGCCATCCTCATTGTGAACCGGCATGCCCTCGAACGCCGGGATGTGCGCGCCGAGACTGCTGGAGATCGAGTCGGTGATGTATTTCCCGACCTTGCCGCTGGAGTTCGCCAGGCCATGGGGAAACAAATGCGATTTTGAGTTTAACAACAAGCGCACCGATTCCTGCGAGCTCGCCGCCAGCACCACGACGCGTCCCCTGGCATGATTTTCACGACCGCTCGTCTTGTCGATGAAGGTGATGCCCGTGGCTTTGCCCTGCTTGTCGATCGTGATCTCGCGCGCCATCGCGTTGGGCAGGATGTCGAGATTTCCCGTGGCCAGCGCGGGGCGCAGATGCACGGTCTGTGAATCGTAGTTCGCACGGATGGAGTATCCGCGATGACAGTCCGTCGCCCAAAAACACGGCGCGCGGGTGCGCATGTGATCGGCGAGAATGCGCTGGGCCTTCACATTGCCCGGATGCAGCTTTGCCGGCAGCGTTTCCGCATCCTGCGGCCTCGTCAGCACGGCGCGGTGGATCGGGGCAATGTGCGCGCCGACCTTTTTGCCATGCTTCTGCGCATACAGCTCGCCCACGCGCAATTTCGGTGCCGGCTGCAACACGCCGGGTGATGAATCGGGCGAGTTTTCCAGTCCTTCATTGGTGCCGAACACACCGACCAGCATCTCCACCTTGTCGTAATAGGGTGCGACGTCTTCATAACCAATCGGCCAGTCGAAACCTGCGCCGAATCGCGTGCGCGGCTTGAAATCATAAGGCCCGTTGCGCAATGAAATGCGACCCCAGTGATTTGTTCGACCGCCCATCATGCGCTGCCGCCACCAGCGGAATTGATTCTCCGGTTCCGGGTTCGCGTTGGTGTAGGGCTCACCCGGGATTTCCCAGCCGCTGTTGATCGAGCAATCGTGAAACCCATATTGTTTGTCCGGCGTGCTCACTCCGCGCAGAGGCGCCTGGCTCGGCAGTTGAAACATGGCCGCCTCGGTCCCCGGTTCAAACGAACGACCGGCTTCCAAAACAAGCACCTTCACGCCTTCCATGGTCAGCGTGTAGGCCGTCTGTCCGCCGCCTGCGCCTGAGCCGACGATGATGACGTCGTAGGATTCCTGAAGT
>CAJCCF010000472.1 GCA_903960845.1 uncultured Verrucomicrobiota bacterium | reverse complement strand
GTGCGACCCAGCTTCGTGCTCGGCGGTCGCGCCATGCAGATCGTCTATAGCGATGCCGAACTTACGCACTACATGAAGAACGCCGTCGAGGCTACGCCCGACCGCCCCGTGCTCGTGGACCGCTTCCTCGAAGACGCCACCGAGGTCGATGTCGATTGCATCAGCGACGGCGAGACCACCGTCATCGGTGCCATCATGGAGCACATCGAAGAGGCCGGCATCCACTCCGGCGACAGCGCTTGCGTCATCCCGCCCTTCAGCCTCACGCCAGCGATGCAGGACCGCATCCGCGACGCCGCCAAAAAGCTCGCCAAAGCCCTCAACGTCCGCGGCTTGATGAACATGCAGCTCGCCGTCAAAGGCGACGACCTCTACGTCATCGAGGTCAATCCCCGCGCCTCCCGCACCGCGCCCTTCGTCAGCAAAGCCATCGGCGTCCCGTTGCCCAAACTCGCCGCCAAGATCATGGCCGGCAAGACCTTGAAGGAACTCGGCTTCACCGAAGAAGTCATCCCACGGCATCACAGCGTCAAAGAAGCCGTCTTCCCCTTCAGCAAGTTCACCGGCGTGGACATCATCCTCGGCCCCGAGATGAAGAGCACCGGCGAAGTCATGGGCATCGACTACGATCTCGGCATGGCCTTTGCCAAAAGCCAGATGGCCGCCGGCGGCACCTTGCCAACGAAGGGCAACGTCTTCATCAGCGTCAAGGAAACCGACCGCCCCAACGTCGTCCGCATCGCCAAGGGCTACGCCGACCTCGGCTTCACCCTCTACGCCACCAGCGGCACCGGCCAAGTCATCAAAGACGCCGGCATCCCCGTCAACATCCTCCCCAAACTCGCCAGCGGCCAACGCCCCAACGTCATCGACCTGATGAAGAACAAGGACATGGCCCTCGTCATCAACACACCGTCCGGCAAAAATCCGCGTGAAGACGAAGTCAAAATCCGCACGGCGGCGATGCAAAACCGCATCCCCATCATGACCACCCTGCGCGGTGCCGATGCAGCCCTGATGGCCATCAAATCACTTCAAGCCAACCACATCGAAGTGCGCGCGTTGCAGGAGTATCATAAATAGGCCAAGCCCATCGAGAGGAGCGCGGGCACTCCTGTCCGCCTCTTCTCTTCGCGGTTTCGCCGCCATTTGCATGAAGCGGGCAAGAGTGCCCGCGCTCCCTTCAATCAGCTTCGCTCCCAGACAATGAATCCAGTGTTCAAGCCTGCTTTGGACGGATTTTCACGAATGTAGGCCTTCACCGTGCTGAAATGCTCGGGGCTGCGGATGAGGCGGTCGAAGTAGTCGGGCTGCCAGAAGGGAATCAGGCTGCTGAGGCCGGTTTTGTGGATCAGGCGGCTCGAAACACCTTTCCAGCCTTGGAGCGTGTCGTGGAGCGATTCACCGTCGTGGAGTGTGAAGAGCACATGAACGTGATTGGGCATGATGACGTAGCTCCAGAGGTCGTAGCGTTGGCCGTCGAAGTGATGAAGGCGGCCAGCGACGATTTGGGCGAGGCGTGGATCACGCAGGGCACAGGAGCCGTGCGCGGCATCAAGGTTTTCCTCGAGTTTGTCAGAGAACTGGCTGTGGTAGCAGGCTTCGGCAATTTCGTCCCACGGCGGCGGATTCGCAGCGAGGAAGGCATCTCGGGCGCGAAGCCAGGCGTCTAGGAGTTCACGCGGCAGCGAATCGGCGAGTCGGAAGGTGACGAAGACCGCGACCCCTCCCTGCTGCCAATGCGGCAGATTGTGGGCGGTCTTTTCGATGTCCCCACGTGGATCGAAGAACTTCATACGCCTCTTCTAATCGAGGGGGGCGCGGGCACTCTTCTCCGCTTCATTCAACTGGCGGCGAAGCCGCGACAAAGAAGAGGCGGACAGGAGTGTCCGCGCTCCTCTCTCACGCTTCCCTCACGCCAGCGCCTCTTGGCAATACTGCACGCACTTCGCCACTTCCTTCACGGCGTCGGAGCCTTCGGGGATCTTGTATTCCAGTTCGATCTCGGCGGGGAAGGTCCACTTCTCTTTGCGGATCAACTGCAGCACTTCCTTGATCGGTGTCTGGCCCTGACCCCAGGCCACGTTGCCGCCGTCGCCCGTGCGGTCTTTGAGGTGCAGGTTCACGATGCGATCGTGATACTTTTCGAGCACGGGGATCGGTGACTTGCCCTTCGTGCCGGCGACGTAGTGACCGATGTCGAGATTGAAGCCGATGTATTGGCCGAGATCCAGGATGGAGTCGAACTTGTCCATCTCCGGCAGGTTGTTGGTGTGATTGTGGAAGCCGACCCAGATCTTGTGCTTGTCCGCAAATGGCGCGACGCGCGCGGCGAGGATGGCATTGCGTTCGGTGGTCACACCGGTGCAGCCCAGCGCCTTGGCGACGAGGAAGCTGAACTCGATCTCCTCATCCGACTGACCGAAACCCATCTTGTGGATGTGAATGTTGACGCCCGCATCGTTATACATCTTCCGCAGTTCACGGCACTTCGTGAGCTGCTGCTCACGCTCCGCGTCGGTGGCTTTGCCTTTGATGCCAGCAAAATCCTGGATCGGTCCGCCCATGAGTTCGGTCTCGCTGAGACCGTCATCGAGCAGCGCCTTGAGTGTCTCCTCCGCCGTCTTCGCCATGCTGCGGTAACTATAAGTGATGCAACCGATGCGCACGCCGTTGAAAACCGAATTGGGCCTGGCGGCGGCGGAAGCGAACCGGGGAAGTGTGAGACCGGTGGCAGCGGCGAATGCGGAGCCGAGAAAGCTGCGGCGTGTGAGTGGGTTCGATTTCATGGGAAGGCTTCGGTTGAGGCGGGCTGCTTCTTCCGCCCGAATCCCGGGGAAATCAAGGACGCGAAGTCGGGGAGAGCGGCAAAGCGCGGCAGACAAGGTGCTTCACCTAACCGATCACCACGAAGCGGAAGAGATTATTCAGGAGAAAATGAAGGTGCTGCTGAAAACCATTCAGAAGTGCGAGTTTTTCGAGCAACGCAGATAAGTTCACTTCGATTGGTGCAGTCCTGTATTCAAATAAACATGGCCTTCCTTTTGCCCAACCTGGCCTAGGTCGAGATGTACTGAATCGTCTGGAAAGAGTGTGTTCGGGAAATCTAAACACTCCCAGTATCCAGCATTGGAGTGATATTTTACGTTCTTGTTGAACGAGTACGGCATAGGCGGCTAAAACGACACCATGAATAAAATAATCCGTGATATTCCCGTCAAACGGTCGGCTATAAAGCTGCTGACAAACCTCACGATCTGTGAATGATCTTCAATGTTCGGCCAAGAACTGAAGCCCCATGTCCAGCGCCTACAAGACTAGCCCAATGCCTCACATTCTGGACATTCGATGTCCGAAGTGTGGTGGAGACGCTCGTTTCGAGTTTGGCGAGGTCGTGAAGATCAAGCTTCGAGATGATGTCCCTTTCTTCCGAGACTCTCACTTATTCGAGTATAGGCAGTTCATAGACTCGTGCGGCCATCGTTGGCATGCGGCCATCTATTTTGCAGCGCTCCACGGAGGTTCCACCGAGGCCATCAGAGGGCTTCCAGAGGGTTATCAGGCTGGCGACTGGGATCATTCTAAGTATCTTCGTTGGGGCCGCCGCAACGTATTCGGAGCGTATGCTTGTCGTTCGTGCCACGATGTGCGGCGTCACGACTTGTCTTGGCCCACAGATGCCTTCTTCCAGATTGACTATCGCGGCGAGACTCTATGGGCTTTTCACCGCGAGTCTGCCGTAGCTCTTCAGAACTACATTGCGGCCAGTCACCGAGACGCTGATACTTCCCCTTGGAGTCGTATGTTGATGCATGTGCCCAGTCACTTTCTGGTAGCATCCGCACGAGATGCAGTTGTAACCAGACTCGAACGCTTACTTGGAAGCGAACGATCGTCACGAAAGTCCAACATAGCCAAGCGATGACACACACAAAGCAACCAAGGCCGAACAAGGCGCGGCTGGACAGCCGCTGGGGCTGCTCTGTCAGCCATGCTATCCTTAGCTTTAACCCACCATCCCGTTTCGACGCGCCCCCTCGCCCCAGCGGTGCCAGCGCTTGAACGTTAGGCGTCGCTACGTCGCTCCCTTGAACGAAAGCCAAGCAAGCATCCGACATGAGCATGTTCCTTTCTATTGCGTCAGTCATCCTCGCTCTGCTCGGTGCATTCATCGTCATCATGAACTGCGCCTGCGTTGTTGTCAGCCTTCGCAACCAGCATCGGGGAATCGACCGGCATCACTCCACGGTTCCATTCGTCGGTCAGTTGCTTCTCTGCGTTGCGGGTTCCATCTCAGCGTTCATTCCGCGCTGGATTCTCTGGAGCGCCGCTTTCGCAGACATCAGCCTCTGGTTCATGCTCATCTTCCTCGTTCGCCTTCCATTCCGTCGGGGATCACAGGCTTCCCCACCAATTCCGAAATGACCGCAACGCCGAATCGGGTGGAGGTGACAGGATTGCGCCGGTCACCCCTCCCACACCACCCGGCATGCGGCTCCGCACCGGGCGGGTCCAATCAGACTAGCGGTTAGCCTTCACAGCTTTCCCGTAGTGCAGCTTGATCCAGATAGTTGCCTCCTTCGTCGGCTTTGCGGTTTGGCTTCGCTCCATAGATGCTGCTGTCACGGCAGGGCAGGCTCAGTTCGGGCACTCCTTGTTCCTTTAGCCTGCGGTTGCTCAGGGCCTGCTGCACGATGCTGTTGCTGCTCATGCGCCAGTAGCCCTTCCGGCTTCGGCTCGCCATGTGAACCTCATCGGGATTGGCTCCCAGTTTGATGAAATCGCGCCTGCGGGTGAGAGGCTTCTTCAAGATGCTGGTGCAGCCACCTTCGCCGTGGTGGATGAGCGCGAGTTCAAAGATAAAAACCACCGCTACAACCAGGGCCGGCGACTTGAGTCTGCCGAGGCAAAATGAATGGCGGCCGCCCCGCATCGAACTTGGCCGTTGCCACCATGAGAGGACTGCATGCCGACCACGTATACCAAAGCCTCCATGATCACCTCACGCCGTCACTTCATCCAGGCAGCGAGCCTTGCGCTGGTTCATTCACAGACGACGGCGAGGGCAGCGGAGGTGCCATTGATCGAGTCGATTGAAAAGGTGGTGCTGCCGGTGCCGCCGTTCGCGAAGAGTGCCTGGTTTGGGCCGAGGGCGTGCATGGTGGGCAGTAAGGCTCTCATGACGGTTCAGCCGATCATGGGCTCGGATTACTTCGGGCCCGTGCAGTGGACCACGTCGGAGGACTTCGGCAAAACATGGAGCAAATTTCAGCCGGCGCCGCCGTTCGGTTGGGTGCCGATGGCGGATGGCAACAACGAGGCCGTGTGCGATGTGACGCCGAGCCTGCATCCCAAAACAGGCAGCGTGCTCGCGCTCGGCCACAACGTGTTTTACAAGACCCGTGGTTTTTACCGCGACCAACCGCCGCGCTTTCCGATCTATGCCGTGTGGAAGGACGGCGAGTGGGGACCGCGCCGCAAACTCGTCTGGGATGACCCGCGCGGCAGCGCCATTTACTCGAACAACTGCGGCCAGCGCGTCATGCTGCCGGATGGCGATGTGCTTATGAGTTTCACCTTTGGAGCGAAAGATCAAACACGCCTCGTCTGCCCGGTGTTGTGCTCCTTTGACGGTCAGGAATTGATCGTGAAGAAAACCGGCACGGAGTTCACCGTTGCCAAAGGGCGCGGCTTGCTGGAGCCCTCGCTCACGGAGTTCAAGGGGCGTTTCTACCTCACGATGCGCGCCGAGGATCGTCGCGGCTACGTGGCGGTGAGCGATGACGGCATGAACTACGAGCCGAAAAAGGAATGGACCTGGGACAACGGCGAACCGCTGATGACGAACAGCACGCAGCAGCACTGGCTCACGCATTCCGATGCGCTCTTCCTCGTCTACACGCGGCGCGATCCCACGAATGAAAAAGTCATCCGCTGGCGTGCGCCGCTGTGGGTGGCGCAGGTCGATCCGCAAACGCTTCGCCTCATCCGCGCCACCGAGCGCGTGGTGCTGCCGCTCATGGGCGATGGCGTGAACGCGGGCGATCTCGTGCCGATCATGGGCAACTTCGGCGTGTGCAATGTCACCCCCACCGAATCCTGGGTGACCGATGCCTCCTGGTGCCCGAAGAACAACAACGGCGAACTTCAACTCGCCCGCGTGAAGTGGAGCCGGCCGAATGCGCTGATGAGCTGAGACACTTTTGTTTCGCGAATCGTTATCGCTGGTGCGGAGTTCAGTGCAACCAATTCACTGCACGGTGCTCACTCGGTTGTAGCAACGCGGTGACGATTGCGGAAGTCTCGCTCTTCGCGGATGCTTGATGCATGCCTCAGGCACCGGGCGCATCGGCACCGCGCTCAAGGCACTGATGAAGAATGCCATGTCTGGAATCGGTTCATCGCCAAACTCGGCTGGCGTGACGAGCAGGCAGCGGCGCGTTTCATCGGGCAGGACGGGCAAGAGATAATTGCGCACAATCGTTGGTCTTGAATGTCACTCCTCAAGACCATCCGTCTTAGCCTGTTGCCATGTCTCATGCTGCATTGGATCGGACATGCTGAAGAACCAGAGCGGGCTGGAGCGCTGTTTCACGAGTCATTCGATGACGCGGCTGTCGATCAGCGTGGCTGGTATGATGGGAAAGTGGTGCGCATCGTCCCCAATGCTAAAAGCGGCTCATGCATCGAGTATGAATGGACCGATACGAGCGGCACCGTGACCGGTTCATCCGCCAAGCGGCATTTGTTTGAGCCCAGAGAGGAGATTTTCATCCGCTACTACCTGCGGCTGTCCAAAGGCTGGGGTTGGAGCGGGCGGAACTACCATCCGCATCTCACGCACTTCATGACCACGGAGAACGCCAAGTGGGCAGGCCCGGCGGCGAGTCATCTCACACTCTACATCGAACCCGTGAACGGAAAGCTGCGCCTCGCCGCGCAGGACATTCAAAACAAGAACACGCCGCATGGCTTGACCCAGGGACCGCTGAAGGGGGGCTACAACGGCACACTTTGGGACAGTGCCGAGGAGCTTTTCACCGACGACGCCTGGCACTGCGTCGAGGCGCATTTCAAGCTCAACACCCTCGACCTCAAAGGCGGCAAACCCAACGCCGACGGCATCGTGCGTGGCTGGTTCGATGGCAAACTCGTCATCGATCACACCGGCGTGATTCTGCGCTCCACCGATTTTCCGAACATGAAGTTCAACCAGTTCCTCATGGCCCCCTACTTCGGCCCCGGCTTGCTGCCGCACGCGCAGAAACTATGGATCGATGAGATGGTGGTGAGCACGAAACGCATCGGGCCGTTGACGTCGGATAGAAGCCCCGCCAGGCGATCGTGAAGGTGTGGGCGGAAACTTCACCTCAACCAGAACCCACCATGAAACACTGCCTCCTACTTTTAGCGCTGGCTGTCTCGACGATGGCCGCTGACAAGGAAAACTGGCCGCAGTATCGTGGCGCGAACTCCGACGGCCTTGGCGAGGGCTCGACTCTGCCGGAGACGTGGAGCGAGACGGAGAATGTGGCGTGGAAGGTGAAAGTGCCCGGCTGGGGCTGGTCGTCGCCAATTGTGTGGGGCGACAAGATTTTCGTCACCTCGGCGGTGGGCGAAAAGGAAGTGCCGACGCCGCATGTGGGAGGTTATCCGGGCGGGCATGTCGGCACCGGCGAAGTGCATCGGTGGATGCTCTACTGCCTCGACTTCGAGACGGGGAAAATCCTGTGGGAGTTCGAAGCGCACCAAGGCATCCCGCCGCAGATGCGGCATCCGCGCAATTCCTTCGCGTCGGAGACACCAGTGACGGATGGCGAGCGGGTGTATGCCTGGTTTGCCAACATCGGCCTGTTCTGCTGCGACATGAAAGGCAAGAAGCTTTGGGAACGACGCTGGCCGAGCTACCCGATGCGCGACGGCTGGAACACCGGCACCTCGCCCGTGCTGCATGGCGGGCGCGTCTTCATCCAAAATGACAACGATCAGGAATCCTGGCTCGAAACCGTGGATAAACTCACCGGCAGGACGCTCTGGCGCGTGCCACGCCAGGAGAAGAGCACCTGGTCCACGCCTTACGTTTGGGAGAACGGAACGCGCACTGAGTTGATCACGATCGGCATGAACAAGGTCCGCTCCAACGCGGTGGAGGATGGCGCGCTGCTGTGGGAGATCAGTGGCACCGCAGGACTCGTGAGCCAGATCCCGCTCTCGAAGCACGGACTGCTCTATGCGGGCGCGGGTTATCATTATGGGCCGCTTTACGCGATCAAACCCGGCGCCAAAGGCGACATCACGCTGCAAGGCGACGCGACAAGCAACGAGTTCATCGCGTGGTCGCAGAAGCGCGGATCAAGCATCCATCCTGGCTACCTCATCAGCGGCGAGCGGTTGTTCGTTTGCTATGACTCCGGTCTGCTCGGCTGCTTCAACGCCAAAACCGGCGAGGAGATCATCGCCAAACAACGGCTGAATACGAAAGGTGGCCGCTTTTACGCCTCGCCGTGGGCCTACAACGGTCACGTCTTCATGCTGAACGAAAACGGTGACACCTGGGTGATCGACGACAGCTCCGAATACAAACTCGTGCGCAAAAACTCCCTCGGCGATGTCGCCTGGGCCACGCCGGCCATCGCACGCGGCAGTTTGTTCATCCGCACGTTTTCATCGCTCTTTCGCATCCAGAACAAGAAATGACCCGCATGAAACTCACACGCATCCTCCTCATCTGGGCGGCCACCAGCGCCATGCTGAACAGCCAGGAATCGACTGTCATCAAAACCGTGAAGGATCGCGCCCAGCGCGGCACGCTGAGCGATCAGCGCCAGCTCGTGCGTGGTGACACGGGCAAGTGGAACGACGCGGCGATGCTGCAACACGCGCCGCCGTTTGCTCAAAAGCCGCAAGGCATGTCACTCGATGACTGGGCGGATGAATTGAGCGAGAAAAAGCCCGCCACGACCACAGCGGACGACAACTGGCTGATCTTCCGCACCCGCCAGCTCGACGACAACGACCGTGTGTGGATCGAGAAGATCGAGCGCAGCGGAAATGCCTTCACCATCACGATGCACGAGGCCATCTGGCAGGGGAACTACTTCAAAACCTTCACCTATTACGAGGTCGATGCCGTGAACCTCGGTAAACTGCCGCCTGGCGGTTACACCGTGAAATGGATCGTTAAACCTCTCACCTTCAAGCAGCTCGAAAAACCCCGGGAAGCCCAGAACAATTACCAGACCAACTGGCCCATGGATGACCAGCCAAGCAGCGGCAAGCCTGTCGAATTGAAGGCGAATTTTTCGGTTCAGTGACGTTTCATCTACCATCCACCATGCGCGCTCTCCTCTTTCTCATTCTCGCCACCGAACTCCATGCTGCCGACTGGCCGCAGTTTCGTGGTCCCACGGCCGATGGTGTCACCACCGACACGAATCTGCCACTGACGTGGAGCGAGAAGGAAAACCTCGTCTGGCGCACCGAGCTGCCAGGGCCGGGCTCATCAAGCCCCATCGTGAGCGGAGACAAAGTTTTCCTTACCAGCTACAGCGGCTACGGCATCGACGTGAAAGAGCCCGGCGACATGGCAAAGCTCAAGCGCCATGCCTTGTGTCTCGACAAGAAGACCGGCAAGATTTTGTGGAATCAAGAGATCACAACCGACCTGCCCAACAAGCCCTACACCGGCACTTACATCACCACGCACGGCTATGCGTCGAGTTCGGCGGTGACGGATGGGAAGTGCGTGTTCTTTTTCATGGCGAACGCGGGCATCCACGCCTTCACGGTCGATGGCCAAAAGGTCTGGGATGTCAGCGTGGGCGAAAAGGCACACGATTGGGGTGTCGGCTCATCACCCATACTTTATGGCGATTTGCTCATCGTGAATGCCGCACTGGAGAGCAATCAACTGCTCGCGCTCGACCGCAAAACCGGCAAGACCGTGTGGAGCGCCACCGGCTTTCCTGCGTCTTGGAACACGCCGACCATCGTGAAGGTCGATGGCCATGACGAACTCATCGTGAACTCCAATGGCAAGCTGCGCGCTTTCGATCCGAAGGATGGCAAGGAGCTGTGGTTCTGCAAAAGCATCGCTGCCGCCGAGCTTTGCCCCAGCATCGTTGCGCATGACGGCATCATCTTCGTCATCGGACATCCCGGCGGGCAGAGCCAGGCCGTCAAAGCCGGTGGCAAAGGTGATGTGAGTGCCACGAATATCCTCTGGCAGGCACAGAAAGGCAGCAACGTCGGTTCGCCTGTGTATATGGATGACCATCTTTACTTCATCAACGATTCACGCGGCGTCGCCACCTGTCTCGACGCCAAAACGGGTGCGGTTGTTTATGAACAGCCGCTCGCTTCCCGGCAGAAGCGTGACCGCTGGTACTCCACGCCGCTGCTTGCTGGCGATAAAATGTACTGCGTAGGCCGTGAAACCGGCACTTATGTTATCGCTGCAAAACCGCAGTTCGAACTCATCGCCACCAACGTCATCGCCAACGACGACAGCATATCCAACGCCAGCCCTGCTGTCTCCGACGGACAGATTTTTCTGCGCTCGAACAAATACGCCTACTGCTTTGGCAAGAAGTGAAACCATGAGGCTCGACGAAGTCATGCATGCACTCGCCGCCAAGGCCAGCGCCACGACCAAACGCGAAGAGTCAACGGCGTCCAAAGCTGTGCTCGAAAAACCACGACGGCGCGGCCGCCTGTCGTGCATGCGCTGCGTATGATGGGCCGGCCACCTGGGAGACGGAGATCCGCGAACGGTATCTGCGGCGGATGTGGGACATCTCGCTTTTTTTGAAGACGTTGAAACAACGTTTCACGCAGTCATTCAACAAGACGCACAAACGCAAGGGCATGATCTGGGAGGAGCGCTTACGCAGCCCGCTGGCGAGCCACTGAGGGCGATGGCGCGAACGCGGGCGATCTCGTGCCGATCATGGGCAACTTCGGCGTGTGAAATGTCACCCCCACCGAATCCTGGGTGACCGATGCCTCCTGGTGCCCGAAGAACAACAACGGCGAACTTCAACTCGCCCGCGTGAAGTGGAGCCGGCCGAAAGCGCTGATGAGCTG
>CAJCCF010000471.1 GCA_903960845.1 uncultured Verrucomicrobiota bacterium | reverse complement strand
CTCCTTTTCGAACGCAGGAATGTCAACTCGCGGGGCATCACACCATCCAGCGGCAGGAAGCCGGAAAGCATCTGCACGAACGAGGACTCCGAGAACACGCGCACGCCCATCTTCTTAAATGCGATGAGCCATTCGTAACGTGGATGCACGTCATCTGGCATCACTATGATGCAATCTTCTCCAGCCACCGCCTTGTAGATCCAGCATTGCCCGAGCGCCTTGTTGAGCCCCATGGTGGTCACGTCTGTCTTGCATTCGATGAGCGTTTGAGGAGTTCGGAAGTCCGCGCGGCACATGCCAGCCTTCACCCGAGGTTCGCGGTCGTAGATGATTCCATGCTCGCGCAGGATTTCCTCAATCCGGTTCAGGAACAAGCCTTCGAGCGGATAGCGCCGGCTAACCCATTCATACTTCCTGTGATTGATACGGTTCTGCGGCCACTTGCGCTTGCGCCGCAGCCGGAACTTCTGATACGCGGACGAATGAACGATGCTGTTCCAGATCGAGCGGCGGTTCCAGCCATTAGCCTTGCAGGTGGTCTCCACGCCGATGCCCTTGCGCAAACGCCAGAGGCACACGGCCACCTTGTGACGGTGCCCGTCTGCGATGCGATTCTCCTCATTTTGCTTGGCTGGCTCCACTTCCGTTGAGCGGTGTCAACTATGGGAGGCGCATTGATGCCCAGCTTGATTGCGATAACCGCAAATGATGGGTCCCGGATGCCATTGCATGTTCAGAGTGTGGCGTATGCTTGCCTTGCCATGAACACAGAACTATCACCCCAATTGGCTTACAAACTGAAGGATGCGGCTGCACTGCTCGGAGTTTCGACCGTCTCAATGCGCCGTGCCATTCAACGTGGACTGATTCGACCATCACGAGCGTTTCGCCATGTTCTCATTAGCGCGGATGAGTTGAATCGGTTTCTAAAATCCACGTCGGCAATCGAATAGCTGTGACAAATGGCCTTACCGATAGAAAATCACTTCTTTGGGTTTTGCACTCGCGGAGCTTTGTGTGTTTGTTCTGAGCTAGTGCATCATCAAAGAGGTCGATGATGAATTCAGGCTCGCTTCTATGCAGTTTCCGTTTTGCCTTTGTTGGCCGATTGCCGGCATGGGTATGAGTACTCGTGAAATGGGTCTGAGGTAGTCGAGGGGCCGCAGTGGAGGGGCCTGCAGCCCCACTAACACACCGTCTCCGCTCCACATCCAGGGCCAACCCGCCCCGCGCCCCTCAAAAGCAATTTCCGATCAGTTCAGTCTGAGCTGCTTGACGATGTCCGCCGGTCACACGTCTATCAAGCGCATGAGTCTCCCCACAAACGCTTCCTCCACCCTAAAACACGATCTGGCCGTGCTGTCTGAACGTGCGTATCATGCCGTGGAGTGGTCGGAGCCGGTGCTGAAGCAGTATCATCGGGCCAAGAGATCGCTGCGGGGTGAGGATGGAGAAAGACTACGGAAGCTGCATGACTGGGTTTTGGTGCCGTTGACCCTATGGCCCTTTGAAGTGCGTGATTTGCTCCGCGAGTCGCTGGCTCAGATCGATTCTCACAAGGCGCTCAACGAACAGCAGCGGCTGGTGGTCGATCTTCTGCCGCCACCGCCGGACGCGGCCACCAGTGAGATCGTGGCTCAGCATGAGCTTCAGGTGCAGAGCGGAGCCTATGAAAACGTGGTGGGCAGCGCAGCCAAGTATGCCCAGCAAGAGGCCGAGCTGCGGGCTGATCCTGAGTTTCAGGCGCAGTGGGCACGCATCAAGGCCGCCTTTGACGTGACTGACCATGCCGAGAGTAAAGGAGTGATCCGCCGCACGATGAGCACCGAGCGCAATCTGCGGCCCGTATGGCCCAATCGTCTGGCTGAGCCGGCGGCTGCGTTTCGGACAGCCTTTGATGCCTTTTGCATGCGCTGGAATCTTTACGGTATGCAACACGACCAGCCACTACTGCTGAAACTGGCAGTGAACCTGACGCCCTACGCTACTATGATCGTCGTGCCAGCCTACTGGTCCTTTGATCCGAAGCGTGACATACGCTGGGGTGAGATCGCCAAGCTACACCGCACCAGAGCACGAGAGCGCCAGGGTAGCGCCCTGAAAGAAGGGAAAGCACTGCGCCGCAAGCTAGCGCTTAAATTGACCAGGCTCGATGAGGAAGCCACCAAGTGCAGACTGCGTGGTGAAAAGAAGCACGCCTTTCTTTGCGAAGGACTCGGCTGGGTGCCGGAGACGAGTGCAAAGCGCCTCAGCAGACTGCGCGCCG
>CAJCCF010000470.1 GCA_903960845.1 uncultured Verrucomicrobiota bacterium | reverse complement strand
TGATCGTGTGGAGGTGTGTCAGGCGCGCTTGCGCGCGAGAATCACACAATTGTGGTAATAGCGCGGGTCGTTGGGCAGCAGGCGGCCCAGCAGGATGCCGGTGAGATTGATCGGCGCGATCACCAGTGCGGTGGAGAGGAGCCGCCATGAGCGTTTGCGCCAAGGCAAGAATGTGCGGCTGAGCCAAAGGGTGAAGAGCTGCGTGATTGTCTCGATGTAGGTTGGCATTTTCACGGTCTGCTCGACTACAAAACCAGCTGGTTCAAGGAAGCGGTTCAAGCCCACTGAGGTGTAGCGTGCCACATCATAGGGCATCTCCACCTCCTCCCAAGCGAAGGGATAGGTCAGCATCAATGGCGCGCCGGGTTTTAGCACACGGGCCAGTTCACGCAGCATCGCCGCAGGGTCTGGGACGGACTGAAAGACCTCTGTGGAGAGCGCCCCGTCAAACTCGGCATCGGCAAAGGGCAGGGTGGTGTCGCGAAAGTAAAAATCGGCCATCTTTTTCTCTGAGGAATGGCCGCTGACCTCGATGTCCACGCCGATGTAGCTCTGCACGTTGAAGAGGCTCTCATACGGCTTCTCACCACAACCGAAGTCGAGAATGCGACCGCTGAAGTGCCGGGTCATGCGTCCCACTTCACGCATGAGGCCGCGCCGGATGATGAAGTCCCGGTTCACGAAAATACCAGCACGCGAAGGCAGGAAGCGCTGCCTCTCCATCCATGACTTGAACTGGCTCATCAGGCTCATTCGGTTTCGGGAGTGTTGAGTTTGCGGCTCAGCATCCGCAGCCAGATGCGAGTGATGAGATCTTCCCGTCGGAGGTAAGACTGGGCAATCCTGACGAAAGATGACATCTGCAATCGGTCACTGACGGTGATGCCGTCCCGCCTCTGGAAGTGGCGGGCGATACCTAGAATCACTGGCATCGCCAAAAATAAACGGCGATCCCACAAGCGTGCTGCTACTGACTTGGAACGTATGCCTGCGAAAGCTTCGCAGTTCATCAACCATGCGCGGCGTTTGGCGTTGGCTGAAAGATTCTGGCGCATCACACTTTCAGTGACACCTGCGAGATTGTAACGATAACGGATAAGGGCTTGAGGCGATGCTGCAACTCTGTGCTCAGCGAGCATTCGCAACCATAAATCGTAGTCCTCACACCAGTAGGGATATTCAGCGGTGGAATGATCTTGGTAGTTACCTATTTGCAGCATCACATCACTTTGCATGAGCACAGAAGGATGGAGCAAGCGGGGGGCTCGTAGTGTGTGGTGACGAATGTTGGCTTCTTCTGATGGGTATAGGGAGCGTCGTTGGATTTCATGACCTTCAGCGTCAATGCTCGTGCGTTCGGAACCGATTGCAGCCAGTTCGGGATGCCTTTTCATATGGGCGATTTGCACGGCAAGTCGCTCGGGTTCACAGATGTCATCCGCATCCATGCGTGCGATCAGAGGCGTGCGCACATGCTCGACAAGCCTCCGCAGTGAAAGTCCAAGAGACAGCGGCTCACCTGTGAAGACACGACCTGGAAGCCTTTTGGGGATCCATTCACGCAGCACATCAAGCGTGCCGTCGGTGGAGCCATTGTCCCAGACGAGAACTTCGTGATCTTGATAGGTCTGACGGCGGATGGAGTCCAGCGCCTCAGGCAGGAACGGCATCCCGTTCAAGACGGGGATGATCCAGGTGACAGAGGGAACAGACATGCGGATGACTCAAGCGGCAGGTAGCCACACCGGCAGGCGCGG
>CAJCCF010000469.1 GCA_903960845.1 uncultured Verrucomicrobiota bacterium | reverse complement strand
GATGCGACTTCCTTTCCATGCGACGATTGTCGTGCCGTACTTGGCAAAGTCTGCTGTGATGAAGTTTGAAGTCAGGTTAAGTGCGGATTCGTGTCCGAAGGTAAGCGACTGGCTCATGCGCGAACTGAGTCGGTTGCTGAGCGAGATATTGTAGTAGAAGTCGCTGAGGTCGCTTTGGTCTCCTGAGTTTGAGGTCAGCTGATTTACTGTCGCATTGGCTGGAGGACCAGCAAAAGTGATGGGTTTTGGCAACGAGTCGAACTCGAATAACTGCATGCCGCCTGATGCGCGGAAGTAAGTATTGTCTCCGATCGGCAGAACCACAAAAGCCCCAAGGTTAGTCAGAGTGCCGTCAGCGTTGAATTCATTTTCGTAATTGGTGACGGATGTTCCGCCTTCAATACCTGTCGACCATGTCCCATTGGGGCTGTAGCTGAGCGAACCGTGAAGTGAGTCGGTGACACGGTTAAAGGCATTGTAATTTCCGTTCGGTGCCGAGTTGGCTTTAGACAGGGCATTGGTGTAGGAATGCATGTAGTTCATGGCCAGAGTCCATTCGGAATTGATCTGCCAGTTGGCTGCGATTCCTGAATCGTTCTGGAAGACGCCAAACATCTGACTCTGAGAGAGAGCGAAGTCATTGCGAGCGGCGGGGCGAACGGAAAAGCGGTTGTATATAGTGAAGAAAACCGGACCGGCTTTGATATCAAAAGCAATGGTGCTGCCGGGCAGGACGTTGAGAACGAATCCGCCGTTCCCATAAGGAGCCAGTTCCGGGTTCTCCAGATAGCGGTCAAATCCAATGGCCGTGCTCATGGATAGCCGGTTGTTTTGAGTGATCTGGTAGTTGGCGTCGACACTCAACATGGTCGTGCTGATTTCATCAGCGATAGGTTTGGATGCCCCACCCTTGCCAGACCTGTTGATATTGTCGTTAAACTCCAGCCCCTGCATGAATCCGAAGCCAACATTAAGCGGGCCTAACTTTAAGTTGCGACGACCGCTCAGGAAGGGGTCGGAAGTGTAGGTGGGTGCAAAAAATCCTGTCGGGCTGGTATACTGTCCGGAATAGTTGGTGTAATCACCGACGCTACGCGCAGCAAAGGCTGTGCTGCCGCTGCGAACTGTTGGCCGACCGATCTCGCGAGCGGCTTCGTAATCAAAGCTGCGTTGACCCATGGGGGCATTTTCACCTGAGCGATAGACGCCGCTGTTGTAGTCGTAGCTGACGTCACCAGTGCGCGTGCCTGCTGTCGCTGCTTTCTCATTGATTTGACGTAGACGAAGGTCGTCAAAAAACAATCCAGTCTGGGAGGGCGATGCACCGTACTGCCCGTAGCTTGCTGTGATCACGACACTTTGAATCATCCCGAATAGGATAAGAGGCAGGACGGAAGAGTGCAGGACCTTGTTGAGGTGCATAGTCTAAGGATGGAAAATTGAGGTCGGGTGATTAAAACGGCAATAGAAGCAATTTTCACTTCGCTTGTCCACCCTAAATCCGACTCCAGTGAATTTTAATCTTTCCTAACTACCTTAAGAGACTCTCGTGAGAGAATTTCACTCTTCTTCACAGAGTCAACGCTCAATTGATTTTCCATTTCTTGTGATGTTCGTGAATTGTTGGATTTCTATTCTGATTTACGGGGGGGTTGCCTCAATCAGTTGGCGTGATACACGCTTATAGATATCTGGTGCCCGAAGAGTTCCGGGTAGAGCGTGTCCAGCGGTGCGACTGACTGGGGGATGTGAGGTCGAGTTCCAATTGAATTTCGCTTTGGCTGGCTCTGTTCAGATCCCGTCGATTCACTCCGGTTTCTGTGACGTTGACGAGTCCTCTTAGCCGGGAGAGCAAATTTGAAAGGGGTGTAGTGCGGAGATTCATGAGACTAAAAAGTGTTCAAATGAACACACAAGTCAACACAAATCATCAGCTTCAATCACCAATAGCTCGCATCCTGCCCAGTCGCAGCGTCGTTCAGCGTTCGTCAATGGGTTGCACTTTTTGACCATAGGGACGTCCAACGTATTCGCTGAGCGGTCGGAAGAGGCGGTTTTCGCTCCACTGCTCCAACACATGGGCTGTCCAACCGCTCATGCGGGCAATGGCAAAAATTGGGGTAAACAGGTCAGTCGGGATGTCCAGACTGTAATAAACGGTGGCACTGTAAAAATCGACGTTGGCGTTTAGACCTTTCCGCTCACGCATGATTTCCGCGATGCGTTCAGACATTTGAATCCACTTGGCTTCGCCGAGTTGGGAAGTGAGTTTGATGGCCATTTCGCGCAGGTGGGGCGCACGCGGATCTAGCACTTTGTAAACACGGTGGCCGATTCCCATGATCTTTTTCTTCTGGGCAAGGGCGTCTTCGACCCAGGAATCGACATTTTCGAGTGAACCGATTTCCTGAAGCATGTGAATAACGCCTTCGTTGGCTCCGCCGTGCAGTGGGCCTTTCAGTGCGCCGATGGCGGCACTGATCGCGGAATACATGTCGCTGAGAGTGGATGCGACGACGCGGGCCGTGAAGGTTGACGCGTTGAACCCATGTTCAGCGTGGAGCACGTAGGCAACATCCAGAGTCTGTTCGGCCTCTTTGGATGGCACCTCGCCGGACATCAGATAAAGAAAATGCGCGGCTTCGCTGAGGTCCTTGCGGACAGGGGGCAGTTCCAGCCCCTGGCGGGCACGGTGGAAGTAAGCTGCCACGACACCGATTTGTGAGACCAGACGGATGGCTGTGGCCAAATTTTCACTGACTTCCACATCATGACGACTCATGTCATAGCATCCGAGCATGGAGACGGCGGTGCGCATGACATCAATGGGTCGCGCGTTTTTGGGAGCCAGTTTCAAGAAGTCGACCACACCCTGGGGAAGTTCGCGTTCGGCCCGCAGCGCCGTGGTCAGTTTGTCCAGTTCCACGCGGTTAGGCAGCTTGTTGTAGAAAAGCAGATGGACCACCTCCTCATAGCTCACCTTGCCAGCCAGTTCGTTGATGTCATAGCCACAGTAGAAGAGGACGCCTTCGGCTCCTTTCACCTCTCCGAGGCGGGTTTCTGCTGCGACGATACCTTCGAGACCTTTGGATACGACTGCCATGATATTCGGGTGAGTTGGGGGGTGGAGAAACGGAAATGCACGCTAGATGCGTGCCGAAACCTGATGACTTAGCCGTTAGCGCGTAAACGCTCAAGGACAAGTACCTGAGCAGAGGAAAAAATGTCGCAGGATATGGACTGCATCACGCCAGAATGTCACGAACCACGTTTCCATGAACATCGGTCAGCCGGAAATCACGGCCGGCATGGCGGAAAGTGAGTTTCTCATGATCCAGTCCCAGCAGGTGCAGCACCGTTGCGTGCAGATCATGCATGTGGACTTTTCCGTCCACGGCCATATGACCCAGTTCATCCGTGGCGCCATGCGCAAAACCAGCCTTCACGCCGCCACCGGCCAGCCAGACGGTGAAGCCACCCGGATTGTGATCCCGGCCGGTGCCGTTTTTTTCAGCGTAGGGTGTACGACCAAATTCACCGCCCCACCACACAATGGTGTCTTCGAGGAGTCCGCGTTGTTTGAGATCGCTCAAAAGTCCTGCGATGGGGCGGTCTACCGCTGCCGCGTGATCGCCATGCTTGGGCAGATTGCTATGCTGATCCCACGCCGGGTTATTTGAGTTGTCTCCGTAGTTGACCTGAATGTAGCGCACACCCTGTTCGGCCATCCGCCGGGCCATCAGGCATTGCCGGCCAAAATTGTCCGTCACCTTTTCGCCGATGCCATAGAGTTTCAGTGTTGCCTCGGATTCCTGTGCCAGATCCAGCGCATCAGGGGCCTTGTTCTGCATTCGCCATGCCAGTTCATAGCTTTCCAAAACGGCTTCGATCTCTGTATCCCCGGGCTTTGCCTGTCCTGCGTTCAGCGCGCCCAGAAGTTCATGCTGGCGGCGTTTTTGCTCCGGCGTCCACAGTGTGTTCACGAGATTCTTGATGCTCGACTCTTTCGCTGGCAGGCCACTGCGTCCTAACGGCGTGCCTTGATGAACGGCAGGCAGGAAGGCATTGCCGTAATTGCGCGGACCGCCGTTGCCGAGGCTTGGACTGATCGTCACAAACCCTGGAAGGTTCAAGTTTTCCGAACCCAAACCATACATCACCCATGATCCCATGCTGGGACGCACCGCGTTGGTGGTGCCGGTGTGCATAAACAGCGTTGCCGGGCCATGAGCCACGCCCTCGGTATGCATTCCGTGCAGAAAGCACAGGTCATCCACATGCTGATTGATGTTTGGAAACAAGTTTGATGCCCAGCGTCCGGTCTCTCCATGCCGGGCAAACTCCCACAGCGGTTTCATGAGTCGCTGTGGCGCGCCCTTGCCGGTTTTTGCGATGGATCGCGCGTCCGCGATGTCGATGATTTTTTGATCATCTTTAATCAGGAGCGGTTTGTAGTCGTAGGAGTCCACTTGACTGACCCCGCCTTGCATGAAGAGAAAGATGACCCGCTTCGCTTTCGGCGCATGGTGGGGCAGTCTCGCTCCGAACGGGACTCCCGCCGCGAAAGCCTGCCGCTGGGCCAAGGCGGAGGCTGCCAGCCAGCCAAAGCCACAACCCGTCGTCTGGAGAAAAGTGCGTCGAGAAGAAAACATCCTGCCATGAACGGTCCCACCTGCCTTGATTTTACTTTATGCTTGATCGGATTGTTAGATTGTCTTCCTCGATGGCATCGTTTCGGTGCGGGATTGGATGCATTTAGGCAAACTTGCTCCTTCACCGTGCGACAGCAAATTTACGTCACAGGGCTTGACGACGCGTGGGGATGCTTATCCTTCCCACCTTTCCCCTCCTGCCGATGACCGACCTGGATTCTCAGACCTGCAAAGCCGATGTGTTGCTTGAAGCCCTGCCTTACATGCAGGGTTTTCGCGGCTGCACCTTCCTGATCAAAGTCGGCGGCAGCGCCATGGAAGACCCGGCTGTGGTGAACACCTTTTTGAAGGACGTCGTTTTTCTGGAAGCCGTGGGCATCAATCCGGTCATCGTGCATGGCGGAGGCAAGGCAATCTCGAAGGCCATGCTGGACAGCGGACTTGAAGCCAGGTTTGTCAATGGCATGAGGGTCACGGATGAGGAGACGATCAAGATTGTCGAGCAAACGCTGGCCCGAGTGATCAACCCCGAGATTGTGGACAAGATCAATGCCTTTGGGGGCAAGGCCGTGGGCGTCCCGGGCACTGAAGTTTTCACCGGCGAAAAGATGAAAGCCGAGCTCGGCTGGGTGGGTGAGGTCACTGGCTGCAAGCTTGGTTTGATCCAGGCCGCTGTGGCGGGTGAGTTTGTGCCCGTCGTGTCGCCAGTGGCGCGTGAGAATGCCAGTGGCAGGACGCTCAATGTGAATGCCGATCTCGCCGCCTGTGCGCTTGCGACCCGATTGAAGGCGACCAAGCTGATCTTTCTCAGCGATGTGCGCGGGGTCATGCGTGATCCCAAGGATGAGTCCACGCTGATTCCAAGCCTTGACCCGGCGGCCATCGATGCACTGAAGAAAGATGGCATCATCAGCGGCGGCATGATTCCGAAAGTGGATTCATCACTGGAATCGCTTCGAGGAGGCGTGGGGAAGGTTCACCTCATCGACGGACGCATCCCCCACGCACTCATTTTGGAGATCTTCACGGATGTGGGGATTGGGACGGAGATTCATCTCTGATTCCGGGCGCAGCAGAATCGAAGAACACAATTTTCAGGATTTACAGAAATGGATATGACTCATGATTTTGATCCGGCGTGGCTGGAGAAGTATGTGATGCCTAACTATGGCCGGTTTCAGGTTTGGCCGGAGAAGGGCGAAGGGCCGTATGTCTGGGATCGCGATGGTAAAAAGTACCTCGACTTCGCAGGTGGAGTGGCCGTGTGCCCGCTTGGTCACGCGCATCCCGAAGTGGCGGATGCGATCTCACGCCAGGCGCACACGCTGATTCATGTTTCGAACTGGTACTGCATCCGTCAGCAGGCGGAGCTGGCGAAGGTTCTGGTGGAAGATGTCATGGGCATTGCCGGCAAGTGCTTCTTTTCCAACAGCGGAGCCGAAGCCAATGAGGGCATGATCAAGCTGGCGCGCAAATATGGTGTCACCAAGCCCAACCCGGACGGTTCTCCGCGCTATGAGATCATCACGTTCACCGGCAGTTTTCACGGACGCACTTTTGGAGCGATGAGTGCCACGGCTCAGGAGAAGATTCACGGCGGCTTTGG
>CAJCCF010000468.1 GCA_903960845.1 uncultured Verrucomicrobiota bacterium | reverse complement strand
GTGACGCCAGCGCCGCCGATGAGCGGATTGCCATTCACAAAGGTGGCAGCGAGCACCACGCCGCGCCCGGTGATGGTAGCGCCGCCATCGCCGGCCACATCACCGCCGAGCACGGCACTGGTAAGGCTGATGCTGGCGCTGACGGGACTGAGCACACTGGGAAGACCCGGGCTGCCAGTGCCGGTGAGGGTGATGTCCAGCGTGGCTTCATCCGCGTCATCGCTGACCACGCGCAGCGTGGTGCTGCGGGGGCCGGGGGCGGTGGGGGAGAAAGTGACGCTGAAAGTCGTGCTGCCAGTCCCGGCTGACAGGCTCGTGATCATCCCGCCCGTGTTCAAGATGAAGTCCGCCGTGCTGCCGCCGGTGAAGCTCACGCTGCTGAGGCTGAGCACGCCTGTGCCGGTGTTTTTGATCGTGAAGACTTTTGCGCTGCTCGTCGTTGCCACAGCCTGAGTGGCAAACGTGACCGAACTGCCCGCAGGGGTGCCTGCAGGCTGCTCGATGCTGATCTGAGGCGAGGCTGTCGTGAAACTGGAAGCCGGTGTGGTGTAGGCCGTGCCGACGCTGTTCGTGGCATAAGCCCTGAAGGTGTAACTGCTGCTGTTGCTCAATCCACCGGCATTCAGGGCGAAAACGCCGGTGGTGCCCGTGCCAATGATTTTTGTCACACCTGCGCCGTCAATGAGCGGGTCGTTATTGACACTCATCATGGCCAGCACAACGCCACGCTCCGTGATGGTGGCACTCCCGTCGCTGGTGACGTTCCCTCCCAGCAGGGCGCTCGTCGAGGTGATGCTGGTGCTCGTGGGCGCGGTGACGGTGGGCACTGCGGCGGTGCCGGTGCCGCTCAGAGCGATGTCCAGCACGCCTGCATCCGCATCGGTGCTCAGCACGCGTAGCGTCGTGCGCCGCAGACCCGCCGAGTTCGGGGTGAAAGTGACGCTGAAAGTCGTGCTGCCACCTGCCGGGATACTGGTGAGCGTGCCACTCGTGTTGACCGTGAAGTCAGCCGTATTTCCGCCCGTCACGGACACACTGCTCACACCCAGTTCCGTGGTGCCGGAATTTGTAAGCGTAAAAACCTGCGCCACCGCTCGTGGACACGGTTTGATTTCCGAAATTGGCAGCCCTTTGCAGAGCCAGGCTATGGTAGCCGCCGGCAGAGATGGCAGTCACGGTATTCAGACCATCGGGGGGAGTCGCCTGAGTGAAGTTATTGTTCCCCCATCCGCTGACGCTGCCATCGCTCTTCAACGCCAAACTGTGCTCCTCACCTGCGGCGATGCCGGTGACACCCGCGAGCAGTCCGGGCAGGGAGATCTGGCCGTTCAAATTTGAGCCCCAAGCCAGCACCGTGCCATCACCTTTCAGCGCCAGGGTGTGTCGCAGACCCGCCACAATACCCGCCACGCCAGCCAAAGCACCCGCAGGAACCGTCGTCTGACCATTCACATCATATCCCCAGGCCACGACTCTGCCATCCGTCTTCAGAACCACATTATGATATTGCCCGGCGGCGATCGCGACCACATTGCTCGCTGCATCCACCGGCACTGTCGCCTGACCGTATTCATCATATCCCCACGCCAGCACGGTGCCGTCACTTTTCAGCGCCATTGAGTGGAACTGCCCGGCTGCGATGGCGATGACTCCGGTGGTGGCTTCGAAGGGGACTGAAGCCTGACTGTAATCATCATTTCCCCAGGCCACGACTCGTCCCTCGACCAGCAGTGCCAGGCTGTGCTCGCCGCCCGCTGAGATGGCCTTGGCACCGGTCACCGTCACGTGGACGGTGCATTGACCCGCGCCGTTATCACCCCAGGCCACGACAACTCCATCACTTTTCAGAGCCAGGCTGTGCTGCCAGCCGGCGGCCACTGCCACCACGCCCGCCAAACCGCCCGGCACGGCGGTTTGCCCCATGAAATCATCACCCCAGGCCACGACTTTTCCGATGGGCGTTCCGGCTGGCTGTTCAGTGCCGATCCCTGGCGCTGCCGGCAGCCAGACTTCGCCGATTAAGCTCAACCACAGAACAAGAAAAAGCAGATCCTTGTTTGTGATCGGGATGGCATTGTTAAAAGGCATTAAAAATACAGAGTAGTTAATATAAGATCACTGCTGAATAGCATGTGGTATACCCAAGTCTACGTTTAAATCGTAAGATGTTATGGCCTAAGAGTAATTACTCACTTCAAACCTTCGGATCGATTCTCCGCCTTGATCATTGCCTGCGTGACCAACCACCGTTCCGGGTCCGTGTTGCCTGAGCGGATCATCCGCAGTTTGGAACGGTCTCCGCACAGATTCCCGGCCAGGCAGCGAAACAAGAGCGGTTGCTTGTTGAGCTGCCGTTGCCGATTCCCGCTTCCAAGCTTGATGTCGCGATTTTGAAGGGGAATAGATGCCGCAATGGCAAACTTTGATCTTGTCCTGTGGAGCTACGTCGCGGTGCTGGTCACTGTCGGCTTGGTTGAATTCAGCAAATCGCGAAGCAAGGCTTCGCTGATGGCGAGTTGCCTTTTGGCGGCACCTCTTGTCCTGGCTGCTTTGGGAGGATTTGGAGTGGCTGAATCGCGACCTGCGGCACGGGCTGTCATTGGCTGTTGTTTTGCACTCTTCGCCTACCGTTGGTGGGTGAAAAAAAGATTCATGCCCAGCGGCCTCATGGCTCTGGTTTCGCTGGCGGCGTGTGGGCTTCTGGCAGGCTTTGCCAATGACTGACCGCGCTCGCAGCGGGGAAAGTGGTTTCGGCTTTAGCCGAATCAGATGCGACTGAAGTCGCAGCTACTTTGCCAACAACTCCGCGCGAATTTATAGTGTGTTTCAGGCAGGCTTTCGTGGGTTGGGACGTGGTGGAACCGGAGTGGCGCGTGCGTAATGGTTGATGCTCACTCACTTCAAACACCATGCCTCAAGTCAAACACTACGGTTGCTTCCAGTTCAAAGCGCACATCACCGAATCCCAGATCGAAGAATGCTTCCACGCCATGGCTGGCATGGTGGGACGCATTCCGGGGCTGCTGGATTTTCATTACGGTTCCTATGACTCGGCTGAAGGTCTGAATGACGGCTACACGCACGGTTTCATCATGACCTTCGCCAGCCCGCAAGCGCGGGATGAATATCTGCCGCATCCGGTTCATGAGGAGGTGAAGGCTGTCGTGGTGCCATGTCTGGAGCGTGTGGTGGTGTTTGATTTCAACTTGCCTGTATGATGGCGGCGCGGCCCATTCGATCGAACCTTCCTCCAGCATGAACATCCGCACCTTGCTCGCCCGTCTGTTGCTTCCACTTGTCGCTTTGCGCGTCGCGGCGGAGGACAAGCCGTTCTTCATCGAAGGCGAAAAGCTCGAGGTGCGCAAGGTCAGCGGCCAGGCGCGCGTGCAGGATTTGCGGCGCTACAATCAGGGCACATGGAGCGGCGCGGCGCATCTATGGTGGACGGGCGCAAAGCCGGGCGAGTCGTTGGAGTTGGCCTTCCCCGTGGTGAAGGCGGGCGTGTATCGCCTCGGCGCAGGATTCACCAAGGCGATCGATTACGGTGTGTTCGACTTCGCACTCGATGGGCAGTCACTCGCGGGTCCGCTCGACTTTTACAGCAATGGCGTGGTTCACACCGGGCCGCTTTCATTGGGCGCCGCGGTGCAGCTTTCCCCGGGCGAGCATCGTCTGCGCATCACGGTCAAGGGCGCGAACCCGGCAGCAAAGAGCGGCTACATGCTCGGCCTCGATTACCTCGTGCTGGCTCCCGGCTCAGAGGCGGATGTGGCGACCGTGGCAAAACAATTTGTCGCATCGCAACCGAAGCCGGCGGTGCCGGCGACGACACGCGACATCAGCTATAACAGCACCGAGGTCGTGGCCTTGAGCGCGGCGGAGGAACAGAAGCGGTTTCATCTTGCCGAAGGATTTGAAATGGAACTCGTCGCCAGCGAGGAGACCGGACTGCCGAAGCCGGTGATGACCACGTTTGATGATGCCGGACGTCTCTGGTCCGTGACTGCGACGATGTATCCGGCGGACAAGGATGAGGCGATCTGGAAGCAGCCGGGCAAGGACCGCATCGTGGTGTTTGACACGCCCACACTGCGCACACCGCAGAAGCCGCGTGTGTTTGCGGACGGATTGGTTTTGCCGATGTCCGTGCTGCCTCGTGGTCGCGGTGCTTTCGTCGCCCAGGGGCCGGAGATTGTCTTCCTCGACGACAAAGACGGCGATGGCCGCGCGGATGACCGCCGGGTGCTGCTTCGGGGCTTTGGCACACAAGACACACACACCCTTCCGCATCAGCTCACCTGGATGCCTGGCGGCCGTGTCGGCTTCTCCCAGGGACTGCTGAACTCCGGGCGTATCACGGATGCATCGGGGCGCTCGTTTGTTTTCAACCGCACGCTGGTGGCCTCCATCAAGCCCGATGGCACGGACACCCGCATCCTCAGTGCCGGGCTCAACAACATCTGGTGCTGGGCGCATGGCCGCACCGGGCGTGTGTTCTTTCATGAGGCCAACGATCTTGGCTACAGCGTCGTCCCGTTTGAGGAAGATTCGAGCTATCCAGCCTTTGCCTCAATGAAGCTGCATCCGGCGTCGCCCGTGCATCCACCCACCGCGCAGGACTTGAACCTCGGCGGCACCGGCTTCTCCGGCCTGGTGATTTGCGATGACAAATCCGGCAGCTTTCCAGCGCCGTGGCACGGCCTGCTTTACATCGCCAATCCCATCCTCGGCAAGGTGCAGGCCATCGCCGCCAGGCTTGACGAGCGCGGTGTCTGGACCTTTGAAAAACGCGGCGATCTTCTCTCCTGCGCCGATCCCATGTTTCGTCCCGTGGCGCTCACCTTTGGTCCCGATGGCTGCCTCTACATCACCGACTGGTATAACCGAATCATCTCGCACAACGAGATCGCCCGCGATCATCCCGCGCGCGACAAGGAGCGCGGCCGCATCTGGCGCGTGCGGCATCGCTCGCAGACGGCATCCGCCGTACCGGACATGACCCGCTTGCCGACCGCCGAGCTGCCCGCGCATCTCAAAGCCGACCGCACCTGGGAGATGCGCGCCGCCTGGCATCAAATCGGCGAACGAAAAGCCGTGGAGCTCATCCCTGCACTGACCGCGATCCTGACTGATGCCAAAGCAGGCGCTGACACGCGCATTCATGCGCTTTGGTCGCTTGAAGAACTCGGCCACTTCGATGCCGCGCTGTGGAAGCTTTTGTTCGCGGATGCATCCACCGATCTCCGCCGTGAGGCCGTCCGTGCCATGAGCACGCTGAATGTCGCGGAGGACATCGCGTTTGATTTGCTTCAGCCTCTGTCCGACGAACGTCAGTGGACCGTGCGCTATGAGATCCTCCGCTTCTTCCGCCGTG
>CAJCCF010000467.1 GCA_903960845.1 uncultured Verrucomicrobiota bacterium | reverse complement strand
TTTTCCGCAAAGGGCGCAGCCTTGCCGACGCTGTTGGCTTTGCCTTTGAGTGTGTGATCATACCATTCCAGGCGCCATGCCAGTTCATCGGCGATGGCTGCTTCCCTGCCAAAATCGACCATGCCGTGGCTGCTCTTCGCCTGCTGACCATGAATCCAAGGGCCCATGATGAGAAACACGTCGCTCTTCAGCACCGGCGTCAGCGCGCGGAAGTTTGATGTCGTGTTGCCAGCCCAGGAATCATACCAGCCGCCGACAAGATACACGGGGATGTCTTTGTAGCCGGTCGCGTGGTCAATGATGTTGTTCTGCCCCCAGAATTCATCATTCGCGCCATGACGCATGGCGTTGATGAGCCACTCCTCATATTCAGGCGCGAGTTTCAGTGGCGTGGCACCCCTGCGCAGCGGCAGATTTGCGATGTAGCTGAGCCGGTTGTCGGCCATCTCCTTGAGCACCGCTTCCGTGCCCGGATCCTGCGCGGCATTGCTCCCCTTCCCACCGTTGAGCATGATCCAGTTCCAAAATCGCATCTCAAACGCACCCGCGTTGCGCATCGATTGCACACCGCCGTTCGAAACAGCATCCACCGGGATCACCGTCGCCAGGCCGGGCGCGCTCGCCAGTGCCATCGCGTGCTGCGTTCCTCCCACGTAACTGGTGCCGATCATGCCGATTTTACCATCACTCCATGATTGCCTGATGATCCATTTTGCGCAGTCCACGCCATCCGGCGCATCGTCCGTCATCCAGTGCCACACACCGTCGCTGGCGTAACGTCCGCGCGTGTCCTGAGCCACAAAGACGTAACCGTGACGTGCAAAGTATTCGCCCTGCTTCTGCGCCCCGTTTTTGTTGTACGGCAGGCGCGTCAGAATCACCGGCAATTTTCCACTCATGCTGACTGGACGATAAATATCCGTCGCCAGCTTCACGCCGTCGCGCATCGAAACCATGACATTCTTTTCCACCTCAACATCACTGGCCGCAGTCTGCGCACTGGTGATGCCTGAAAGGAAAAATAAAGCCAGCAGGTGAAACCAAATTCCAGGTGGTGGAGAAATCATGCGGACAACCAACGGACTCAACCGCCCGGCCTTTCCCGGGCAGTGCGTGTGGATCGGATAGGGTGCGACGGTGCTCACGTTTATTCAGTCCATGAAGAACCTCCTGATCCTGGCGGCAATCTGCCTTTTCAACTGCCCGGCCCATCCTGAAGCCGCCAGACGGCCGAACATTCTGTGGCTCGTCGGCGAGAACATCTCGCACGATCTCAGTTGCTATGGCGGAAAGAATGTTCACACGCCCAACCTGGACCGCCTTGCGGCGGAGGGCGTGCGCTTCACGAATGCGTTTTCGACCAATCCCGCCTGCGCACCGAGCCGCTCGGCGTTCATGCTCGGCATGTATCAGACAACGACCGACACACACCACATGCGCTCCCACCGCAGTGATGATTTCCGCCTGCCCCAGGGCGTGCGGCCGATGACCCACCGTCTGCAGGATGCGGGCTATTTGACAGCAAACATCAAGACAATCGGCAGCCACTCGGTTGGCACCGGCAAGCTCGACCTGAACTTCGTCAACGAAGGCCCCATTTATCAGAGCGACGACTGGTCGGCACTGAAATTGAAGAAGCCGTTCTTTGCCCAGATCAACTCCCACGAGGTCGAGTATGACATCTATGACCGCCAGAGCGCGAAGAAGCAGCGCGTCGAATGGGTGGGCGAGCGTGAGCACATCAAGCATGCCACGCCGGAGAACGTCACGCCGCCGCCCTATTACCCGGATCACCCGCTCGTGCGTGAAGAATGGGCACGCTACCTGAACTCCATCTCCGGCATGGACCTGCGCATTGGCCGGGTGCTGGATCAACTGCGCCGGGACGGCCTGGAGGACGACACCATCATCTTCTTCTTTGCCGACAACGGCCGTCTGGAACCACGCGGCATCCATTGGTGCTACGACTGCGGTCTGCGCGTGCCCCTGATCATCCGCTGGCCGGGGAATTTTCCTCCACCTGCCGGATGCGCCACAGGCACCGTGAACAAACAAATCGTTAGCCTGATCGATGTCACCGCGACCACGCTCGATCTGGCGGGCATCGCCAAGCCTGCACTGATGCAGGGTCGCGTGATCCTTGGTCCTCATGCCGAGTCACCGCGGCCATTCGCGTTCGCCGCGCGCGACCGCATTGATGAGACGGTGCAGCGCATCCGGTCCGTCCATGACGAACGCTACCATTACATCCGCACCCTCACACAGGGGCCGACATTCGTGTCACTGAATCGATACAAGGAAAAATGCTTCCCCATCCTGCCGCTGATGCGTGAGTTGCAGGCCAAAGGCCAGCTCACCGGTGCCCCGCTCGCACTCATGCAGCGCAAGGGCCCGTGCGAGGAACTCTATGACACCAGCGCCGACCCTCATGAAATCAGCGACCTCATCGCATCATCGAAGCCGGAACACCGCCAGGCCCTGCAGCGCCTGAGTGCCGCGCTCGACACCTGGATGGTTGAAACTGGAGATCGTGGAGCCATTCCCGAAGACCCCGGAATCATCGAGACTCTGGAAAAGGAAATGCAAATCTGGTTTGGCACCCCTTCGTGGGCAAAATGACCGGCATACGCCATTCCTGGCTCAAAGAAGCGGAAAGCACGTCAATCTCACTTCCCGGCTTTCTTCACCACAGGCGCAGGTTTCATGCGGAT
>CAJCCF010000466.1 GCA_903960845.1 uncultured Verrucomicrobiota bacterium | reverse complement strand
GCCAGCGGTCAACGGGCCCAGATGGGGTGACTGCTGCCTCACCTATTGAGTGAGCTTCCACGGGGATGTTTTTACGCACCATCAGCCCATTCTATGCGCCTTCACGGCAATCTGTCATCTTTCCCATTCACGCTTTTAGGCTAAAGACGGGCCGAACGCCGCCGACTTCACCGTGAGCGAATTGAGCACCACGAGCATCCCGGTGGGCAACGGCACCGCCACCTTCACCGTGACCTTTTTCGCCAGTAGCGGCGGGGGGCGGTCCGCCGCTCTGCACATCACCAGCAACGTGACCGGTCCGAAGAATCCCTTCGACATCGGAATCACGGGCAGTGGGCGAGTTGCCGGTAAGGCCTCGCAAATCATCGTCTTCAATCCACCGCTGAAGCTGCATCTGGCCGAGAGTCCGTTCACGCTCAGTGCCAGCACCAGTTCAGGCCTGCCCGTGGCTTTCAGTTTGGTCTCGGGTCCGGCCAACCTGCTGGGGAATGTGCTGACGCTCAATGCTGCTGGCACGGTGAAGGTCCGCGCGACTCAGGCGGGGGATGCGGACGTCCTGGCAGCGACTCCAGTGGAGCGCACGATCACTGTCGCCGCGAACCCGGCGGCCCTGACACTGACGGACCTGATCCAGACCTACACGGGCACTCGCCGCCCGATCACCGTGCTGGGAGCCACGGGTGCGGTGGATGTGACCTACAAGGTAGGACTCAACTATGTGCCCGATGCGCCCTTCAACGCAGGCTCTTATCCAGTGAAGGCGGTGGCGGGTGCCATCACCAAGACCGGCACGCTCATCATCAACAAGGCGCCGCTGTATGTGCAGCCGGATGATCAGCGCAAGTTTGTCGGGCAGGTCAACCCGGCGCTTGGGTTTAGCTACAGCGGCTTCCTCGACGACGACAACGCGGGGAACTCGGTGAGCAAGGCACCCGTGATCGCCACGACCGCCACGGCCACGAGTGCGGGCGGGCTTTACCCGATCACCGCCAGCCTCGGCACCACGGCTAACTATCTGTTCGTCTATCTGAGGGGCACGATGAAGGTGGAGACCTTTGCCGCCTCGTATGAAGCCTTGCTGGTGGATGCAGGCACTCAACGCCCAGCCGCTAAACTGGAACTGACCGTGGCGGCCACCGGCAAGACCTTTACCGGCAAGCTCACCACACCCACGGAGATGGCGTCGGTTGCTCTGCCGGGCACGCTGACAACGAACCCTCTCACTGAAACTGCGACCGGCACTGCGACGGTGAAGAGAGGTCTGAACACCTATCTCGTCGAGTTCACACTACCGCTGACGGGCGACTTCACCGCCGAGGCTAAACTCAATGGCAACTCGCTGGGCACGGCCACGAATGGGAAGAAGTTGCTGACTTTGGCGACAGGCCAGACGCTGAGCTACATCGGCACCCATAGCGCATTACTGGCCCCGGCGGCTGCGGGTGTCGGTGTGCCTGCAGGAGCTGGTTGGGCCGTGGGGACGATTGATGCCAAAGGCCTGCTCAAGCTCGTCGGCAAGCTGGCTGATGGCACCGGCCTAACCGCCTCTCTGGCAGCGGATGTCGGCAGCCATCCTGGTTATCGCTTGTTCCTCCAGCCTTACACACCAGCCCGCACCGGAGCCTTCATCGCTGGTGCCTTCACCCTGAAGCCTCATCCTGATGTGGCCGGACGACGCTTCGTCGCCTTTGAAGATGCCGCCGACCTCACCTGGGTGAAAGCGCGTCGTGATCTGGACACCTCCTACCGAGCTGGATTCGGCCCGGTGAGCACACGCTTCACCCTTGATCCCTGGCTGCCGCCTGCTCCAGCGAAGACAGGCGTTCCAGCGATCACCCTGACTCAACGGCTGGGCCTGACCGCGAATCAGTTCACCGCCCAGCACAGCGACATCATCAGCGCGTTGTTTGACGATCTCCCAGAGACCCTCGGACTCAATGCCATGACCAATGTCGTGAGCGTGCTAGCGCCCGTGACCACGCCTGCGAACACGACGAAGTGGAAAGTCACTCTCACGCCCGCGACGGGCGCGTTTACCGGCAGCTTTGAACTAACCGATGCCGGCAAGAAGCGCCTTGTGCCTTTCGCCGGCATGATGCGCCAACCCCCGAGCACCGATCTCAGCGGCCTGATCGGCGACGGCAACTTCCTGCTGCCCGCGCTCACTCCAGCACCGAACAATGAGATCCTGTCTGGCGAAATCGGTTTCGAGAGGTGATGAAGCCATCGCTCACGCCCACAGCAGCATGAAGTCTCTCCTACTCCTCTTTGCCAGTCTTTCATGCCTGACCTGCTTTGTCAGCGCGCAGACGCCGCTCTTCACCGCCGTGCCGCTGCCCGGGAGCGCGGGGGATTTCTTCCACATCACCACGGGGGATCTGGACAAGGATGGGAAGCAGGATGTCATCACCTGCTCCTACGGGAAGGTGGCTTGGCTGCGGAATCTGGGGAACCGCACCTTTGCCGAACAAGTGGTGCTGGAGAGTGGCTTCAGCTTCCCGCGCAAAGTGGTGGTGGCAGACATGGACAAGGACGGGGACATGGACCTCGTCATCGCCTTTGGGGACAGTGTGAGCGGCTCCACGCTCTACCTCTACCCAGGTACTGGCAACGGTACCTTTGGCGCGCGCCGGCTGTGGAAATGGATGCTTAAGGGCGCGCCCGAGGACATGGTGGTCAATGACATCGATGGGGATGGAGACCAGGACATGGTGGCCGTGAGCGTCTCGTATAGTTATCCTTTCGGAGCCTACATGACTCTCAATGACGGCACGGGGAATGTGGACCAGACCTGCGCCTTCAGCCCGGTGCATGGCGGCTACTTCTGCAATACCAAGGACCGCAATCTGGTCGATCATCTGCTTTTCCCTGTGAAGCCACGGCACGTCCAGCGAGTGGCCGTGGGTGACCTGGATGGTGATGGCAAGCCGGACGTGCTCCTGGGTTCCTCCACGCACGATTCATTCCTGGGCCACGGAGCGCTGGATGCCATGCGAAACAAGGGCGCGGGCCAGTTTGATGTGAACACCTTCAACACCATCGCCGAGCAAACCATCCCACGAATCGTCTCCGGGGGGCTGTCAAACATCTACGATGGCATGTGGGTCAATGACATCGCCATCGCCAATGTGGACCGCACGGGTAACCGGGATGCCGTCGCCGCCATGAGCTACAACTACAGCAGCGGCGGCAATGGCAACTACCTCGACTACGGCCTCTACTGGTGGCCGAACAAAGGATCGCTCTTCAGCCAGACGGTGGAGGATGACCGGCGGAACGTGGCCTCGAAGTCCGGGCATGAAGTGTCCACCTTTGTGACGGCTGACTTTGACCGGGATGGGGATGATGATGTGGTGGTAGTCTTCAGACCGAACTCTGGCGGGGCATCCACTCATGAAGTGCAGTATCGGGACAACCTGGGCACGGGTGACTTCAACCTATCGGCGACCCATGGCATCCTGGGGACGGGCGCGATCTCCGTCAGTCGGATCGAAGACATGGCCACCAGTGATCTGGATGGCGATGGCGATCTCGACATCGTCGCCGGAGGTGTCTATCTGGTGGATGGCAACAGCGTCTTCGGGACGCTCGCTTGGTTCAATGAATTTCCCCAGCCACCGCCGCCGCCGAAGCTCACGCCTACCCAAAAGATTGTCAGCAATAAAGGCGAGGCCTACACCGTCAGCGTGACCACCGCCCTGCCTTGGACCGTGTCCAGCGTGCCGGACTGGGTCAGCGTGAGCCCGATGTCAGGCACGGGCAATGCGACGCTCAATATCACAGTGCAACAGGCTGCGGCCGGTGTGGGGCGGAATGCCGCCTTCGTCATCGGCACCGCGCCGCACAACGTGGTGCAGCCTG
>CAJCCF010000465.1 GCA_903960845.1 uncultured Verrucomicrobiota bacterium | reverse complement strand
TGAGCCTTCTGCCAGCAGATGTGGCAGGATGAGGTCAGTGATCATTCGTGTCGTGTAAGTGCCGATAACGGCTACTCTCAAAAGACGATCTTCGGTGAACTGGCGCCACGTTTCCTGATGCTCAAGTATCAACCGTGTCAGCCGCTGCCACTGCATTGGAGTCAAAGGTTGCAGAACCAGGGCGCGGAGGGCAGCCCAAGCTGTCGGCACTTGTCCGGCTTTTAATGCGGTGCTGAAAATTTCCAGACTAATCTTCATTGACGACAGCCTTTTGCTGAAGCTTGCCCTGCAACAGTGAGATCAGGTCTGCTACTTTGCCCATGCGGCCTATCTCATCAGTCGAAAACTGGATTTTGTAGGAGTCCTCAAGGCCCATGATCAGATTGATGTGCGCAAAGGAATCCCAGCCTTCGACATCCGACGCTGTCATGGCTTCGGTGATCATAAGCTCCGGCTGGCCGAGCACTTCACGAAGGATGGATATTACCTTGTCTAGCAGATCATTGTTCATGCGGAGGAATTCATTGGAGAGAACCGCCTGCATTGTCAACACAGGCTTTCCTCATCCAGTTTATTGTATGCAGATTTTGTTTGCCAGCCGTTGTTGAAGAGTGCTTGTAGTGGCCCTCCCAATCACTTTTTGATGAACCTGCCTGACACTTCCTCCCCCACTCCCTCGGCGGTTAGCCGGGGTGAGACCGCCGTTAAAAATCTCATCCACATCGTGGCGAAAGCGAACCAGGTTCACGCTAAAAAGCTGGAGCGGTTCCTGATGCCGCTCGGAGCTGACTACTTTGCCTTTGCGGGTGCTTTCATCGACCGTGTCTCGGCGCACTTGGTCGAGCAGGGGCGCACGCTAGATTTCGCGGTGGAGTGCTACCTGAAAATGATCGCTGATGTCACCAGTGAGCACGTGAGATTTCTGCGCACCGGGCGCTACACGAGCACGTCTTTTGATGAGGTGAATAAGCGCGTCTATGGCAACCCAGAAGTCATGAGCTACTACATGCATGGGCTGCTGCTCAGTCAGGTGCTTTGGGCGCATCACTACAAGATGATGCTCTTCTTTGAGGCTGGGCTCGCGCGCCGTAGCGGAGCTGTGAAAAGCTACATGGAGGTCGGTGGTGGGCATGGCCTATTCCTTGCAGAGGCGATGCGTCTCATTCCAAAGGGCGAATCCTTTACCATGGTCGATATCAGTCCCGCGTCTCTCCAGATGGCTCAGGAATTTGTCCCTGCTGATGGCAGGCTGACATTCACTTTGGCAGATGTCTTTTCTCATGAAGTCGAGTCCAAGGTGGATTTCATCACCATGGGTGAGGTCATGGAACATGTGGAAGATCCGGTGAAACTGCTGGCACGCCTGAGACACTTCCTGAAAGACACGGGGAGCGTCTTCATCACCACGCCCACTGACTCGCCTGCCATTGATCACATTTTTCATTTTAAGAGTGCCGATCACATCCGCCAGATCATCGATGAGGCGGGCTTTGCTGTGGATGAAGAACTCGGCCTCTGGGCGGAGGATATGCCGCCTGAACTCCTGGCGAAATATAAAGTCACACTGCTCTACGGAGCCTTCTTGAAACCTCGGCTGTAAGCCTGCCACCCCTCAGGGACTGCCATGATCGAAGATGCGCGTATGCACCATGTCGGCTGTTTAGTCGCTGACATGGAGGCCGCTATCTGTGATCATCGTGCACTGTGGAGTCTGGCTGAGGTCTCCGAAATTTTTGAGATCCAGGATCAATCCGTGCGCGTCTGCTTTGTGCGAACTCAGCCCGGTGCTGTGGCGCTGGAGATCGTGCAGCCAGCGGCGGGGACTTCACTGCATGCGCTGCTTGGCCGTGGCGTGAGCCTTTACCACACGGGGTATGAAATCAATGATCTGGACTCTGCCATGTCTCATGCCACGGCGGCAGGCTGTCGCTGCATGAAGCCTTTTACTTCAGAGGCTTTTGATGGGCGACGTTGCGTGTTTTTATACACTCCTGGGAAACTCCTGATCGAACTAATCGAGGCACGTCAGGTGATGGCCTGAGCGCTGTGGCTAGAGGCCCTGGCGTATTTGAAATTTTAACTCGGCTAGGCGCCAGTCTTCTTCCGTGTCGATGTCCTGAGCGTCCATGTCGGAGACGACGACGGCATTGGCGGCGGGGCTGAAGACGGGGATGGCGTCAAACATCGCGTGTGAGCGCATCCAATACCACTGGCCGGCATCATGATAGGCTTTTTCCAGTTCCTGACTGCGTGTGTGGTAATGCTCAGGCTGAAACATTTCGATGTGACCTGATTGAATGCGCAGTGCGCGCTGGATGGGATAACCAAAGGCAACGACAGGCACGACATAGGCGAGGCTGGTGTCGGCGCTGAGTTTTTCCAGCCCTTCACGCAGATGCTCCGGCGTGGTTAATGCAGAGGTGGCATAGCAGCCGC
>CAJCCF010000464.1 GCA_903960845.1 uncultured Verrucomicrobiota bacterium | reverse complement strand
ATCACGATTCAGGAGACGCTCACGAATGATGGGTTCACTTGCGCTGGCCTCAATCCACAGGACTTCAAATCCCTCCGCCCGCAAAGCTGCCTTCAACGCATCGCGATGCGATCTTCTGGAAAACGTGGCATCGAGGATGATGCCGTGGCCTCCGCGCAGGGAGGCAAAGGCCTGCTCAAACAATAGCTCATACGTCAGCCGGGTCATTTCCTGCCCATACAACGCCGCACGCTCATCAGCGTCACCGCGATGATGCACCGGCGTGCCGGCCAGTGACTTGCGCAGCCGATCGGAAGAAAGCACGGCCCAGTCCAGTTCCTTTCCGAGTGCCCCGGCCAGCGCTGACTTGCCGGAGGCCACCTTGCCCATGAACACAAAGACACGCGGCAGTGAACCCGCGACAGCGTATTGCAAGGCCAGATGAAAGTAGCGCCGCGCCAGTTGCAGGCAGGATTCCTTTTCCGCCGCTCCAACGGTTTCTGCTTTGGCATGCAGGCTCTCCACCTTGCCGCGGACACAGGCTCGGTAGCATTTGTAAAAGTCCATCAGGGGTTTCATGCCCCTGTCTTCCAGCAGCAGGGCGAACCGATCAACGATGTAGCGCGAGAGATCGCGGCGATCATTGAAATCAAGATCCATGGCCAGAAAGGCGATGTCACAGGCCACATCAATGCAGCGGAAGTCATGGTTAAACTCGATGCAGTCGTAAATGCGCACCGCATCAGGCGCGAGATGGATGTGCTCAAGATGCAGGTCGCCATGGCAGTCGCGGATCCAGTGGTCGTGCAGTCGCGACTCCAGCAGTGCACCATGACTGTCGAAAAAGCGGCGTGTGTAATGCGTGATGGCATCAAGAACCTGAACCGAAACACTTTGGCCGATGAAGGCCCTGGAATCGCGGAAATTATCCTCGCAACTCCGGCGCAGATGCCCATTGGCATCCTTGATCGTGCTCCATGGCAGCGGCGGTTGCGCGGAGTAAAAGCGGAGCAGTTTGTCCACCATGCGATCCATCGCCTGGGTGTCCACGGTATGTTCTTTGATCAGATGAATCAGGAAGTGGCGCCCGTCCATCTCGCGCATCTTCAGCGCCCACTCAATGACCACGCCATCACCACCCCAATGCAGAGTGCCATCACGCTCGCAGATGGGCTCCAGACCGATGTAAACATCTTCCGCAAGGCGGCGGTTCAGCTCCAGTTCGCGCTCACAGTCGGCATGACGAAGTTCAAGGCTTGAGAAATCAAGAAAGCCCAGGTTTACCGGTTTCTTCACCTTGTAAACAAAGGGCGGCGCAACCGCAACCCAGGACGCATGAGTCTGCACCAGCCTGACCTGCGGCGGATGATGCGCATAAGAGGCCGCATCCGACAGGAAGCTCAGCAGTCGTTGGCTGGCGGCGGCGATCATATGGGGATGGGCAGACTCATTCGCGCAATGACCTAAACAGCGTTGACTGCCTGGCAAGCCCATCGTCAGAACCAATGGGCATGAGCCGGATCAGGAGACTCCAACCGATGGAAGAAACTCCGCCACGGAATCCTCATGACAGCAGAGTTCCAATACTTTCAGCAGTCCGAATCCGATCAGGGTGGGCGGCAGCAGTTGCACGGCAAGTGTCGTCAGCGGACGGGCGACGAGGCGCGGGGGAAGCACCTTGAGAATCAGTCCGGCCCCAATCGCCACGGCGACCGTCTTCACCGGTTCACGGCGCACAAAATCCCCGGTTCTCTCCATCAGGCGATGAAGACAAAGCTCGGCAGCATGAGGTGTGGCATGTTTGTTCATGATCGTAAGGTTAGCCTAACACAGAGTTGGATTGGGACTTCCCTCCACTTGCTCATTGATGGGCAGATCATGCGCGGTGCGTTTTGAAACGGCACACGTCAATTTTTTCCATCCTTGTCAAGATCCTCAAAGGACCGGCGCACTTTTTCGATCTGATTCCGGTAATGGTCAGCGTCCCCGTAATCGAAGAAGAAGCGGTAGCGGTTGTGCATGGATTTCATGCGCAGTGCATGCTTGATCGGACACCAGTACTGCTCCGTCCTGGCGGCGACCTCCGTGGCGTAGGCGAGCACTCCGTTGGCATAGCTGCAGTACTCGCAGTTGAGTTTCTCCATCCAGTTCAGATAGGCCAGATGGCGGCGGTCCAGGATGACATATTCACCGCGCCGGACCTTGGGGATGCCATAAACGGGAAAGCAGGTGACCTGATAAATTGTCATGACCAGATCCAGAATAGCAACCGGGAGCAGGCAGGCCCAAATCACCGGCGAGGTGAGAAGGATCATGAATTGCGAGTCGCGAATGTAGCTGGTGAATCGCTTGACCAACAGTTTGTGCTTGGCGCGCGCCTCCTCCGTGAAGCGAACCTTGCCCAGGCGCACCTCATAGAGAAACTCCACCTCCTTCTTTTGCAATTCGCGCAGGATCTCCTTCTCGGTGAGTCGCATCCGTTCCAGCAGGGTTTCAAGAGAGTCGTTCATGGTGGGTATCTTCGATCCGCCTCATCCTGATAGCCGCGGCTGTGCTTGGCGATGACAAAAGCGCAGTTCCCGGCTTTTGATTCAACCATTGGCTTAAGCACCGCATGTTTTCATGACAAGTGCGAAAGGCTCACCAATCCGGACCGCATGGAATGGAAACGCTGAGACCCGCCGCCAAGCCGCCGCAATTAGCGGCGGAGGCGGGCGGATCCCGGCATCATCATTCACCAAACTAATTATTTGGCAGGAGCAGGAGGAACCGAAGGTGCAGCAGGTGCTTTTGGAGCCGGCGGAGTCACCGGCGCAGGTGCAGCTGGCACAGGTGCTGATGGAGCCGGTGCTGATGGAGCCGGTGCAGTTGGAGCCGGTGCTGATGGAGCCGGTGCCGCAGGTGCCGTGATGGACACTTCCTTGGCTGATGGGGTTGCGGGCGTGGTTTCAGCGGTTTTCTTTTTGCACGCCACGGGAATGGAGAGGGCGATGATCGCGAGAATAATGTTCGTTTTCATATTGGGTTGTCTGGTTGTTTAAGCTTCCCCTCGCTCTTCGAGACGGGCTTTTGCCCTCAAGGCAGCTTTCCATTCTAGCCTGCAGGTCTGCCTGGCCACCATGAGGAATAACAACCTACGCTTCTCAGCCGTTTACTGAGACTCATCGCTCATATCTGCCTGTTGCCAGTTGGATCAGCGCCATCCTCAATCGATAGGTGCCTTGTTGTCAGCACCCGCGCCATAACTTTCCCAACCCGATGAGTTCCATTCGTTTTCATGTTTTGGCTGTGGCGTCACTGCTGACCCTGTCCAACTGCGCCGGGCGCATGAATGTGAGTGAACGGATGATGTGGTCCACCTACCCGCTGATCACCAATAAGGGCGCAGGCACGGGGTTTGTCCTCAACCGGCGTTTGCCGAATTCCTCCGGCATGCAGCCTGTCATTTTCACCTCTGCGCATGTGCTTGATTCCGTCGGCAAGGGGCCCCTGGTTATCGGAGTCCGCATGCCGGATGCCAAGGGCGAAGCGCAGGTCGCCCTCATTGCCTTCAATCCCCCCATGCAGCGCGATCAAAAGCGCTTTTATGTCAAGCATCCGCAGCATGATCTGGCCGCCTTCGAACTCCATCTCCCCGAGGATTTCACAGGCCGTGCCGAAATGCCCACCTGCCTGAGTGAATCCATGCTGGCCCGCAGTGGCAGGACACTGCATTCAGGAAATGAGGTTTCATTCCTGGGTTACCCGGAAGTGCTGCCGGGCACAGCAGGTGCCTTCCCGGTTTTGCGCAGTGGCCGGATTGCCTCCTACCCGCTCGGCACATCCCAGGCTCAAGGCCGGTTCCTGATCAACTCGGATGTCTATCCAGGCGACAGCGGTGCGCCCGTTTTCATCATCGGCCGCGGCACGCGCCCCGAACTGGTTGGCGTGGTCATTCAGCGCATCGGCCCCAAGACCTCCTCCTTCTCCCACCTTGCCGTCGCTGTCGATGTCGACACGATTCGCGAGACGCTTGCCATGCTCGGCAGCGTCGAGACTCACATCACACCCGCGCCAGCCACCCGGCCAGCAAAGCCAAAACATTGACACCAGCCCCCCTTCACCGCCCGGTTGAGATGCCAATATCCGCGCAGGCTTCACTCATCCACGAATACTAACCTCATTTGCTTCCAAATCGCACACGCCTAGCTTCCCGCCGTCCGGAATTACATCCAATCCCATCCGATGAACACGCTGAACTCCATCCTCGTTGCCATTGATTTCTCCACTGGATCACGCGCGGCCCTTGAGCAGGCCGCGCGCATAGCCCGCCTTCAGGGGGCAAAATTGAATGTGCTGCATGTCGTTGACGAGGCAGCCCTGAGCGCACTGGCAAGGAGTCACGGATCGGACTATGATCTTGAGGTCAGCAAATCAACCGCCGGGACCAGCGCCGCCATTCAACGCTGGCTGGAAAACATTCCTCTGCCAACCTGCTGTCAGATTCACATCGTGATCGGCAATCCCCTGCACGAGATCCTTGAACAGATACGGAAGCTGGAGGCCGACCTGCTCGTCGCCGGCATTGCCGGAGCCGGGAACACTCCAACGGGCGCCGGCTCAGTCTCACGCAAGCTGGCGCGCAAAGCTCCCTGCCGGGTTCTGCTGGTGCGGGCTGATCACTCACACCCGTTCCGCAGGGTGGTTGCCGGGATTGATTTCTCCGAAATCTCCCGGGAAGTCGTCGCCGCCGCGCGCAGGATCGCCATCAAGGATGGTGCCGCGATTGATTTCCTGCACGTCTGGCAGGATCCATGGACCGCCCTGCCCTACTCCGCGCCCTTTGGTGAAATTGGCATGCCGAACATGATCACCACCACCCCGGAGCAGCGTGATCATTTCATCAAAAATCTGCGCACTGAACTGCACGATTTCGTGAGCGAAGCAGCGCAGGGCATTCAATCGTCTGAGGTGCTTCATGAAGCCATGAACTATGGCAACGGCATCGCGGCTCATGCCGAGGAAGTGAAGGCGGACTTGATCATCGTCGGCCACAAGGGACGCACCAACCTGCGCTACGTACTTCTGGGATCCACGGCTGAGCGCCTCCTGACCAAGCTTCCCTGCTCGATGCTTGTGGTGAAACCAGCCACGGAAGTCTAACCTTATGAAAACCATCGTAGTCCTGACCGATCTTTCCGATCTGACATTCAAGGTGCTCAAGCAGGCTCACACTCTGGCCTCCGCCTTCCATAGTCAGGTGATCATCCTGCATGTTGTGACGAAGGAACCCGTGGTCTTCGACGTCGGGCTTGCCTCGCCCACCATCCTGCAGACACCCTCGAAGGAGAAGATCGCAAAGCACTATGAACAGCTCATGGAGTTGCGGGATTCTCTGACCAAATTCGGAGTCAGTGCAAGCGTGAAGCAGCTTGAGGACATGAGCGTGGAGGGCGTGCTTGCAGAGACCCGCCGGCTCGGAGCCGACCTGATTATTCTGGGATCACACCACCACAGCACGCTCTACCGCATGCTCGTTGGCACTGTCACTGACGACGTGCTGAAGCATGCCCATTGCCCCGTGCTGGTGGTGCCTGGTGATCTTGAGTCGCCGGAGAAAACGTGAGTTTCCCCGCCGGCCATTGACCAGGCCGGCACCCGCCATGCATGCGGACTTACTTCCGTGTCACTTCATCCACATCCTTCATCCACACCTCCTGGTCTGAGACTGCGGCGGGTGCTGCAGTCCATCTCACGGCAGGCGGAACGCGATCTTGAACAGATAGCCTCTGGTGATTCCCAAACGCGGATCCACTCGCTCCGAGTTCGCATGAAAAAGCTGCGCGCCATCCTGAGACTCATTGAGCCGGGTGTGTCAGCGGCCAGCCTGAGGGTTCTTCAGAGCAACATGCGGGCCCTGAAGAAGGCCTTTGCCATGAACCGTGACCAGCATGTGCTCAATGCGCTTCTCGATGAATTCTCCGACGGGGGCGCTGCCTCTTCTCACAGTGAATACGTTGCGCCTGAGATGGGTGATGTTTCAAACGGTCTGCCAGATCCGGCACGGGTGCGCAAATTGCAAGCGGCGGCCAGGGAACTCACGAAGCGGTTGCAGAGCATGACCATCCGCCCGCTCGACTGGAATGATGTGGCCCGGGCCTACGCGAAACGTTATGCCAAAGTCCGGAAGGGACTTCGACGCTGTGAGCAGAAACCCTCCCCGGCGCGATTGCATCACTGGCGGGGCCCGGTGAAGTATCATTACTGTGAATCACTGATGCTGCTGCGTGACCGGCGTCACTGCAAGGCCGCGCGCAAGCTCGGCAGCATGCTCGGTCAGATGCATGACCTGGCCATGCTGCGCGAGCATTATGCAGGAGCCGAATCAGGCAACCTTGCCCATCCGATCAAGCGCCGGATGAAGAACCTGCGCGCCCGCATCTTTCGCAGAGCCAGACATCTGCTGGTTCACACGCCCGGAAAAATCGGGTGCCTGGCCACGCCTGGGGACGGCAGAGCCAAGCGACGCGGCAACGGTGAAATTGAATCGACATGAGCCCCACCGACAACCAGGTGCCTCAGGCCCCGCGAAAACCCAGGCAGGACACTGCCGCGTGGAAGGCCATTGTTCTCAAGTATCAGCAGCCCTCGACGTGGCGCGCGAGCTGGCAACTGGTGAACACCATCGGGCCTTTCCTGCTCCTGTGGTTTCTGATGTACCACACGCTGGCCTATTCCTACCTGCTCACCTTTCTCCTCGCGGTCATTGCGGGTCTGTTTCTTGTCCGGATTTTCATCATCTTCCATGACTGCGGACATGGCTCGTTTTTCAAATCGAAACTGGCCAATGATGTGGTGGGTTTCATCACCGGCCTGCTGACGCTCACCCCCTATTACCAGTGGCGCTGGGAGCATTCCATTCACCACGCAAGCGCAGGCGCCCTGGATCGCCGGGGCACGGGTGATGTCTGGACCATGACGGTGGAGGAATACCTGAAGTCTTCCCGCT
>CAJCCF010000463.1 GCA_903960845.1 uncultured Verrucomicrobiota bacterium | reverse complement strand
TGCTCTTCCGCCCAGGCCCATGGTGGGCGGCGATCAGGGGGCTGCCAGATCCGGCAACCGATGTTGCTCAGTGTCTCAGCCATGTCCTTGATTGAGCAGAGTCAGCACTTCGTCGATGGCCTTGCGGTTCTCCTCCTGAATGCCGGTGGCATCGAGACCGGAGAGGATCGGTGGCAGTTCGTTCTCGAACTTGTTGCGCAACAGGCTGGTGACTCGGCCAGCCACCCGCGTCCATTCGAGGCTCACTTCTTCCATGGAAACATAGAGCCCTTTTTTGAGGGCGACTTTGAGTTCACGATCTTCCACCTCAGCAAGGAGCTTGCGTGCGCGCAGGGCCGTTTCCTCATCCGTGGAGGGAGCCGCGCCTTTCAGATCATGCCGCCGCATGAAATCACGCCAGGCCGAGACATCGTGCAGACCATTGGCCGCTGGGGTTGGCGCATCCTTCCGCTTCTTCCAGGCGGTGACCGACTGGCGGGTGACCCCGAGAATGTCAGCGAGATCAATGAAGTTTCGCGCGAAGGCCGGTCCCACCTTGTCACCGCCCACAGTGTTGCTGGCCACATTTTGTAGCATGGCCCGCTCCGCACGAGTCAGCTTTCCGCCTTTGTGAACACGTTGAACGAGATTGGCGAGATCCTTGTTGAGGAGCTTGCGGGCGAGATCGGGCGGCAGCGATGATTCCATGACTCCGCTGGCTGCGGAGTCAACGTCACTTCATCGCCAGCAGCTTCATCAACGCCACCACAGCATAGCCACGCGGTGTGGCGCGCTCCTGTTCCCAGTTCTCCAGCGTGCGCTTGCTGATGCCCAGAAACTCCGCAGCATCGCGCTGGCTGAACGCCTTTTTCTCGCGCCACGCCTGAAGCGCGCGGGCGAATTTGCGGGGAGTCACCCCTTTGGGAAGTTTCATGGCAGCCATACGCAGCTCTCGTATAGTGGTAGGTGTGCGTCAACGCCGTTGACACTTCTCGCGGTGCGTGAGTATTCCCATTTACTGCGCCCACACGCGGCTGATTGATCCCAACACGCTGAAGCCCAATCCAGCGAACCCAAACCGGCACAGCGCGCATCAGATCGCCTTGCTGGCCTCCATCATTCAGGAGCAGGGCTGGCGGAACTCGATCACCCTCTCCAAACGCAGCGGCATGATCGTGCGCGGACATGGCCGGCTGGAGGCCGCACTACTGATCGGCTGTGAATCCGTGCCGGTGGATGAGCAGGACTATGCCAGCGAAGCCGAGGAACTCGCGGACCTGCTCGCTGACAACCGCCTCGCCGAACTGGCGGAACTCGATGAAGGCGATTTGAAGCGGCTGCTCAAATCCATCCAGGAAAGCGACCCCTCTTTTGATCTCGAACTCACCGGCTTTGCCGAAGACGAGATCCGCAAACTGTTCGACGCCGAAGACCCCTCCGAGGAGATGGAAATCATCCCCCGCATGGAGTGCCAGGCGTTCGAGCACCACGACTACCTTGTCTTCATGTTCCATGACCTGCGCGACTGGATGCAGGTGCTGCAGCTCATGGGCGTGCGCGAGGTGGATTACTCGATCACACGAACCACCAAAAAACTCGGCATCGGCCGTGTCCTCTATGGAAAACGCCTCCTCGATCTCTGCAAACGGGCCGCTCTGGCCGGAACTCCAACCCCTGAGCCTGCGCCTGGTCATCCTGAGCCGCAGCCGGGCGCGAACGATGACCAGCCACAAGCTGTTCCCGAGCGCCACACTGCTCGTGCCGGAAAGCGAGCTTGAGCAGTATGCTCATATCCAACTGACAAAGGCCACCGTGCCGGACTCCGTGATGGGCATCTCCTCGTTGCGCAACTGGCTGCTCCAACACTTCAAGGAGGACGCGATCATCAT
>CAJCCF010000462.1 GCA_903960845.1 uncultured Verrucomicrobiota bacterium | reverse complement strand
GGCTGTCTCCAACGAGAAGCTGATCGACTGCTTCGATGCCGGTGCTGCCGTCATGCACATGATCAAACGCGGCATCACGCCCCGGGACATCATGACCAAGGAGGCTTTTGAAAATGCCATCACGCTCATCATCACGCTCGGCGGTTCCACGAATGCCGTGCTGCACCTCATCGCCATGGCGCACAGCGCGGGTGTGAAGCTCGGCATTGAAGATTTTGTCCGCATCGGCAAAAAGACGCCGGTGCTGGCCGATGTGAAGCCCAGCGGCAAATACTTCATGAACGACCTGGTGAAGATTGGCGGCACCGTGCCGCTCATTCGCATCCTGGTGAACGAAGGGCTCATGCATGGCGACTGCCTCACGGTCACCGGCAAGACGATGAAGGAGAACATGAAGAACTCGAAGATCTTCTGGCCAAAGGACCAGCAGATCGTGCGTCCGCTGAGCGATCCGATCAAGAAGGACAGCCACCTCGTCATCTTCAAAGGCAACCTCTGCCCGGAAGGCGCCGTCGGCAAAATATCAGGCAAGGAAGGCCTCAAATTCGAAGGCAAGGCCATCGTGTTCGAGTCTGAGGAAACCGCGCTGCAGGCCATCCTGAATGACAAGGTCAAAAAGGGTCATGTCATCGTGGTGCGCATGGAAGGACCGAAAGGCGGCCCGGGCATGCGTGAGATGCTTTCTCCGACCTCCGCCATCATGGGCAAGGGTTTAGGCAAAGATGTCGCCTTCATCACCGACGGTCGTTTCAGCGGCGGCAGCCACGGCTTCGTTGTCGGCCATGTCACGCCGGAAGCCTTTGTTGGCGGGCCGATAGCGGTCATCAAGAATGGCGACCCGATCACCATCGATGCCGAGAAACGCGCCATCACGCTCGGCATCCCCGCCGCCGAACTCAAAACCCGTCTCGCCAAATGGAAGCAGCCGAAGCCCCGCTACACCCGTGGCGTGCTGGCGAAGTATGCCAAGCTCACGAGCGATGCCAGCCACGGTGCCGTGACGGACTTGAGTCTGTGATGGCACAAGCAAAGCAGCCATCCTGCACCTGCAAGATGAGCCGACGTTTCACACCGGCATCCAACGTTTTCGATCTTCGTGAATGCTGGGTGTCGATGTCTCTCCAATGCTCCTCTCGCATAGCGCGAGGGCTACTTTGACAAGGCTTCGTCAAACCGCGCGATCAGGTCGGCGCTGTCTTCGAGACCGGCAGAGACGCGGATGAGGTGGCTGGGCACGCCACAGCTCTCCGCCCATTCGAGTTCGCCATAATGGGCAAGCAGAGTGTAGGGGCAGACGAGCGTGAAATTGGTGCCGAGGCTCGGTCCCTTGCAAACGTGCAGGGCATCATAGAAGTGCGGACTGGTGGCCCTGGCATCCTTTAGCAGAAAGGAAAACAGACAGCCGTAGCCGCCGCCTTCACGACGGATGAATTCATATCCGCGGCCGCCTTGTTCTTTCGCGTGCCAGACTTTTTCCACGCGGGGATGAGCGCGCAGGAATTCAGCCAGGGCGAGCGCATTGCGGCTCATCGTGCCGGCGCGCTGGACGAAGTCGCGACTGTTGTGCTCCAGCGCCACGGCATCGCCACGCCAGAGGGTGTGGCCGGCATGGGCGGTGAGGAAGGTGGAAAAGGCGCCGTGATGAGGCGAGGCGCGATTCAGGATGACACTGCCGGCAAGCACATCCCCGGCGCCAGAAAAGCTTTTCGTTAGGCTGGAGGTGACGACGTCAGCCGCGCGCATGGCGTCGACGTGAGCCACGGTGGAGATGGTGTCATCGACGATGACCGGTGTGTTCGTCTGTGTTTCCTCGCGGATATTCAGGAGGCGCTCAAGATCCACGCAGCGGAGCATGGGATTGCTGGGTGCCTCACAGAAAATGCCGGCCAGCGGCTCGTATTTCAGCAGCGCTCGAAGATCGTCGTATTCGCTGTCGTCGATCATCGGCAGGAAGTGCGCGCCATTGCCGAACATCTGCTGAAGCTTCAACACATCGACATACGGGAAGTCGAGCTGTGCGGTCTTGCGATTGGGAAAGAGCGTCGTGAGCATTCGATGCACGGCGAAGTTTGCCGCCATGCCGGAGGGGAAAAGAAACACGTCCTCCGGCTGCTGGCCGGAGATGCCGGCGAGACGCTCGCGGATCGTTCGATTGGCTGCGATGCCATCGGATTCGGAGCATTCGCTCCTTGATTTACCGAGAGCATCGCAGGCCTGCCGCGTGCTCACAATCTCGCCGCAAAAGCGCCAGAAGCGCCGGGCCGTCTCATGCGCGGCAGCGGGGAAGACCACGGCACCGAGCCCGTTTTTCCAGGCAATGGCGCGGCCGGTAAAACCATTCCGGTTCATGAATTCGATGCAGCGCCCGGCGTGAAGAAGGTGCGGGAAAACGAGGCAGCGCTCGCCTGCACCCGCGAGATCTTTTTCCGCAGCGGCAAACAATTCGCTCACAGCCGGCGGGCAGCAGAAGCGCGGATAGCCGGAGCGGAATTTCGACACGATGTCCTGATCCCCCTCCTCGTAGCCGATGACATGTTTCCACAGCGGCAGGCTGACGCTGACGCCAAACTCATGGTCAGGCAGCGGACTGCCCAGCGTATCCGCCTGCCAGAGCGGGTGATGGATCAAATCGGACATGATCAGGCCTTGGTGTTGAGGGCTTGCTCGATGTCGGCCCAGAGGTCTTCGACGTGCTCGATCCCGACGGAGAATCGCACCAGTCCGTCGGTGACGCCGGCTGCCTCACGAATTTCTTTCGGGATGGATGCATGGGTCATGGTGGCCGGGTGGCAGACGAGGGATTCGATGCCGCCGAGGCTTTCGGCCTGAGTGAAGAGATGCAGACGGCGGATGAAAGCGAGCGCGTCATCCTGCGTGTGGCCAAAGTCGGCGAGCAGCATGCCGCTGCCGCCAGACATCTGCTTCCGCGCCAGCTCATGCTGCGGATGGCTGGGCAGGAACGGGTAGCGCACGCTCACAACGCCCTGGCGTGCTTCGAGACGTTTGGCCAGCTCGAGCGCATTGGCGTTGTGGCGCTCCATGCGCAGAGCCTCCGTCTTTACGCCGCGTGAGGTGAGCCATGAATCGAACGGGCTGGGTTGCAGGCCGAGGGCTTTTTGGGCAAAGATCATCTTGTCCTGCCATTCGTCCGAGTTTGAGCAAACGGCTCCACCGAGGGCGTCGGAGTGGCCGTTGGTGTACTTCGTCGTGCTGAGCAGTGACAGGTCGGCGCCGAGATCGAGCGGCTGCTGAAGCATGCTTGAGGCGAAGGTGTTGTCCACGACGACGGTGCTGCCGGCGCGGTGAGCCACATCGGAGATGGCTTGGATGTCGAGGACCTTGAGCAGCGGATTGGTCGGCGATTCCAGCCACACGAGCGCGGGCTTGGTTTCTGCGATGAGCGCATAATTCCCCGGATTGGCGAGGTCCACATACTTGATCTGCACATCAAACTTGCGCAGCACGCGCTCGAAGAGGCGGTAGGTGCAGCCATAGATGTTCTGCTCGGAGATGATGGTGTCTCCGGCTTTGAGACCGAAGGCGATGGCGGTGATGGCGGACACGCCGCTCGCGAAGACGGTGCAGTGCCGGGCGTTCTCCAGGCTGGCGAGCGTGGTTTGCAGATTGCGGAAATTTGGACTGCCGCTCCGGGTGTAGTCAAAATTGCCGGGGTTCCCCGTTTCAAAGGTCGAGGTCATGTAGATCGGCGGAATCACCGCGCCGGTCTCGCTGCGGTAGTCTTGGCCGACATGGATGGCGCGCGTCTCGAAACGCGCGCCGTTTGGCACTGTGGGATCGTCCTTCATGGTGGGGCGCGCATTCAACCACGCCAGAAGGCACATGCAAGGGAACCGCGCAGTCGTTGCGACTGTCACTTGTGCCGGCACTGATCCTGCCGCATAACCGCGCACGGCATGTCTGCACGAATTCCCGTCATCCTGAATCCCGCCGCCAAGAGCACCAAAGCCGCCGCACGGGAAAGTGTGCTGCGCGCCCTTTCGCCCGAGCCTGAGATCATCCTGACCAAGGCTCCCGGCGAAGCTTCAAAGATCGCCGAGCAGTTGGCCCGTGAGGGGCATGGCCTTGTGGTGGCGGCAGGCGGGGATGGGACGATGAATGAGGTCCTGCAGGGCCTGTGCCGGGTGAATGCGCAGCGCCCGCCGGGAGAAAAGCACACGGCTCTCGGTGTGCTGCCGATTGGCACGATGAATGTTTTTTCGCTCGAGTTAGGCATGCCGAGCTCCAACATCGCGAACTGCTGGAAGATGATCACGAGTGGTCGCCTGCGTGAGGTGGATCTGTGGCAGGCGAATGAGCAGTTTTTTGTGCAGCTAGCCGGCGTGGGCTTTGATGCGGAGGTGATCCGCCAGACTCCATGGGAGCGAAAAAAGAAATTCGGGCTGCTGAGCTATGTTATGTCGGCGGTGCAGGTGCTGATGCGCAAGCAGCCCACACTCACGGTGCAGGTTGCCGGCCGCCCGGATATGCATGGTTCGGTGGTGCTGATTGGTTCGGGGAAGCACTATGGAGGACCTGTTCCGGTTTTCCCCAAGGCTAACAATCAGGATGGTCTCATGGATGTGATCATTCTGCGCGGTCTCAGCGGCTGGGAGTTTGCCCAACTGATTTGCGCCATCCTTGAGCGCGGCTACGAGGCTGCTGCGGACATTGATTATCTCAAGGTCAGTGAGTTCACCGTCACGGCAAAGCCGGCTTCGCCCTTTCAGGTCGATGGGGAACTCATCTCAGGTCAGACTCCGGTCAGTTTCCGTGCAGCCCCGTTCAGGCTGCAGGTGGCGGTTTAATCAACGGCGGCGTTGAGGGCCGTTGCGCTTGCTGCTGCTTGATGGGCGGCTGTTGCCGGAGCCCTGGCCGGTTCCAGACCGTGAGGGAGGGCGGCGCGGACCGTCTTCACGCGCGGCGCGTGGTTTGTCGAAACTGCGGGCTGGACGACTGTCGCCAGTCGGCTTGCCTTTGCCAAAGCGGCGTTTTTCGCGGGAAGGCGGTGCGGATTCATCGCGGCGGGGGCTCTCCTCGCGCGGGCCGCCAGGCTTGCCAAAACTGCGACCACGATTGCCGTCACTTGTGGCTTTTTTGCTGAAACTGCGTTTTCCCCAGACGGGCCGGTTGCCTTCTTCGGCTTCAATAACGGGTGGGCGTTCGCATGCAGGTCCCCGGCCGGTTGGGCGGGATGGACGGAACGGCCGTTCTTCGCGCGGACCACTCTTGTTGAAACTGGATTTTCCGCGTGCAGGGCGCTCACGGGCCTCGGTCTTCCGCAGCGGGCGGACCACTTCAGCGACATCCGTCTCAGGACTCGCAGCGCGTGGCTTGTCGAGTTTTGCGGGCCGACCGCTGGTGCCTTCTTTGGAGAAGAAACGCTCGACCTCGGTGTTGGTGAGCTGCTTCCAGCCGCCTTTTTGCAGACCCTTGAGTTCCAACCAGCCGATGCGGGTGCGGGTGAGGCGCTCGACTTCATAACCGAGCTGGTAAAACATCAGGCGAATCTGGCGCTTCATACCCTGCTTGAGCACGACATGGCAGCGGTACTCGCTGATCATCCAGGTGCGCTCCGCCTTGGCGTAGCCTTCTTCGGTCAGCATGCCCTTGATCAGTTTGGCCATCACGGCCTGATCCAGAGGCTTGTCCACGATGACCTCGTATTCCTTTTCCGCGCCGTGGCTGGGATGAATGAGGTGGTGGGAAAGATCACCGCGATTGGTGAGAAGGAGCAGCCCCTCGCTGTCTTTGTCCAGCCGGCCGACATGATGCAGGGTCTGGAAGGGTTTTGGCAGCAGCGCGTAGATCGTCATGCGATCCTTCTCGTCACTGCGGCTGCAAATGTAACCGCGCGGCTTGTTCAGGGCGATGACGATGCCGGTTTCCTGGCGGACAGGTTTGCCATCGACGGTGACTTGATCACCATCACCCACCAGCGTGCTCAGGTCTTTGATCTCGCGACCATTGATGGCCACGCGGCCCTCAAGAATGATTTGTTCAGAACCGCGGCGTGAGCCGAGGCCACACTGGCTGAGGAATCGATTGAGGCGCACGATAAAAATGGCAGGCGGCTCCTAGCCGCCAATGCCGGGGGGAATTACTCGGACTTGGTCTTTGGCAGGCCGGTCGGCAGGCGACCATCCTTCCATTGACCGCGGGCCTTGAGAAGCTTGATGCGTTCACCGCGCTTCAGGACACTGCGCTTGGAGCCGACGGATCCGCCGGAATTTTTGAGGCTGCGGTGCTGCGACATGAGTTAAAAAAGTGTTTGGGTTTGGAAAAAGGGCGCGAAGAATAGGCGCACACCCTGGAAGCGCAAGGAGTTTGTTGGTCGTATGACCGGCTGTTTTCCCGCAGAGGCTGCACAACCCCATGAAAAAACCCGCGCCGCAGGGTGCGACACGGGTTTTGACAGAGCGAATCAGACGGGCCTGATGACCCGATGAGGATTTAGCTGATGCTGGGCAGCTCGAAACCGGCGGCATATTCATCCGTCGCCAGTTTGTTGGCTTCCGCAGCGAACTCGCCAGTGAACTTCTCGGACGCTGGGTCGAAGTCGAGCCATGGGCCAACGCTGATTTTTTCAGTGCCGAGGTCGATCTGGTTGGCTTCGAGATTGGCGATGAAGTCAGCCAGTGTTTCCTGGCCGGCCTTGTCGTTGGCGAGGCGCTCCTTGAGCTCGGCGTTGCTCATCTGCTTGCCGAGGCGGTAGGAGATGTTCGACATGTGCGCGAGAGCCGAGGCCTGGAAGCCGTGTGAGACGTGCAGGTTGCTGTTGATGAGCTTGCCTGCACGAACGGAGTCGATGAAGTTTTGCATGTGGTTGGCGCCTTCATCGAAGCCGTCGAACTTCTGGATGGTCTGGCCCTCGTTGTCGTAGGCTTTGGCTTCAGCGACGAAGCCGCCTTCGCAATGAATGACGTTGCCGATGCGTGGCGCGGAGGTTTTGCCATTGATGCGGAACACGGGCTCGAAACCCTTGGTCCAGTTCATGTCCTTCATTGGCAGACCGCGATTGTCAAAGAGCAGCGGAGCGCCTTCGGCATACTGGTAGAACGCCATTTGATTGTTGGCGGTCTGGCCGTCGTCCTTGTAGCCCCAGCGTCCGCCGAAGCTCATGACGCGTTTTGGCAGGCCTGGATTGCCGAGCGCCCAGCGGGCGACGTCGAGCTGATGTGGTCCCTGGTTGCCGATGTCGCCGTTGCCATAGGCCCACTGCCAATGCCAGTCATAGTGCATCTGCTCGCGCTGCACGGGAGCCATTGGGCGCGGGGCTGACCAGAGTTTGTAATCGAGATCGATGAGCTGCGGCTTGCCACCGGTGTCGCGGAAGGTGCTGGCGATGCGGCCATTGGCGTCGGGCTGCACGGGGGCGGCGACTTTGCCGATGCTCTTGCGCGCCTTGAAATTGATGCCGCGGGAGAGCTGCACTTTGCCGATTTTGCCAGCCTTGACGAAATCCATCGCAGCCTGCCAGCCGGGGGAGGAGCGGCGCTGCATGCCGTGCTGGACGACGAGGCCTTTCTTTTCTGCAATGGCGGCGGCGTCGACGAGCTTGCGGCCTTCCCAAATGTTGTGAGCGACGGGCTTCTCGACATAGACGTGCTTGCCGTTGGCAATGCCGGTCATGGCGATCAGCGTGTGGCTGTGGTTAGGCGTGGCGATGGTGATGGCATCGATGTCCTTGTCGGCGCAGCACTCGCGGAAGTCCTTGTACTGCTTCACTTGCAGGCCCTTTTTGGCAAAGGCGGCGACCTGTTTGGCCATGACCTTGTCGTCGACATCGCAGAGGGCCACGATGCGCACGCCCTTGATGGCGAGCAGGCTGCTGATATGGCCGGCACCGCGACTGTTGAAGCCGATCACGGCGACGCGGACGTCACCATTGGCCCCAAGGGGTGCGGCAAAGGAAGGGAGGACGGCGATGCCGGCAGCGCCGGCGACGGTGCCGCGCAGGAAGGTGCGGCGAGTTGCGTTGGTTTGGTTCATGACAGGGGTTGCGCTCTGGTTTGGAACTGAGTCCGCCGGCACAGCGCCAGCGAAGAACAGAAGGCTAACAAGAACGATGATCACTGCGCAAACTTTCTTTTGCGCGGCCTCAAGTCACAAAAGCACACACTGTGGCTTCATTGGCTCAGGCTTCCTCTCCGCCCGGTGACAATTCAGGCCAGCACAGGTCCCTTCACGGACCAGCGCTTGATGACGAATCCGGTGGCGGATTTTTCCTTCCACTGAGCGAAGTGCGGGGTCAGGTAATGCGCTTCCATCGCTTCTTTGTCCACATACTGCTCGCTGAGGGCAAAGAGGTTGGGCTGATCGAACTGGCGATTCACCTCGAAGCGCAGGCAGCCGGGTTCTTTCACCGACTCGGCAGCGTTGAAGGTGATCACGTCGAGAAACTCGTCTACGCGTGCCGGATCGATTTCGAGAATCACAATAACATTGATCAT
>CAJCCF010000461.1 GCA_903960845.1 uncultured Verrucomicrobiota bacterium | reverse complement strand
ACGATCGCCGCACCACGCAAGGCGTCGAGGCGGTCAAATCGACCGGGGCGTGGGATCAGGCCAGGCATCGCGGGTCCTCGCTCGGGGGATGGGCAGGCGGATCAACAGGCCGGTCGAGAGCCTGAGCTGGGCAGCATTCTGACCGGAGCAGACCAAACCGTGCCGGCTCCTAGAATCCAGGCTTGCAAGTCTGCCCGTAGCTCAACCGGATAGAGCACCAGCCTTCTAAGCTGGGGGTTGGGGGTTCGATCCCCTCCGGGCAGACCACGCGAGCTTTTCAGCTTGCGCCAGGTTTCATCAGGCATCTCAAAGGCGCCACCGCCCACTTGCCCAACGCGCTGGTCAGCGACGACCGCTTCCATGTCGTCAAACTCGCAGGCTAGGCAGTGGACGAGATGCGCATGGCTGAGTGGAAGACCGACCAGGCGCGGGTGCAAGAGGAACTGGGTCACCTCACGCCCAAGCAGCGTCGCTCCATCCTGTGGGGCATGCGTAGGAATCCTTCGGGCTGGACCGGCATGCAGATGTGAAGCCAAATTCCACACGAAACGGCATAGAACCGGCCCTGCGCGGTTGTCCCTGTCTGATATAAATCACCGAACCCAAGCACGTCGAAAAACACATATGCCCATCGAAGACATGGTCCAGGTTGATGTAAACCTGGGCAAGGTGACGATCCTCACACGATCCAACAGCAAGATCGTGATCGACGACCCGAACAAGCTGCTGGTGGTGCAAGACATCAACGGCAACCGCATCGAAATGGGTCCGGAAGGCATCAAGATCATCAGTCCCAAGGACATCGTGTTCGAGGCCGGCGGGAACATCAGCCTTCAGGCTACCGGCAATATATCGACCACGGCCAAAGCCGACATCAGTCAGACGGCATTGAACATCACTCAGAGCGCCAACCTCGCCTTCACCGCCAAGGGCGCAGCCACGGCCGAGTTGTCGGCGTCAGGCCAGACAACGGTCAAGGGCGCATTGGTCCTTATCAACTGAACAAGAGCGCCGCCATGCCGCCAGCAGCCCGGATCACCGATCATCATGTATGTCCCATGGTGACACCGGGCATTCCGCCAGTTCCCCATGTGGGCGGGCCGATTACTGGGCCTTGCACGCCCACCGTGCTTATCGGACATCTTCCCGCTGCAGCGGTCGGCGACATGTGCATCTGCGTGGGTCCGCCCGACAGCATCGTGCGGGGCTCCGCCACCGTTCTGATCGGCGGCAAGCCAGCTGCCCGTGTTGGTGATTCGACTGCGCATGGCGGCAGTATTGCCCTGGGGTGCGCCACCGTCATGATTGGCGGCTGAGGGACGCACGCCATCGGCAGATAAATCTACAGCAACTCGTCTGGGCGGATGTTCATTGATCCGACGAAACTGGAGACGCTTTTCCAGAAAGCTGGATTTACTGATATCGAGGTCAGTAGCCTCGCGACCGGGCAACGGATGGAAAGTGCGGCCTCGGAGGTGTCGATGATCCGCGATGGCTACGCGTTTTACAAATCGCTCATCGCCGATCTCCCGGCCGACCGTCAGAGCGCCGCCTGGGCTGAATTGGCGGTGATTTTGAAGCGGTTTGAAGGGCCGGATGGATTCACCGGGACTGGGCAGATCAATTTGGTGGTGGGGCGGAAACCCGCCCCATAAAGCCCGCGCACGCAGGGTCGCCGGGACAGACGCAGGGTGACGAGGTGAGCGCTCCCGGTCAGAGGTCGATGCACAAGATCGTGACGTCGTCGCGCCTGACCTGCGCACCTGGCCATTCGCGAACAGAATGCTCGAGAGCTTGCACCACTGCAGCGACGCTGCTGTCGACGCTGTTCGAGAAGGGGCTCTTGCATTCCCCTGTAACCGTAGGCCCGTGGATTCTGCGGCCCGCCGATCTGGT
>CAJCCF010000460.1 GCA_903960845.1 uncultured Verrucomicrobiota bacterium | reverse complement strand
TGCATTGCGCATGGCAAGCCCGATGTGGGTAATGACCGCATCACGCGGCAAAACCACCGGAGCGCCTATCCAGTAGGAATTGTAACTGCTTGAGACGGCGGATGACAGAGGGATGAGCAGATCGAACATCTGGCCGGCGGTGGCGTAGCTTTGGACGAATGCGACCAGCAGGGCATTGTCGCCGGGATGCCCGCCAACGATCTGCAACCATGAGTGATTGTGCGTGCTTGGTGGAAAGGTGCTTGGCTTGCCAGTCACATCGTTCCACGCGCTCGGGAACGTGGTTGGCTTGCTGGTGACGTTCGACCAGGTCACCGTGGGATTACTTGCACCACCTGCGGTATTGATCGTGATGGTTTTGGCCTCTTCGTTGAAAGTGAACGTGACATTCGATCCTGCCACCAAGCGCGCCTTGATCCAAGCCCAGGCGGCATCGGCGGCTGGATCAGGGGCAGTGTCCTCAGGACGTGAGGGCGAATTGCGCAGAGTGATGGGGAATGGCAGGCTCTTGCGCGGATGAGGAAGCTCGCTGGTGATCTGCCACTCGATCTGCGCGGTCAGGGCAATGGCAGCGCTATTGGCGAGAGCGGTGCGCATAGGCTCGGAGTCTGCCAGCAGGCTGAACGTGTAGCTCGTCTGCGCACCTGAGCCAGCCACCGTCCACAAGGTGTCGAGCAACACGGGTGATCCACTCTCAGCACCTGGCAGTTTCACAGTCAGCTTCCCACTCGAGTTGGCGGGGAGGGCCACTGGCACGTTGTCTTGCTCGAACGTGACGCGGAGAACGAACAGCGTGCCGAGAATGCCGCTGAGCGACGGCAGGGCCGAACTCACGTTCGAGGCCGTGACTTCTCCGGTGCCTGCATTGATGCAGAGATACTGCTGGTCCATGCCAGACGTGGCATGTCAATCACACGCTCGGCAGCACCATGTAGGTCACATGAGCTCCAGCGAGGGCAGTGATCGCGCTGTTGGCGATTTCAGAAGCGAAGCGGGCGATCACCTCGCCATCCGCCGCAGCGGTGAGGTTCGCAGCCCCGGCCCTGAAAGCCGCACGTATCCTGTCGTCAATTTCGGCTCGCAGGCGATCAAAGACCTACTTGAAAAAAATGGCATTGTTGAGGTAAGGGATCCGATATGTAATTAGTTGACCCAAAAAACTGAGGTGTTAATGGACTGAGGGGAGTTGGGGTTAACCCAAAGTGGAATCGTGGCACAGTGCCGCTCTATTTCCCATCCAGCCCTCTCCGCTTTCCTCCGATGCTCAAATTCTTTTCCGCCAGTACCCGCATGGTCAATTCAAGGCATGCCATCCTTGAATGCCTCGAAGCCGCCCTAGGAACCGAAAAAAAATGTGACCTTGTCATGCTCCATGCCTCGATCGGTCATGATTACCATGCCTTGGCGGACGAGGTGCGGAGGCAGATTCCCGGTGTGCGGGTGGTGGGAGCCTCATGCTGCGGGATCGTGGGCAGCGAAGGCGTGAGTGAGTCGATAAAGGATGTGGCGATAATGGCGGTCCGCGGGCCTGAGCTTGCCTTCGCCCATGTGGACGGCATCTACGGCCACAATGCTTTCGAAAAGGCGGTAGAACTGGCACTGCAGCTCAAAGCTCAGCAGCCCGGTATCACGATGATTCATTTTCTGGCGTCGGGAATCGAAATCGCCAATGACAGGGCCATCGCGGGTATCGAGTCCGTCTTTGGGCCGGAGGTGACAATCTTCGGCGCGACCTCTTCGGACAACATGCGCGGTGTGATCAGCTACCAGATCGTCGATGATCTGGTTTTGGAGCATGGCGCGTGGGCAGTCGGATTTGCCGATCCCTCACTCGAGGTGGACACGCAGGCGACGCACGGCTTTCTTGCTGTTGGCGAGCCGATGGTGGTCACTCGAGCCGAAGGCACCCGCATCCTCGAATTGAATGGCCACCCGGCGTGGCAGGAGTACACCAGCCGACTGGGCCTCGACCCTGAAAAGGCCACCTGTGGCGACTCTATCCCTGTGGGTGCCCTGGCCGAAGAACTTCCTGCCGCTCTGGCAGAGGAGTATGGCAACCCGCACATCCTGCGTGTGGTGACGAAACGGGATGCCGAGGGTGCCATGCACTACGCCACGACGATTCGCGAAGGAACGCGGCTCTGGCTCACCGTCCGTGATGAGGAGCGCATCTTCGCCGACATGGACCGTATGATGGCGGCGATGGTGGCGCGGGCGGGCGGGCGCAAGCCGGTGGCCGTTTTCCACGCGGACTGCCTCGCGCGAGGCCGTTACCTGTTCAATCGCGTGATGAAGGAGGAACTGGTGGGGCGAATGCAGTTCCCGCTGAGCAGCGACGGTATCGTTCCTCCTTGGCTGGGTATGTATGGCTTTGGCGAGTTCGCGCGGATGGGCGGCGCCAACACCTACCACAACTACACCACGGCCATCTATGCCATCTACCGCCGCTGAGCGTGCCTCATTCAGACGATGACTGAAAAAGAAGAAACGCCCGCCTTTGAGGCGCTGAAGCATCGCTACGACGAGCTCCAGCGCCGCGTGACGCGTTTCTCTGTGGTCGAGCAGGAGCTCATTGACACAAGAAACCGGCTCGACTGTGAGCTCGGACGTTTCGGTCGCATTCACTCCTTCAGCACCCGGGCGCTTCTGGCAGCATCTGATGAAGCCTTCGCCATCATGGTGGCAGACGCGCTCCTTGATGTGTTCGAACTGGAAGTGGGCTTGTTCTGGCTCTTTGACTCGCAGGGACTCCTGTTGCCGCAGCCTGCCGCCTCATCGGGTTTTCGAGCAGGCCATGTTCCTTTTGAGAGCATCCGTGTCTGGCTCGAATCACGCATCGCGATGGTTCATCAGGACAATTCTTGCTTCTTTGCTGCGGAGAGCGCCGAGTTTCAGCAAGCAGGCCTGGATTTCTCCCACATGCTAGCCGGGTGTTGCAGGCATCCCGACGGGAAACCACTCGCGCTGCTGATCACTGGCATAACCACGGCGGCCGCAGAGTTTCATGAAGCGCTGAGCGATAATGAAGCTCAGTCGTTCCGTGTTTTCACGTCGCAGGTGGGAGCCTTGTATGCGAACCGTTCCAGCGCCGCGATCATCCAGAAGCAGATGATCGACCTGCATGAGTCGGAGGAGCGTCTCACCCTCGCCGTGAAAGGCAGTGAAATCGGTTTCTGGGACTGGTTTGTGGACGAAGGTGCCGTTGTTTTCTCCCACGAGTGGAAGGCGATGTTGGGCTATCGCGACGAGGAGATCATCGACAATCCAGATGCCTGGTATTCTCGAATTCACCCTGAAGATATCGACCGCAGCTTGCAGCTCGTGGGAGATCACATCTCGGGCATGACGAAGACTTATGAGAATCTGCATCGCCTTCGCCACAAAGATGGTCATTACGTTTGGATCATGGCCCGTGGTCGTTCTCTCCGGGACGAAAAGGGTCGAGCCCGGCGTTTTGTCGGCACGCATCTCGACATCTCTCGGCAAAAGGCCCTTGAAGAACGTCAGCGCGAGGCAGAAGAGCTCCAACGTCAGGCACGCGAGCAGGCGGAGTCGGCCAGCCGGGCCAAAAGCATCTTCGTGGCCAGCATGAGCCATGAGATCCGCACGCCGATGAATGGTGTCATTGGCATGCTGCAGTTGCTGCGGGATACCTCGCTCACTCCGGCCCAGTCCTCCCTCGTTACGATTGCTGAGCAATCCGCCACGGCACTGCTCGACATCATCGGAGACATTCTTGACATCTCCAAGGTTGAGGCGGGCAGAGTGGAGATCAAACATGAGCCCTTTGACCTCCAAGCACTCTTGCAAAACGTCATTCAGCTCATGCGCCATCGTGCCGAAGCCAAGGACATCTTGCTAGAATGCCACATGACGGAGCAACAAGAGTGCCTGGTTCTGGGCGATGAAGGACGGCTCCGCCAAGTCCTGATCAACCTCATCGGCAATGCCATCAAGTTCACCGATCGTGGCAGCGTGCGGCTTACGGTCGAAAATGGCCGCGACATCATCAATCGGCATTCGTTTACCTTCCGTATCAATGATACAGG
>CAJCCF010000459.1 GCA_903960845.1 uncultured Verrucomicrobiota bacterium | reverse complement strand
CGCCGAGATGCCACTTGCCGATGCTGGCGGTGGCGTAACCGCGCGTCTTCAGGCGCTCAGCCAGCGTCTCTTCTTCCAGAGGCAGGTGCTTGGTCCAATCCGGGATGTTTAACCGCGCATGCGGGCGGTCATGACCGGCGATCCAGTCGGTCAGGTGGAGACGTGCCGGGGACTTACCCGTCAACACCGCCGCACGAGTCGGCGAGCAGACGGTGCAGGCGGAGTAGGCGTTGGTGAAGCGCATGCCGTCCTTCGCGAGCTGGTCGATGTGCGGGGTCTCGTAATACTTGCTGCCGTAGCAGCCCAGGTCCGTCCAGCCCATGTCGTCGATCAGCATGAAGATGATGTTAGGCGGGCGATCCTGAGCCGTGAGCGAAGCGGTGCCGAGAACCAGAGCAATGAAGAGGAAGCGGAGCATGGGCACCGAACGTGGATGACCGCGACGACTTATCAACCCTGCCGGACTGCCGATGGCCAACTTTCACTTGAACTCCACCCCCTGACAGCCGACAGCCTCCGCCCCCCGCCTGAGGCGGGTTTGAGGACTCCCATGACCCACGACTTCTTCGTCTATATCCTGGCAGGCTTTCTGGCGCAGATCATTGATGGTGCGCTGGGGATGGCCTATGGGGTGACGGCATCCAGCTTATTGATGGGCTGGGGGGTGTCTCCCGCCGTGGTCAGCAGCACGGTTCACGCGGCCGAGTGCTTCACTACAGGTGCTTCAGCACTCTCGCACCACGCCTTTGGAAACATCAGCCGGGATCTTTTCCGCCGGTTGCTCATCCCCGGCATCATCGGTGCCGCCGTCGGAGCCTATGTGCTCAGCTCGGTGAATGGCGACATGATCAAGCCCTACATCTCCGGCTACCTCATGATCATGGGCGTGATCATCATCATCAAAGCCTTCCTCCCCTTCCCTCCGCGTGAAGTCACGACCAAACTGACACCGCTGGCCCTCATCGGTTCGTTTCTCGATGCCGTCGGTGGCGGCGGATGGGGACCCATCGTGGCGACCAATCTGATCGTCCGTGGCAACGGCTTCCGCGAAACGGTGGGCAGTGTGAATGCGGTGGAGTTTTTCGTAACACTGTCCGCTTCCATCACCTTCTTTCTGAGCATCGGACTGGGTCATTGGCAGGTCATTGCCGGCCTGGCACTCGGCGGAGTCATCGCCGCACCCTTCGGAGCCTATCTGACCAAAAGAGTGCCGCACCGTCCCATGATGGTCGTTGTCGGACTGCTCGTGATCGCGATGAGTCTGCGCACACTGCTCAAGGCGCTGGGATTCACGACTTGGATTTGATCCTTGCCAGACCCGCCGCCCTGTCAGAGCATCGCCCCCACCCCACTCACTCCCATGCTGAAAAAGAACTGGTATCTCTTCACCCCGCTTCTCCTCATCGGTCTTCCCGCGCTGCTGCTGGTCTTTTACATTCTCAGCTTCGGTTATCCGGTTGGTGAGGCGGTGGAGGCAGTGAGTCACTTCCTGCAGTCAAGCACGCGTTACTCGCTGAAATATGACGACCACCGTTTCGCCCGCATCAAGCCGGGCATGGGAGGCCGTGATGTCTTTGAGCTGGTCGGCGTGCCCTTTGAGCGCCGCAACAACGACGAAGAATGGCTCTACGCCCTGCCCCAGGGGGCAACCAAATATTACCACGAACGCAAAGTCATCTTCGTCAGGGACAAGAACGACGTGCCGTTGGTCAAAGAGACGGTGAGGGCCTTCCATGCCGACTGACTCACCCGCCACACCGGCACGCGCTCTGCCCTCGCTTCTCGGCACCACGCCGCAGGACATGGCCGATTTAGTGGCCTCACTCGGTGAGCCCGGATTTCGCGCCAAGCAGATCATCGAGTGGACCTATGCCAAAAGGGCCACAAGCATCGAGGCCATGTCCAGCCTCTCCAAGCCGCTGCG
>CAJCCF010000458.1 GCA_903960845.1 uncultured Verrucomicrobiota bacterium | reverse complement strand
TATTTCCCGCACCAATGGTGAACGTCTCTGGGAAGTGATACCATACCACTCCAAATCACTCCATCTCCGCTGAATGCTCTCCATGTTAGGCGTTTAGACTGCACTCCTTCCATGATGAAAGCCATTCTCTCCCTTTTCGCCCTGATGGTGCCGCTGGTGTCGGCGCAGAGTCTTTTGCCCTTGGGCTGGGACCCCGCTCTCGCGGGTGACATCGTCATGCAGCGGCTCTTCCGCGTCTCGGCACCGCAGGTGAAAGGGGCCCATGATGCGGAGTTCGTCTGTGTTGGCGAGCGGGCTTACATCGTCGAACATGACAACGATGTGACCCCTGGCCACGGCGCGGGTGTGGCGATGTATTGCGTGCTGACGGTGGTGAACATGAAGACGCTCAAGGTCGAAAAAACGCACCCGATGGCCACAGCGGGCCAGGCATTCGCCAACGTCACGTTGCCACAGGCGCAGGTCTTTGTGCCGCGCATCATCCGCAAGGACGAGCACACGCTGCGCACCTACTTTTGCAGCAAGTCGGCGAGCGAGCTGACGTGGTATCGCGACTTCGATCTGCGCACGCAAAGCTTCGAAGACAGCATCCACAAAGCCAAGCTCAAGACCGCAGCCGGCACCTTCGACATGGAGCCACGTCATTTTCATGCCGATGCCGCGGCCCAGGGCTTCAAAAGGCCCGCCGTGAACCACGGCCTCTACATCTTTGATTCGTTCAAGGAGTTCGACGGCAAGCGCTACGTCGCGCTCAACAACTTCCCTGGCAAACAAAACGCCCTCGCCGTGCTGCTCGACGACTTCGCTACCTTCGAAATCATCGGCCACTACAACGAGCCGCAGTCGCAGCAACTCAGCGAATCCGCAGTGAACCGCTTGCCCGACGGTAAATGGATGGCAATCGTCCGCAACGACGCAGGCAACTATCACTTCACCACCAGCCTGGACGGCAAAACGTGGGCCGTGGCCGAGCCAAAGCCCTTTGTGCCCAACGGCCTGAACTCAAAGCCGACCTTCGATCACTTCGGTGGCATCTATTACCTCGGCTGGCAGGAGAATACCAGGATCCAGAACTGCGGTCGCAGCGTCTTCAACGTGGACATCTCCCGCGACGGCAAATCCTGGCAGCGCAAATACCGCTTCGAGTCGCCGCATTCGTTTCAGTATCCGACCTTCCACGAACACGAGGGCAACCTCTGGCTCACCGTCACCCAAAGCGACCATGCCGGCACCACCGACCGCATCATGTTCGGTAAACTGGAGTCCGTGGGCCAGTTCGAACCACAAACCGGTCACAAACGCATCGAATGGCCCGCGCCAACTCCCGATGAGCCTGCGCTGATGAAAGCTGGCGTGAAGCTCTTCAACGACCGCGACTACGTCATTCAGGAAATACCCGATCAGGTCCGCAATCTGGCATTCCTCCGCACGAGCATCGAAAAAATCGAGGTGAAGATCATGAGCCCTGGCACGCTTTTCGCCCTGACTCCGACGATCCGCCCCCAGGCGGCCGCCCAGCATGATGCTTTGATCAAGGCAGGATTCTCGAAGGTCGATGTGCCTGAGGCGCAACTCTTCCCCGGCGAGATCAATCGTGTCAGTCTGTATCGAAAAGACGTGAAGCCAAACGAGCGGTTCAGTTTCAAAAAACTGGTCGTTCTCGTTCAGAGCGATGGCGCTGAGATTGCACCACTCGCACCCTGATGGCATTAGATCAGGTTGTTTCCAAAAGAATCACTCCGGACTTCACGCTTCACTCCGGTGTTTGTGCGGTCGCGCTCTTTCACGAGCTAACCATCATTTGAATTGAGCATCCTCTTTGGATCTCGATTTGTTGTGCCACTTTACCCAGCCATGTCTTCCACATCTTCTCCATCAAGAGGTTCCTCCATTCCCGGACTCGCGGGCTGGATCATTCTGTGTTTTGTCGCACCAGCGCTGGGAGCGTTTTCAATGCCGGATGCGTGGTATGCATCGTTGCACAAGCCGTCATGGAATCCGCCTGCCTGGGTTTTTGGCCCCGTGTGGACCCTGCTTTACACAATGATGGCGGTGTCGGCCTGGCTCGTTTGGCGGCGCGGTGGTTTTGCTTTGCAGCGCGGAGCACTCAGTTTATTCCTCGCTCAACTGGCACTCAATGCGGCGTGGACGCCATTGTTCTTTGGATTGCATCTGCCTGGTCTCGCGTTTGTGGACATTGCGCTGTTATGGCTGGGAATCGTGGCAACGATCGCTGCCTTCCGGCGCGTGCATCGCGGCGCGGCTTGGTTGCTGGTGCCCTACCTGCTGTGGGTCAGTTTTGCCTCGGTGCTGAATTTCACCTTGTGGCGCATGAACCCGTGAACGTTTTTCTTTTGCCCAACTTCAAACGCATGAAACCTCTTCTACTAGGCCTGTCATTACCGTTTTTCACCCTCACGAATGCGGCTGAGCCACCGCAATCCGTGACGGAACTCTGGGCGGATTTTGATCCACGCAAAGACCCCCTCGAAACCGAAATCATCCGCGAATGGAAGGAGGATGGCGGGGTGTTCCGGCACGTGCGATACTTGATCGGCAACTTCAAAGGCAAGCCTGCCCGCATGGCGGCGATCTATGGCTTTCCCGAGGGTGCAAAAGAAAAACTGCCAGCGGTAATGCACATCCACGGCGGCGGGCAGCGGGCCTTTTTGAGCGAAGTGAAACTGCTCGTGGGACGTGGATACGCGGCGTTGTCCGTGAATTGGGGTGGCGACGGTGACGGGCAGCCTCCCTTCAATAGTGTGGAGGGGGCGCAACCCGGGGATCCCAACACGGATTGGGGTGCAGTGGATCCGACTCAACTCAATGTGCCTGGTTACAACACCGTCCTGCCCGGACCGAAGCAGTTCTTCGAGGACCGCGAGCATCCGAAGAATAACAATTGGTACCTGCTCACGCTCGGCTGCCGTCGAGGGCTGACGTTTCTCGAACAGCAACCGGAGGTTGATGCGCGGCGACTTGGCGTGCATGGGTTCTCGATGGGGGGCAATCTCACGATGTATGTCGCCGGTTCGGATGATCGCGTGAAGGCTGCTGTGCCAGGCGTTGGCGGTCAGGGTTTTCGCTGGCAGCCGCACGAGTTCATCGGCGGCATGGCACAGCAGGAGCATGTGAAAGGCGACGTCGAAATGTTCCGTCGCACCTTAAGCTTCGATAGCTATGCGGTACTCATCCAATGCCCCGTGCTGCATCGCAGCGGAACGAATGATTTTCACGGCTGGATGGACGACGTCTATCGCACGAACTCGCTCATCACCAACCAGCCGACTCGCTACAGCTGGTCACCGCATTTGAATCATCGACTGATTCCAGAGGTCGCGGTGGCAATGCCGCTTTGGTTTGATCATTTTCTCAAAGGTGGTCCGGCACTGCCGGAGACACCCGCGAGCGAGCTCGTACTACAAACCGGCGATCACATTCCGCTGTTCCTCGTCGCACCGGACCAGAAAAGGCTGCCTGTCGCGCGGGTGGAGATCTATTACAGCATTGACCCCGATCCACGTGCCCGCTTCTGGCGCAGTGCTAATGTTGAGCGCAAAGGCGATGTTTTTTTCGCGAAACTGCCGCTGCACACGCTTGATCTGCCGCTGTTCGCCTTTGCAAATATCTATCACACGCTGCCAAAACCCGAATCACTCGCCGCCATTCCCGGCAGTTCGAATCAGGTGAAGGAAGTCTGCATCAGCAGCTTTCTGCACAACACGGATCCGGCGAAATTGCGCGGTGCCGGGGTCTCTGCGACGGAGAATGTCAGCACTCTGATCGATGATTTTTCCCATGGCATGCGCGATTGGTATCAACTCAACGCCGGCAATCTCACGCATCAGGAAACGTGGACCCGCAAGGTCACCGATCCGATGTATCGAGGCACCGACGATTCAAAGCTGAAGCTCACCTTGAAGATGCCGAAAACCAACCGGCTGACATTCGTGGTTAGGGAAAATGAATGGCGCAGCTATCGAGGCCCCAGGAAGACTTTCATCTGCGAACGCGAGATTCAGGGCAGCGATGCTGTGCAAACGATCATCCTCGAAGCCAAAGACTTCACCTCCGATGCCGGGGTTTTGAAATCATGGGCGCACATCGACCAACTCGGCATCTGCGCCCACAATCCTGAACGCGGCAGTTCAGCCAAGCAAGTTCCACTCTGGAACGGGACCGCAGCCGAGTTTGTTCGGCTGGCGTGGGAGTGAGATCGATTAGTTCACAGCAGGGTTATCATATCAATCAAAACCACCAAATCGGCGCATGGATCAAGTGTGGCTGCCGTTTAGATGAGTCCTGCCCGCCATGCTGAAAATTCTCCTTCTCGTCTTTGTCCTGCTCGCGCCGTTTGGTGTGGCGGAGACCCTCTACAATGGGGTTGTGTTGCCGGATGTTTGGCCACCACGGGGAAGGGATCAGGGCTCCGCCGAACCAATGGTTGTGCCATATTTGAAGCAACCACCGAAAGTGATCCCCATCGACGTGGGACGGCAGCTCTTCGTTGATGATTTCCTCATCGAGTGCAGTGATCTGAAACGCACGTTTCATCAGCCGGTAAAGTTTGCTGATAATCCCGTTTTTAAGGCGGAGACAAAGTACGAGCTTGCCGCCTCAGACCTCGACGAGAAAGGTCAGGAAGCTGTGACTTACCTCGGTCATGGCGGCGTGTTTTACGATCCTGAGGAGAAGCTCTTCAAAATGTTTTACACG
>CAJCCF010000457.1 GCA_903960845.1 uncultured Verrucomicrobiota bacterium | reverse complement strand
GAGTATGTGGAAATGATGTGGCTCATGCTCCAGCAGGAGCAGCCGGATGATTATGTCGTGGCGACGAATGAAACCCACAGTGTGCGTGAATTCTGCCAGGAAGCGTTCGGTCTGCTCGGCCTTGACTGGGAGCGGCACGTCGTGATCGATCCCCGCTACGAACGCCCTGCGGAAGTCGAACTGCTCATTGGCAATCCTGAGAAGGCGCGCAAGCAACTCGGCTGGGAGCCCAAAGTGCGCTTCAAGGAATTGGTCAAGATCATGATTGATGCCGATCTTGAACTGGCAACGCATGAGGCCCAGGTGAAGTCTCTCTGAGCCATCCCGCGCCAGTCTGCTGTGGCCCGCAAACGGGAAACCAGGTCTCACACGTCCAATGGACGCACCAATGGAGGCACCTCGCCGGCGGCAAAGCGGCGCTCGTCACGCTTCTTTCGCCAGGCGATGCGCCTTTTATGAATGCTGCGGATGAGCTTGGGAATCATACCCTGCCCCTGTGGCGGAAACGGCCTCCAAGCGAGATCAGGCTGCACCGCCGTCTCCTTGAGATAATCCATGGCGACCGGCTTCCAAAACCTGCCTTTCACCGCTTCGACAAACTGAATCATCGGCTCAACGCCTTTGCGGAGATAATAGAGATCGGGATGGCTCTCCCGATTGAGTTTGCCTAACTGAGTGTTCCCCCGCCAAAGGCTCCAACCCGGCTGAGCAAGTTCTTTGAGAAACTGAACTTCATACATTGCCGAGTTGATGCCTGCCTGTGGATTCTCGGCGGGGATGCGCCTGAAGTCCGTGCCTGGAATCAAAGGTCCAATGTCGCTCTGCCTGCCGGTTTCAAGGTATTTGCCGCCCATGCGATCCCAATCGCGAACCAGGCTGTCGATGCGCTCCGTGCGGATGGGATGCGTGAGAAAAAAATCCTCCAGCAGCATCCAGACATGTTTTGATGGAATCTTCTCGAGGGATTTGGTCATCGTGTCGCCCCAGGAAACATCAGCGCCGACGCAAAGGCTGACGACCCGCGGGTCATCATATTTGCGGAAATTGGTGACCAGATAGACCGGAGTTGGCACATCAGGCCAGTGCTTGAAAAGGAAATGAAAAAAGATCGGCCAGATGTCGCAGTTATCATCGAAACTGGAGATCAAAACAGACCATAGCGGCTTCTCTGTTGGTTCTTCGGTAAGGTTCATGTCAGCAACTCGGCACCTCCGGCATCAATGATCAATTGGCGAACAAAATCTTTAAAAGACCTGTCGGCAGGCCAGTCACAAGCTTTCCGAAAACAGGAAGAGTCTCCGACAAGCGGCGGCCTCACTTCACGGATCAGGTCCAGGTTCGTGCGCACATGTTCACGCCAGTCCAGTCCCACAAAGGCGAAGGCAATCTCCGCAAACTCCCTGACCGTGTGTCCTTCACCCGTGGCGATGACAAAATCTCCGCCCTCAGGCAATTGAACCATGCGGTGAATCTTCCGGACCGTGTCCGGCGCGTAGCCCCAGTCCGCCCCGGAATCGAGCGAGCCGAGCATGATCCCGGTTTGCTCTCCCCTGCGAATGGCCAGCACTCCCTGAATGATCTTTCGGGAAAGATAGTGACCCGGCCTCAAGTTCGATTCGTGGTTGAACAGGATGCCCACCGATACATGGAGCGCGTGCCGCTTCCGGTAGTAACGGCAGGCGTGAAGTGCCGCAGTTTTGCTGATGCCGTACGGGCATCCCGGATCGAATGCCGTCTCCTCCGAAACAAGCCCGTTGCTTTTCACACCAAAAATCCGTGACGAAGCGGCGTAAAAAATTCGTGTTGATGGCGAATGTTCTTTTGCAGCCTGAAGGAAATACACCAGCGACATCAGATTCACGTTCACGCTTTGCTGGAACAAATGGAGTTCGTCTTCCAGCGACTGTTCCGAGGAATGGTGATGTGCCGCAAAGTGGTAAACCTCCTGGGGTAACCAATTTTTCATCACTTCAAAGACGGCCTTAGAATCAGAGATGCAGAGATCCCTTCCGGCAAAGTCAGCGCTCCCTTCAAGGCCCTTGCGACCCCACCCTAACACTTCATAACCTTCAGCGCGCAGATGGGAGGACATCAGGCGGCCATCCTGTCCTTCATGTCCCACGATGAGTGCTCTGCGCATGGCGTTTGGTAAAATTGGATGATCCGGCAGCGCCACATGCCGCGCCTGTCCGATGGGGGGTGATTCGGGATTCAACCCACCAGATGAACTTGCGGCATCGGGACAATGAATTTTCCGCCGCGGGCCAGGAAGTCGGTTTCGCGCTTGAGGAACTCCGGCATGAAGTGCCAGGGCAGCACGAGGTAGTAGTCGGGTTTGGCCGCCCGGGATTCCTCCTCGGAGATGATCTTGATGTGCGTGCCGATCGTGTAACTGCCCCATTTGACTGGATTGCGATCCGCAATGGCGGAAACGAGGTCGGGCGTGACGTTGCAGAATTGCAGCGTGGTGCTGCCCTTGGTGGAGGCACCATAACCATGGACAACCTTGCCCTCGGCTTTGGCCTTCTTGAGAAAGGCGGTCAGGTCGGTGCGGATGCGCTCGATGTTTTCACGGAAGACGGCGTATGGTGCATCGCTGTCGATCGCCATTTCAAACTCGCGGATGCGCAGTTCCTGCACTCGTGCGGCGGCTTCGGCGCTGGGTTTGACCTGACCGGCATTGGCGACGACGAGGCGGAAACTGCCACCATTCACGTCGTTGAGGTGCACATCGATGACTTCAAGGCCGTGATCGCCGAAAAGACGCTCCAGTACGGCGAGTGTGTAGTATTCAAGATGCTCGTGGCAGATGGTGTCAAAACTGTTGATGTCGAGCATCGCGGGCAGGTAGCTCTGTTCCAGAATCCAGATGCCGTCAGCGGCAAGCACATCGGCGATGTCCTGAACGAAGGCATGCGGGCTCTCCAGATCGTAGAACATGGAGATGCTGGTCACGACGCGGGCTTTTTCAGTGGCGTGAACGCTCTTGAAGGCGCGTGCGGTGAAAAAGTCATTGACCACTTTGAAGCCTTTGGCTCGGGCCTTGAGGGCCACGTCTGAAGGGTCGATGCCGATGTGACGGAGACCCGGAGTCTGATAGCTGGAGAGGAGAGTGCCGTCGTTGCAACCGATGTCGAGCACGATGTCTTTTTCACAAAGCGAGACGGTTTGCTCAACGAGCCGGGTGATGCCCGTGAGGTTGTCGATCATCGACTGGTTGATGCCGGACTCGTAGTAATAGCGGTGATAGAGCACCTTCGGCGGCACGGAGTGGCGCATCTGAACGAGGCCGCAGGCGTTTTCATCCTGAGAGGGGTCGCAGCGCACGAGATCGAGCGGCACTTTGCGTTTGATGAGCGCACTGCCGTCGGCACTGGCAAGAACGCCTCCAATGAATTGATCACCCAGACTGACGACGGGCGTAAGGCTGCGCGATCCACAGATGCGGCAGGTGTTGCGGGTGATAAGGACAGGGCGAAATGCTTGGATTGCCATCGCCTCAGTTGGCATTGATGTGCTGGCGTGTCCAGCCAGAGTTCACGTCTTCAGGTTCGGGCGGTGGCACGATTGTCGAGGAACCACTGGTAGGTCCTGGCGACACCTTCACGGAAATCGGTCTGCGCCTTCCATCCCAGTTTCTCCATGCGGCTGATGTCGAGCAGGCGGCGGGGATTGCCATCAGGCTGCGTGGTGTCCCAGGCAATTTCGCCCTGGTAGCCGACGATCCCGCGGATGATTTCCGCCGCCTCACGGATGCTCATTTCCCAGCCGCAACCGACGTTGATGATCTCGGCGCTGCTGTAGTTTGCGAGCAGGAAGGCACAGGCCGAGGCAAAATCATCGACGAAGAGAAACTCACGCTTCGGGTTGCCACTGCCCCAGAGGGTGACGCTGGGCGGATTGTGCAGTTTGGCCTCGTGGAAACGCCGGATCAGGGAGGGGAGCACGTGCGAGTGTTCCGGATCAAAATTGTCAAAGGACCCATAGAGATTGGCAGGCATGCAGGAGATGAAATCGCGACCGAACTGGTGGCGGTAACCCTGACAAAGCTTGATGCCCGCGATCTTAGCCACGCCGTAGGGCTCGTTGGTGCTTTCCATCGCACCGGTGAGCAGGCTGTCTTCACGGATGGGCACCTCGGCAAATTTGGGGTAGATGCAGGTGCTGCCGAGAAAGAGGAGTTTCTTGACCTCGTAATGGTGTGCCGCAGAAAGCACGCTGTTTTGGATCTGCAGGTTGTTGAGAAGGAAATCAACCGGGTGGGTGTAGCTGGCCTTGATGCCTCCCACCGTCGCTGCTGCGAGGATGACCTGGTCAGGCTTTTCAGCCTCAAAAAAAGCGTTTGTCGCCTGCTGGTCGCGCAGATCAAGTTCTGCACGCGTGCGGGTCACGATCTGCCATTCGGGTTTGCTGGCATAATGCCGCATCAAGGCTCGTCCGACGAGACCTTGATGACCGGTGATGAAAAGTTTGCCGCCTGATAAGGACATGGTTCATGCGTAGCGGGTCCAGCGCCACTGTCCAGCATGGCTTCGCATCTTGCCCAGCCTTCACCAACCACCCGGGTTCAGCGCATGGGCTGGTGAAACCCTTAAACCCCCTTCAGACCGCCTCACGCCGGGCCCAGGCATCGGCTTCGATGAGGACTTCCAGGGTTGGGTGCTGGATCACGTCGTGCTTCTCCATCACCCGGGCGACCGTTTGCCAGATGGCAGGGAATGAGGTGAGCCCATTGAGAAAGGCTTCCACGGCGACTTCGTTGGCGGCATTCAGCACGGCGGGCAGCGTGCCGCCCACCTCTCCGGCATGGCGTGCGAGATTGAGTGCAGGGAAGTCCTGCTCGCGCGGCGCCTCAAAATGCAGTGCGGCGAGCTTGGCAAAGTCGAGCGGGCGCAGGTTGTTCGGCACGCGATCCGGCCAGGTCACGGCATACTGGATCGGGAAACACATGTCGCTGTGGCTGAGCTGGGCGATGACGCTGTTATCGGAAAACTCGACCATGCTGTGGACGATGCTTTGCGGATGCACGACGACTTCGATTCGGCTCATCGGCACGTCGAAGAGCCAGCGCGCCTCGATCATCTCCAGGCCCTTGTTGAAGAGAGTGGCGGAGTCGATCGATATCTTGCGCCCCATGCTCCAGGTCGGATGCTTCAAAGCCTGCGCCACGGTGACCTGCGGCAGTTGATCGGCGGGAAGCTGGCGGAAGGGACCACCGCTCGCCGTGAGCAGGATGCGTCGCACTTCGCTGTGCCGATGCCCCTCCAGGCATTGGAAGATGGCGTTGTGCTCGCTGTCCACGGGCAGGACGTTCACGCCCTTGCGGCGCGCAGCTTCCATGACGGCTTCGCCGGCCATGACGAGAATCTCTTTGCTGGCGACGGCGAGGTGCTTGCCCTCTTCAATCGCCGCCAGAGCCGGAGCCAAACCTGCAACACCGACGATGGCCACGAGCACCATGTCCGCATCACTTGCACGCACCAGATCCACCAGGCCCTGAGTGCCGACATGCAGTGTCACATCCGATGGCAATAGACCACGAGCCCGTGTAGCAGCAGCTTCATCGGTCAGAGCCACTTGTTTCACACCGGTCTCGCGCACCTGTTGAACGAGCGCCTCGACACTGCGCTGCGCGGCGAGGCCGACGATTTCCATCCGCTCCGGGATGTCCTGCGCCACCTTCAGCGCGCTGGTGCCGATGGAACCCGTGGAGCCGAGCAGGAGAACTTTGCGACGTGATGACATGCTTGCCTCCATGCCTCAGCCTGCGATGGCCGCCAGATAAAAGTAAAACACCGGCGCAGTAAAAAGCAGACTGTCCGTGAGATCGAGTATGCCGCCAATGCCGGGAAATTTGTGCCCCGAGTCCTTGATGGCGGTGCAGCGTTTCAACACCGACTCCGCAAGATCGCCCGTCACCGCCGTAGCGCAGAGAATGGGAGCCAGCAGCAAGCCATGGAGCCAGTTCAGCGGAACCAGTTTTTCAGGAATCCACCAAAGCAGGAGCGCTGCCGCGGCAAAGGAGAACAGGAAAGCTCCGACCAGCCCTTCCCAGGATTTTGCCGGGCTGATGTGCGGGATCATTTTGTGCTTCCCGAACATCACCCCAACGATGTAAGCGCCCATGTCGCTAAATTTCGTGACCATGATGAGGAACACCACGAGATACAAACCCGTCGTGCCCTGCCCGTCCGCGCGGAAGTACATCAGACGCGCCATGAAGCCGAAAAAGATGACTGTGTAAACCACTCCGAACACGTTGGAAAAGATGCGCTGCAGCGTGACCAATCCCTCAAGCTGGTGGCGATAACACAGCAGGAAGGATCCATGCACGCTTGCCGTCAGCGCAGCCAGCTCCAGCCACATCGGCGGTGCGACTTTATACTGGATCGCCCACCAGGTCATTGTGCCCCAATAAGCCATGCAAATGCAGAGACCGAGCAGATTGAATGAACGCGCCAGTTCATCACTGCGCAGCAGGCGGTAATACTCCACCGCACCCGCCACGCCAAAAAAGCCGGTGAGCGTGATCAAGATCCAGTCCTTCTTCCAATGAACCGCCGCCATGATGATGACCCAGAGCAGCAAGGTGCTGAAAAGACGCGATAGAAAGACACGGCGCTTGCTCGGCTTTGGGGCATCGGTGTCGGAGGTCATGCGCGAGTAGGTTGGAAATGGCGCGCTATTTAGAGCAGGCGGCCGGGAAACTGCAATCATTGAGTGAACGCATCATCCCGTCCTGGCCTTCCGCATTCTGGCTGATTCGACACCTTCCTCTTCACTGCATCATTGCCTGGGGCGTTTCCTCTTTGAACACGAATGGGCGCATCTCGGCCAGGCGTGGGGCGCGCAGTTGCGGGTCTTCATCCAGCGTCTTTTCTGCGAGCTGCCGCGCCAGGCGCACCAGTCGCGTGTCAGCCAGCAGTTCGGCAAATTTCAGCGGTGCCTGACCACTCTGCGCCTTGCCCAGCACGTCGCCCGGACCACGACGCTTTAAATCTTCTTCGGAGATGCGGAAGCCGTCGTCCGTTTCCTCGAGAATCGCGAGTCGCGATTTGGCTTCATCGTCTTTGTCCGGGACGAACAGGACACAGTAGGAAGCGTGCTCACCGCGCCCGATGCGGCCGCGCAGCTGGTGAAGCTGGGCCAATCCGTAGCGCTCCGCATGATGCACATACATGACCGTGGCATTCGGCACATCCACGCCCACTTCAATGACGGTGGTGGAGACCAGCACGTCGAGCTTGCCGGCACGGAAGTCGCGCATGACAAAATCCTTTTCCTCCGCGCTGAGTTTTCCATGCAACAGGCCGACACTGAAATGCGGCAACAGTTTGCACCACTGCTCATAACCTTTTTTAGCTGCCGTCACGTCGAGCTTCTCGGACTCCTCAATCAGCGGATACACCAGATAAGCCTGCCGCCCCTCTTCAAGCTGCCCGTTGAGAAACTTCGCCGCCTCCGCCTGTTTTGTGAGTGGACGCACCTTGGTGACAATCTTGCCGCGCGCCTTGGGTCGCTCATCAATCGTGGAGACATCCAGGTCACCATAGATCGTGAGTGTCAGGGTGCGAGGGATCGGCGTGGCGGTCATCACCAGCACATCCGGCGTGTTGCCCTTCTGAATCAAGCGCGCCCGCTGAGCCACGCCGAATTTGTGCTGCTCATCAATCACCACGAGCCCCAGGTTCTTCACCAGATCGGCATCATGAAGCAGGGCGTGGGTGCCGATGAGGATGTGGTTCTTGTCCGACATCTTTCCATTCAACAACTCAAGGCCGCCCTCCTCCGCCCGCGTGCCGGTGCGCAGCGCGACGTTGAGTCCGAGCGGTTCCAGCCACTTGCGCGCCGTATTGAAATGCTGCTCGGCCAGAATCTGCGTCGGGGCCATGAGCGCGGCCTGCTTGCCCGACTCCACCGCGCCCAGCATGGCCGCAAAAGCGACGACCGTTTTGCCGCTGCCCACGTCACCGTGCAGCAGGCGGTTCATCGGCGCACGGCTCGCCATGTCACGCTGGATTTCCAGGAGTGAGCGCTTCTGCGCGCCGGTCATTTCAAAGGGCAGGGCAGACTCGAAGTCACGCGCCAGAGGTCCGGCGACATGCGCATGACCACCGGACTCCAGCACGGCACGGCGGCGGCGCACGACGCGCAACTGATAGCCGTAAAACTCTTCCAGAGCGAGGTAACGTCGCGCGCGTTCCAGATGCTCCATCGTGTCGGCAAAGTGGATCGTCTTCAGTGCCCGGGCGCGATTCCAGCCTGCAAACTCGCCCGCCTCACTTGCAGGCGGCAGGATGTCTGCCGTGAAATCATCACCCAGTGCCTGCACCACGTGCCAGGTCGCGGTGCGCAGGGTCTTTTGAGTCACCCCGGCCTTCAGCCGGTACACGGGCGTGATGCGGCCCGAGTGGATCGCCTGGGTTTCATCGTCATCCAGAATTTCATATTCAGGATGATCGATCGCCAGCCGTCCCTTGAACTCCTTCACCTTGCCATAAACAATCAGCCGCTGCCCTTCAGCGATCACGCGGCTCATGAACGGCATGTTCCACCAGCGGAGTGTCAGCAGTTGTCCCATGGAGGCACCAGCCGACGGCTCCACCTGCGCCTCAAACATCCCCGACCCGCGCCGCCCAAAAAACTTGTTCCCCGTCTTGGTCACCAGCACCTGATGGCATGCCGGCACCTCGCTTGCTTGAAACGAAGCCAGATCATCCCGGGTCCTGTCCTCATGCCGGAACGGCAACCATGAAATCACTTCCGCAACCTTCGTTAGGCCCTCCTTTTCGAGCACCTTCACCAGCCGCGGCGGCAGGTCGGGCACGGCAGTCAAAGGTGAATCGAGAGAAAGTGACATGTGGGTTTGAGAATCAGCAGACCAAGTTCAAACCCAGCGCGGGCCATAAAACAATCCCGTTATCCTGAAATCAACCCGCCGCTCAAAACAGCTCGCTCTGACCGCTGACAGGCGGCACAAGGCCGAGCTTGCGGTAGGCGGCAGGCATGGCGACGCGACCACGCGGGGTGCGTTTGACGAAGCCCTGCATGACGAGGTAAGGCTCATGTACATCTTCGAGTGTGGAGGCGTCTTCACCGACGGCGACGGCAATGCTGCCAACACCGACAGGGCCGCCGTCAAACTTGTGGATGAGGGCCTCAAGGAAGCGCTTGTCCATTTCATCGAGGCCGGTTTCATCAATGTCGCGCATGGTCAGAGCCTGGCTGGCAACGCTCTGGGTGATGATGCTCTGGGCCTTCACCTGGGCGTAATCACGCACCCAGCGCAGGAGATGATTGGCGATGCGCGGGGTTCCGCGGGAACGCTGGGCAATCTCACGCGCACCGCCGCTTTCGATCGGCACCGCCATGAGCCGCGCTGAGCGCATGAGGATGTGCTGGATCTCGTCCGTCGTGTAATAGTCCAGGCGGTTCGGGATGCCGAAACGCGAGCGCATGGGTGAAGTCAGCATCCCTGCGCGGGTCGTGGCGCCAACGAGGGTGAACGGCGGCAGATCGATGCGGATGGTGCGTGCCTTGGGTCCCTGGTCGATGATGATGTCGAGCCGGAAGTCCTCGATGGCTGGATACAAGTACTCCTCGATGCTGGGGTGCAGCCGGTGAATCTCATCGATGAAGAGAACGTCACGCGGCTGGAGATTGGTGAGGATGCCAGCCAGATCCCCCGCCCTTTCGATCTGCGGTCCGCTGGTGGTGTGCAGGCGTGAGCCGATGGCGCTGGCGATGAGGTTCGCGAGCGTGGTTTTACCCAGCCCTGGCGGACCGCAAAGGAGTGCGTGATCGAGCGGTTCACCGCGCATTTTGGCAGCCTCGACCATGACGAGGAGCTGTTCCTTGACCTTCGTCTGACCATGAAAGTCATCGAAGTCCGCCGGGCGCAGGGCGAGATCAAAGGGGGCGTCAACTTCAGTCAGGACAGGATTCACAGGAGTGTCGCTTTGTAGCGTGGGAGGCAGGAACCTGCAATGGCTTATGCCTTAGAGCATGGGGATAAAAAGACGTGCAAAGCCGTCGCGGAGTCGCTCAGGCAGCGTGCGGGCTTCCAGCATGGCGATGCTGAGTTCGTTGCTTTCGGCTTTCTTTTCCTCAAAGATGCGGAGCATCCGTGCGGCGAACACCGGGTTATGACAGGCGAGATTGAACTCGAAATTCAGTCGCAGGCTGCGCGGATCCCAGTTTGTGGAGCCGATGCAGGACCAGGCATCATCGATGAGCAGGATCTTGGAGTGATCAAAGGGCGGAGGGGACTCGTAAATGCGGCAGCCCGCATCCAGAAGCTCCGGGTACAGCGTGTGCGCCGCCCAGGCAACGAACGGGATGTTATTCCGTGCGGGCGTGAGGATGCTCACCTCAACACCGCGGGTGGCGCAAAGTTTGAGCGCAGCCATCAGGATCGGCGGAGGCAGGAAATAGGGTGTGAGGATGCACACGCGATGCCGGGCCGCATTCAGGGCGGCAAAGAGCGCCGTGGGCATCACCTCCATGTCCTCGTCAGGACCATCAATGATGCCGAGCGCGTGTGTCTGGCCCGTCGGCGCGATTTCAGGGAACCAGAGTTTTTCATCCAGAACCTCCCCTTCACAAAAGCTCCAATCCTCTGCAAACACACGCTGCAATTGCGCCACGACCGGACCGGTGACCCGGAAGTGCAAATCACGGACAGGATGCGGCGGATTTCTGGAGATCATGTTCCCTTCCCGGATGTTCATGCCGCCGGTGAAAGCGAGGCAGCCATCCACGATGAGAATCTTTTTGTGATTGCGCAGATTCATCGTGATCAGGCGGACGATGAATCGGTTAGGCATGAAGCGGCGCACCGGCACCCCATGGCGTGCCAGCTCGCGGGTGACGGGCGGCCATGAGTAGCGGGTGCCGGCGTCATCCACGATCACGCGCACCTGCACACCACGCGCATGGGCAGCGGCGAGCGCGTTCACGAAATCCGCGCCGATATCGTGCGCCTCAAAGATGTAGCTGGCGAGGGCCACTGTGGTTTTCGCAGCACGAATGGCCTCCAGCATGGCGGGCATGGCCTCATCACCATTGATGAGCGGCGTGAGATCATTGCCAGCGGTGAAATGAAACCGCGAAATGCGATCAAGCGTCACGGCCAGTGAGCAATCACTCTCGGCAAGGGTCGCGCCCCCATGCACAAAAAGCGGACAAGCAGGAGCCGGCTCACGATACGCAGGGCCGATACTGTCGCGATACCGCCTGCCGCGGCGGCGGACAAAATTGATGCCAAACAAGGCGTAGAAGCATGCACCCGCCACGGGTGAAAGCAAAACGAGCGCCACCCAAAAAGCCGCTGAGCGGGGATCGCGATGCCGTGTGAGCAGATGAAAAAGCGCCGCCAGGCTCAGCACGACAACGAGCACCGAGAGAGCACCCATGGCCGGGATCAGCGCCAGAACAGGACAGGCAGACATGGGCAACGAGTGGCGTGTGTTGGCTCAATGGGCAAAAGAAAACGCCGCCCGGAAAAATTCCAGGCGGCGTTTTGAGTTGAATCAACAATACCGATTACTGGCCGGGAGGTGCACCTGGAAGTGCAGGCAGACCCGTAGGAGCGGCAGGAGCGGCAGGAGCTGGAGCTGCGGCCGGGGCAGGAGCACCTGGAAGTGCAGGCAGACCACCTGGGGCACCTGGAAGCTCAGGCAGACCGCCTGGGGCACCCGGAGTTTGACCAACTCCGACGGGCGTCCCCATCATGGAGGAGCTCTGAGCGCCACCGGCCAGAATGTTCAGAATCTGCTGGGGCTGATTCTGGCTGGCCAGAGTGAAGATGTTGTAACCGCCTGCCAATGGTTTGGGTCCAACCGAGCCGCCCTTTTTCGAGGCAAGCTGTTCGACGTTCACCGAGTTGTCATTGCGGCCAATGATGACCTTGCCACCGCGCCATGTGCGGCCGGGCTTGAGCTGTCCGGCTGCATCACAATTCCAGTTCGGCGGCCAGCTCGGAGCCAGCGGGTTTTCGAACACCAGCGGCATGATGCCGGTGCTGGAGGTGGTCTGACCCTGGGTGAGTGCCCAATGGTTTTCACCTGCCTGCAGCGCCCTGTCATAACCCGGAGCGGTTCCGACGTTGCCATCCGGCTGATAAAGCGAGGCTTTCGCGCCAAAGATACGCTCGTCCTGAATCACTTCCTCCTGAAGCAGCACGCGGAAGGCGTCGTTGGATGTCACTGCCTGCCCGCCCGTCTGCGGGTTCTGATAGGAGTCCGGGTAGATGGAGTTGTTGTCACCGGCGAAGATCTTCATGGCCATGATGATCTGACGGCAGTTGTTGGACGTGCTGGTTTGGTTGGCCATGTCCTGGATGACACCGAAAGTGGGGACCGCCAAGCTCGCGAGAATCGCGATAATGGTGATCACCACCAGGAGTTCAATGAGGGTGAAACCTCTTTGGAGTGCTCGTTTCATAGTAGTGCGTTTATTGGTTTGAGTATGATGTATGGATACAAGCCGGAATAATTATCCCGACTCACATCACCATTAGACAAACCACAGGTGCATTTAGCGAGAAAAAACTTCTCACTCACGTGTGATCGTTTCGTCCAGATTCAACAAAACCCGGGCGGCTTCCATTGGCTCCAGCCCGGTCAGGGACTGCTTTTCCTGAGCCGTGGGCCGGCGCGCGGTGCATCTGAGAAAGCCGGCCTCCACGCCTTCCCTCCCGATGATGTGGGCCAGCGCCTGTGCAAACTCCACGGAGGCACTGTCATTGAGCAGTGTCAGGGCTTGCAGCGGCGTGTTGCTCCGCAGCCTCCGCGTGCAGCTGCTAAAGCCGTCCGGCGCATCAAAGACACTCAGGCCCGGCGGCGGCGTGGCGCGGAAGACAAAGGTGTACAACCCGCGCCGGTAACGGTCCTCCCCCTTGCTCAGCGGCCAGGCGCGTTTCACCTGCCCGAGCCCCATGACACCCTCGGGAATCGGCGGATAAACCGGCGGGCCGTCCATCTTCTCTGAAACCAGTCCGCAGGCCGTCAGGCACACGTCGCGGACGATCTCGGCATCCAGCCGCAGGCGGTTCTGACGCCAGAGCAGACGATTGTTCGGGTCCAGCCTGGAACCGGGGGCGGATGCTTCACGGTTGGTGGCGGGCGATTCCAACCCGCCACCCTTTGCTCTTAGCACGGCGCTGCTCTGCCTGTAGGTGCGACTGCTGACGATGAGCCGGTGCAGATGTTTCAGGCTCCAGCCGCTGTCCATCAACTCCACCGCCAGCCAGTCCAGCAATTCAGGGTGAGTCGGCAGGCTGCCCATGGTGCCCAAATCGTTCTCCGTCTCCACCAGTCCATGTCCAAAATACTGCTGCCAGACACGATTCACGATCACCCGCGCGGTCAGTGGATTTTCACGCACCACCAGCCAGCGGGCAAAGTCGAGCCGGGAGGGCTTGTCAGACTTCAGGGCAGGCAGAACCGCCGGCACCCCGGGCTGAACCTCGTCGGCGGGCCGGGTGAAATCGCCTTTGATGAAAAGGGTGGTCTTGCGCGGCTGAGGCAGCTCCTTCATCACCAGTGTGGTGGTGCCATTCTTGAGGGCGGCCTCGAGCTCCAGATGCCGGTCATACAACGGATTGAAAATCGGATCAGCCGTGCCGGTCATCGCTTTGAAAAGAATGCGCTGATCGCCAATCGTGCGCTTCCCCGCCGGCTTGGCCATGCTCTTGACGGCTTCCGGCGTGAGCAGCTTCTTCGACTGCTCGCCGAGCTCCTTTTCCCATTCCTGCAGGATGCTGAGACGCTCAAGAAGATGCGCATCCATCTTCTTGAGCACCTCCCGGTACTGCGCCTCCAGCATCTCACGATTGCTGCGCGGATCCACCACGGAAAGGGTGGGCTCATCCTGGTTGTTTAGAAAAGCAAACATCCGGTAATACTCGCGCTGGCTGATGGCATCGAACTTGTGATCATGACACTGCGCGCAACCAATGGTTAGACCGAGCCAGACGGTGCCGGTTGTCGCCACACGGTCAAAGACGCTCTCAATGCGGAACTGTTCCTTATCGATGCCACCCTCCTGGTTGATCTGTGTGTTGCGGTGAAACCCGGTGGCGATGAGCAGATCGCTGGAGGGTTGGGGAATGAAGGAGGCAGGATGAAGGTCGGAACCAAAATAGCGGGCATCGTCCTTCTTCCTTCCGCCTTCATCCTTCATCCTTTTCTCATGCAGGAGGTCACCCGCAAGCTGCTCGATGCTGAACTGGTCATAAGGCATGTCCGCATTCAGCGCCTGCACCACCCAGTCGCGATACGGCCAGATGCTGCGTGGCGCATCGATGCTGTAGCCGTTGCTGTCCGCATAGCGCGCCTGATCCAGCCACCAGCGGCCCCAGCGCTCGCCGTAATGCGGTGAGGCGAGCAGTCGTGAGATCAGGGCTGAAATCCGGACATCGACAGGCGACCCATCCTGCACAAACGCAGCCACCTCCGCCGGGGTCGGCGGCAAGCCTGTGAGGTCCAGATGCAAACGCCGGATCAAAGTCCCGGGCGCGGCTTCCGCAGAAAATGACAGGCCTTCCTTTTTCAATCGGGCCTCGATGAAACTGTCGATGCTCTGGCTGCCCCCCGCAGGCTTCTTTGGCGCGATGTAGGCCCAATGGCGGTCATCGCTGGGCCTCTCGTTGGCGGGAGCTTTCGCGCCCTCATTGACCCAGCGCTGGAGTGTCTCGATCTGCACTGAATCCAGCGGCCCGCGCTTGTAGGGCATCTGCGGCAGTTCACCATGCTTGCCGCGCACCGCCTGGATCAGCAGGCTTTCTTCAGCCATCCCCGGCTTCACCGCCGCGCCGCGCCCGCCGCCTTTCACTGCGGCTGCGGCGGTATCCAGGCGCAGTTTGGCTTTTTGAGTCGTCGCGCCATGACACTTCACGCAATGCGTCTTCAACAGGGGTTTGATCTCACGGCCGTAGTCCACCACGGCAAGGGAGGATGAGGTGAGCAAGGCGAAACAGATGAGCGGACGAAACATGACAGCCTATTTCGTCCCAAACGGCCATGAGCTTTCAGACGGAAGCCGCTGCCTGATTGACAAATCATCCCCGCTGCCTCCCCATCACCGCATGCAACATGATCGTGAACTGCTTCGTCTCGCCGCCCTGTCCGGTTTTGCCGCCGTCGCCCTCGGGGCCATGGGCGCTCACGGCCCAGTCCATGACACTCTCGTCGCCGCGGGCAAGCTCGGTGATTGGGAGACTGCCGTGCGCTATCATCTGCCGCACAGCATGTTTCTCTATGTGCTGGCCCTGTTCATCGGCTCGGGCGGCAGGCAGGCTGGCTGGGCCTGGCGCGGACTTTTCACCGGCATGCTGCTCTTCAGCGGCTCGATTTACCTGCTCTCCTACTTTGGCTGGAAGTGGCTCGGCCCTGTGACACCGCTCGGCGGACTCTCCCTCATGGCGGGCTGGCTTTTGCTGGCGACCGTAAAATGGAAACGTGACTGACATAGCTCTGACTCCATCAAACAACGCGTCCAAGCGTTGTGCTTTCTTCACTCCGTCAGCATTGCATCAACTGCCACAACGTCCCCGGCAGGACACAGGTGCAGGTGAGCGAGATCCCGTAATTCAGGCATGAATGCGCGATCGCCGGAGATCGCCCCGGAGCCGCCTGTATCAAGAAAACGCCAATCCCGCGCAATGTGATGGGCGGGGTCACGTTTTCAGGCAACCTATGAAAGCCATTCTCTGCCTGCTCCTCCTCGCCGCGCCGATCCTTCATGCCCAGAAAGCCAAAGGCCGCGCTAAAATGGGAACCGTCAAGCTCACCAGCGTGGCGGTCAAAACGCGTGAGGTACTCTACAAAACCACGCCTGAAGGCGAGCTGAAGCTGCACGTGTTTTCTCCGGCTGGTGAAATCCAGGCCACCGTGCTGCGCCCCTGTGTCGTGTTCTTTTTTGGCGGTGGCTGGAAGAGCGGCAGCTATTTGCAATTTGTCCCGCAGGCGGAGTATCTGGCCGGCCGGGGCATCGTTGCCGCCTGTGCCGACTACCGCATCCTGAGCATTCACAAGACCACCCCCGACAAGGCCGTGGAAGATGCCAAGAGCGCTATTCGCTGGGTGCGTGGTCATGCGGTGGAACTCGGCATTGATCCGGACAAAATCATCGCCTCAGGCGGCTCCGCCGGTGGCCATCTTGCCGCCTGCACGGCTCTGGGCACGGCCTACGATGCCGCGTCGGATGACAAGTCCATCTCCGCCAAACCCAACGCCATGGTGCTCTTCAATCCCGCCATGAACATTGCCACACTCTTCAAGCAGCGCGACACCGGTGACAGCGCCATGACCCTTGAAATGGCCGAGGCGATCACGCCTAACAACTTTATCAGCAAAGACACCCCGCCCGCCATTCTGTTCTTTGGCACAGCCGACAAGCTCAAGGCAGGCGGTGACGAGTATGTGACGAAAGCCAAAGCACTCGGCCTGCGCGCCGAGATGTATGGCGCTCCGGACATGCCTCATGGCTTCTTCAACAAGGAGCCCTGGATTCAGATCACCGCGAAGCAGATGGATCTGTTCCTCACCTCCCTCGGCTATCTCGGTGGCGAACCAACGATCCAAATGCCGGAAAGGGCTCCGGCATTGGTGAAGGAGTGATTCAGATCAAGGCTTCGGCACTTTCTTGAATTCACGCGTCAGTGTGGTCAGCGAGTCTTCCACGCCCATGCGCTCCAAACTGCTGGCTCCGACAAAGCCGTCAGCGCTTGTCTTGCTGAGGATGAACTCGACATCCTTTGGCGTGTTGATCGGGCCGCCATGCGTCAGGGTGAAGATGTCCTTCTTCACACTGCGTGCGGCATCAATGATGTCCTGAGTGACCTTCACGGTGTGATCCCAGCTCACCACGGCATTGGTCACGCCGATGCTGCCACCGACGGTCGTTCCGACGTGGGCGATGATCGCATCCGCGCCATTCTTCGCCATCTGGATCGCCTCTTCAGGCGTGGCCACATAGACGATGCTGAACAGGTCCATTCTGGTGGCCAGGCCCACCATCTCAAACTCCTTGTGCACGCCCATGCCTGTTTCTTCCAGCACACCGCGGAAGTGACCATCGACAATGGTGTGAGTCGGGAAATTGTTCACGCCGGAGAAGCCCATCTCCTTCACGCGGCCTAACCAATGCCACATGCGGCGACGCGGGTCCGTGGCATGGACGCCGCAGATGACCGGGATCTCTTTAACCACGGGAAGCACTTCATACTCGCCGATCTCCATCGCGATGGCATTGGCATCGCCATACGCCATCAGGCCGCAGGTGCTGCCGTGGCCCATCATGCGGAAGCGGCCGCTGTTATAAATGATGATCAGGTCCGCCCCGCCCTTTTCGATGAACTTCGCGCTGATACCCGTGCCTGCGCCTGCGGCGATGATGGGCTCACCCTTGGCCAGTGTGGCCTTGAGACGATCCACGACTTCCTGTTTTGTGTAGGGATTTCCGATTCCGGTCCAGATGTTAGGCATGGCAGTGAGTGAGGTTGACGGTGGTTTACGATCGTTGACGGTGGATGACAGTGGCTCGGAACAATCGTAAACCACCTTCATCAAGGGTAAACAACCGCAAACTCCCCTCTATGCACGGGCCATCTTCCATCCTCGAACTATCCGAAACGCACACCCACGGGGAGAAGACCGAGTTTCACGTCGTCCGTGCCAGTGAGGATGACAAGCGCACGTGGCTGCGCGGCTCACCGGTATGCGGCACGCTGAAGACACACCGCATCGCCCATGCCGGCGTCATGACGGCGCGCGCGCCCTACCGCATTGTGCGGATGCATCAGGGCGGCCTGTATTTCCTGGCCTGTCTCAGTGGTGAAGGCCGTGTGCTCGTCGATGGCCGCTGGCAGAAATGCAGCGCCGGCATGACCGTGGCATTGCCGCCCTTCATGGTGAATGCGTTCGAGGCCGTGAAGGGCAGGGACTGGCGCTGCTGCTGGGTGCGCTATGAGCAGCAGCCTGAGCAAAAACCCATCCTCAACAGCAGTTCACCGCAGATGGCGCCCTTTCATGGTCAGCCCTTGTGGAATGCCATCGAGGGCCTCATTGATGAATCCGCGCATGAGGCCAAACCCGCCGCCATGTTTCACTGGGTCGAGCTGATCCAAAGCTACGTCGAACGCTTCGCCCAGCCCTGGCAGCAGGATGACCGCCTGTGGCGCTTGTGGGAGATGGTCGCCGCCGATGTCGGTCGTGATTGGACGCTCGATGAACTCGCCCACCGCGCCCACGTCAGCGCTGAGCACCTGCGCCGCCTGTGTCGCCGGGCTCTGGGCCGCACGCCCATGCATCACGTCACCTGGCTGCGCATGAGAAAAGCCTGCGAGCTTCTCTCCACCACCAATCTCAAAGTCGAGACCGTGGCCAACACCGTTGGTTATCAGAACCCCTTCGTCTTCAGCAACACCTTCAAGAAATGGATCGGCTGGCGCCCCAGCGAGCACCGTTCACGGATGGGCTCGTAACGAACAGATTGCCCCGCTCTGCCAGCCACAGGCATGATGTCGTGGGCTCTGTAAAGAGTGCCCGGTGACGTGGCCGGACTTCCCGCCAGCTTGCCATCTTTGTAGATCGTCACGCCAGCTTCGTCCTCAGCTACTCCAGCAAGTCCTGCGGGATGGAGGCCTTCACCTCATCGAGCCGCTTGCGGCTGCCGTGCGCATCGCACCAGCGCTCGATGTAGGTCCAGTCAAGTTTGGCTCCCTGCACACCGATCACAGTCTCCACATCGGCGACGTCCTTCGGGCGGCCCCAGCGGAGTTTCTGAATCACCACATCCTCAGGCGCGGGCATCCATGCATCGCGGCCCAGGATCGGATTGTGCAGCATGCGCCTGCGTGTCCACTGTTCGAGATGATGGGGGTCCGCGCTCTTGATGAACAACTCCACCTCGAACACCGGGCGCGAGGATCGCAGGATGTACGCCGCGTCCAGGTGCTCGTCTCCACATGCTGCTGGGGATCAAACTCAAACTGCCCCGCGAGTCGCCGGGCCAGCCGATCGATGCCATCACCGCCGATCTCCACGACGAAGTCCACATCCTTCGTTGCACGCGGAATGCCATAGACCATTGATGCGATCGATCCCGCTAGAAAATAGGGGATGCTCTCCGCCTCCAGTGCCTCGATCACAGTAATGACCAGCTCGGCTTGCATCAGGCGGCGGCAGGCGCGGAGGTGAAGAGATGGCGGTCCTCGATGCGGCGCAGGCGTGCGATGTGCTGATGCAGCAGCGCCGGCTGGCTCGCCTCATCTGCCTCCGGGTGGTTCATGCTGACAAATCCACTCATCGCCACATAGGCCGTCTCGATCAGTTCCAGCGTCTCATTGAAACGCTCCGCCTCCGTCATTCCCCGCGCGCGCAGGACTCTCTCGCGGAAAATCTGGTCCTGCATCTGGTCGAGGTTGAGGGCTTGGTCATTCATACGGTGGAAGGATAGTCGCAGGAGAAGAATTGCCAGCGTAATTTGCGCCGCCTGTGTCGTCGCGCACTCGGCCGCACGCCCATGCATCATGTCACCTGGCTGCGCATGCGGAAAGCCTGCGAGCTGCTCGCCACCACCAACCTCAAGGTCGAGACCGTGGCCAACACCGTCGGCTACCAGAACCCCTTCGTCTTCAGCAACACCTTCAAGAAATGGATCGGCTGGCGCCCCAGCGAGCACCGCTCACGGATGGGCTCGTAGCCGCCTG
>CAJCCF010000456.1 GCA_903960845.1 uncultured Verrucomicrobiota bacterium | reverse complement strand
GGCTTGACGGCCTCGATATGAGTGAGGACTGGTGGGTGATAAACTTCTCCGTCATGATGCTCAAACACCGGCACGGCCACAGGACTGTCCACGGGGGTGGCGGTAGCCAGAGGAATCGGAGTGGAAGGTGCAGCCACCACAGGTGCAGCTGAAGCAACAGGTGCGGATGCAGGTTTGGGAGCTGCCGTGGGGGCTGCAACTGAAGCCACAGGTGCGGATGCAGGTTTGGGAGCTGCAGCGGGAGCTGCCACAGGGCTTGCCGGAGCCGGCATGGAAGGCTGCGGCATCATGCCAGGCTGCATCGGGTAGCCGGGTTGCTGCGGATATCCGGGTGGGTCGCCCATGGCAGGCTGACATGGATAACCCCTTGGTTGCTGGGGGTAACCTTGCTGGGCGTAACATTGCTGGGGGTAACCTTGCTGAGGGTAACCTTGCTGAGGATAGCCTTGTGGCATTGGATAGCCCTGCGGCGGCGGCATCATGCCAGGCTGCTGCGGATACCCGGGTGGGTAGCCCATCATCGGCTGTCCCGGGTAACCCATGGGCTGCTGAGGGTAACTCTGTTGAGGGTAGCCTTGTGGCATTGGGTAGCCTTGCGGATAACCCGGCGGCGGCGGCATCATGCCAGGCTGCTGCGGATAGCCGGGCGGATATCCCATCGGTTGAGTGACCGCACCGACCTCCGGCACTGGTAACTGGTTGGCGGCTGATGCTGGCTGGTCAGATGGTGTCGGCGTGGGGTCCATGCGGGATAAAAATACTATTCTTCAGATCATAGCGAAATCTTCCCCTCCGAAGCAAGCAGGGAATCAGCATAGAAACAGATTTCGCACACGCCTGATCCAAGGCCGGCAAGGTGGCGGGTATGAGACACCCCTACCCCTGCGGTTAACTGAGAGAAATGATCTGCGGCGAGGTGCGAAAACCACAAATCAGGAGAGCACACCCGTGATAACGTCGGAATTCAATAGGGCATCAGGGTGAAAAAGTGTGTGTCTTTGATGGTCTGACCCACCGGTGTGCGCGTCATCAATTCAAACTGCCCGGCCCATTGATGGATGGCATGAGCGGAATGGCCATATGGTTTGAAGTCGCGCAGACACAGAAAGGTCAGTTTGTCCGACTCATTATCGGCGAACTGGAAAAATAGTTTACCTGTCTCTGAATCGCGCACCTTGCCTTCGATGGCGATGTTCCCGATTGTGAAATAGCCACCCAGGAGTGCCAGAGGACCAACGACAAACTCCATTGCCGTTTTCACCACATTGCCCTTTGGACTGGTTGGATTCAGTTCCACCAAGGCCAGCTCAAGCGTCAACGAATTCGGCCCGGGCTGCTCGACGATGCGGTAACGCGGGTGCGGCGATTTCGTGAAGGCTTTGGCAAACTCATCCTTCAACAGGTGCGCCAACGCCTCTTCACGCCGATCAATGCTGCCAACGGCAATCTCTTTGCGCATCAGTGCCTTTTTTACAGGTCGCAAATGCTGCGTGGTCGCCGGCGCGATATAGAGCTCGGTCTTCTTGACGACCAGGGCTTCAAGTTCCTTGTCCGGCGTCATCCATATTTTGTGAAAGGGCAGCTTCTTCCGCGAATCGATCACCTGCGCCGGTTGCTCAAAAAACGCTGACAGCTTCAATGGCCTCGCTTTGAGCATGCGATTGGTCGAGTTGCATGAACTCAGCAGGAGCACGGCAAGGCAACCGATAACCTTGAACATGGGAAAGGCGTGACACATGAGAGGAACAGGACACACTTACGAACGAAGTAAAGAATTGAGCTGAGACTCAGCCGAAGCTGGCACCTGCTCCAATTTTGTGCCGGGACAGCCAGTCACGACACTTTTCTTCGCCCATGTACTTGGCGAGCAGCTTGGGATCGGTTTCGGTGAGATCCACGAGGATAAGCCCATCGATGACCGAAGAGAACTGCTTGTCCACGTTGAAACTGAGAATGGTACCGTTGAGTCGCAGGTAATGCTTGAGTAGAATGGGAATGCCCTTGCCGTCGGTCTCGACGCTGGAAATGAGCGCGGAGCAGTCGTCCACATCCTGAAGGTCGGCGCTGATGAACTCGCGCATGAGCTTCCTCCCGCGCAAGTAACGGAAAGGGTTGCGTGGCTTCACGAAACTGGCCAGATCCTCGTGCAGGCAGTTACCCTGGAGAAACTCAACCATCATTTTGCGACTGAGTTTGTCGTAGTCTTTGCTGATGCTGACGGGACCAAAAAGCTTTTTGTAGCTCGGATTACGCACCATCCACTGAGCGATGCCTTTCCAGAGCAATGGCAGCGAGGAGAGGCTTTTTTGATATTCCTTGGTGATGAAACTTCGACCCATTTCGACCGCGCTTTCAAGATTTGCGAGGAAGGGTTTTTCAAACATGAAAAGGGTGTTTGTGTAGAGCCCCTTCGGACCATACTCACGGAGGATGATGTCCGCACGACCAAGGCGGTACGCACCGGCGATGCGCTGCTTCGATTCATCCCATAGAAACAGGTGCTCGTAGTAGCGGTCGAATTTATCGAGATCAATCTCCTGGCCGGTGCCCTCCCCGACCTGACGAAAAGTGATTTCACGCAGGCGGCCAATCTCCTGAAGCGTGTCTGGGATTTCATGGGAGTGCGCGGTGTAAACTGACAGACCGCCCTGACTGAGAAGACACGCACCACGCAGACGCAGAGCCTCAATCTCAAGAGCAATGCGCACTTGCTGACTGGCAGCCCGGTGAACAGCCAGAGATTCCTCAACCCCATCCGGGCCTTCCCCTTCCGGTTCGGTCTTGCGACGCTCCGCGAGCACGAGGGTGTGGATACGCAGAAATTTTGTGAGAGCCTCGTCATCTTCAAATTTCCTCAGCTTGCCAAACGGAATCGGCATACCGACCCGCATCTCGACCGTGGCACCGCGTTGCTGGCAAAATTCACGCAAAATAAGTCCGGTGCGCAGACGCGGATGAATCAGCCCGGCAATATGAAAAAGTGTACTGTTTCTTCCGGGGAAATACACCGGCAGTACGGTTGCCTGGGTGCGACGCACCAGTGAGCCGACATGATTTGTCCAAACGGCCTCCTCGATCCCCTTCCCCGGCTTGTAAGCCGAGACTTCGCCTGAGGGAAAGATGAGCATGGAACCGCCCGCTTTGAGGTGCCGGAGGGCGGCTTTCATGCCGCTGATGTTACTCTTGGCTGCATCATCTCCGCCGAAGGGGTTCACAAGAATACCGTGATCCCGGAGTTCCGGCAGGACTCCCAGCAGGGAGTTGGTCATCACTTTGAGATCCCTCCGATACCGCCCGATGTAGCTGGCAAGAAGGCAGGGATCGAGCACGCCATACGGATGATTGGCGATGATGATGAGTGGCCCTGTTTTGGGAAATTCGAAGCCCGGCGATTCATCCAAATCACATCCGGCATCCAATGCTTTCACCACTCCATCAAAAAAAGCGCCACAGGTCCTATCCTCAGGCGGCAGGCTTTCATAGTGGCGGTGGCCGCCCTGATAAACCTCATCAAAGCCACGCAGTCCGAGTGTGCTTTCCAGCCATGCCCCAGCCATGCGGTAAAAACCACGCTGCACGGGGGTGGTGAAATGCTCACTGATTTCAAGAATCATGGTGGGTTTAATAAAGCGCGAGAATCACCTCAAAAGCCATCCGTGCAAGGGGTGAAAATCGAAGCTGCCATCGATGATCCGGCTAATACAGGGCGGAACGGATGCTCTCATGCCAATGCTGCGCGCGTTCTGCATAAGTCTTGCCATCCTCCTGATAGAGAATGCCGCGGGAAACATTGATCAGCAGCGGGGCCTTTCGACCGCAGTCTTTCAGTGCCGCCAGATCACCCCCCTGTGCGCCGAGCCCCGGAATCAGCAGCGGAACATCCGGCGTGCGTGACAGCACTTCCTGCGCGGCGTTGGTGAGCCCGATCACCAATCCAACCTGCGGGCTCGCCTGCGTCATGTCGGCGACGATTTCATAGACATACCGGTCTCCCGTCTTTTGCAGTTCAATGTCTGCCGCGCCTTTGTTGGAAGTCACTCCAAGCAGATAAAGCCCCTTGTTGGCATACTTCAAAAAGGGTTCCAAGGTATCGCGTCCCATGTACGGATTCAGCGTCACGGCATCGACCCCGAGTTGCTCAAAAGCCGCCTTGGCGTAGTAGCCCTGTGTTTCGCCGATGTCTCCACGCTTCACATCCAGGACGATCGGCACATCGTCGGGAATCGCTTTCATCACCTCCTCCAGAAGACGCATCCCCTGCCAGCCGAGGGCCTCGAAATAGGCTGAATTTGGTTTGAAGGCAGCCGCGTAGGGCAGTGTTTCCTCGATCACGCGAATGATCATCTGTTTCGTCGCTTCGTCGGCCTTTTCGGCACGGATGTCGAGTCCAACACAGAGATTGGACCGGGTGGCAGCAATGCGTTTTTCGAGTTTGTCGCGGAAAGTCATGTCGGCGCATCATGTCGGGCACGTGGACTGATGCAAACCGTAAGCGCAGGTTGCACGCAGGAAGTGTCCGCGTTAGTTGCAGGACATGAGTTCCCCTCTCGTCGGCATCATCATGGGCTCAAGCTCCGACTGGCCCACCCTCCAAAACGCCGCCCAGGTCCTGCAGGACTTCGGCGTGCCCTTTGAAAAGAAAGTCGTCAGCGCCCACCGCACCCCGCAGCTTCTTTACGACTACGCCACCAGCGCCCAGTCCCGTGGCCTCAAATGCATCATCGCCGGTGCAGGCGGCGCCGCCCATCTCCCTGGCATGACCGCAAGCATGACCACCCTTCCTGTGCTCGGTGTCCCCGTGCAGAGCAAGGCGCTCAGCGGAGTGGACAGCCTTTACTCCATTGTCCAGATGCCCGGCGGCATCCCGGTCGCCACCTTTGCCATCGGAAATGCCGGCGCCCTGAATGCAGGACTCTTTGCCATCTCCATGCTGGCCAATGAAAACCCCGATCTCGCTGCCAAACTGCAATCCTTCCGCAAGCGCCAGACCGAGAAGGTGCTGGACTCCCAAAAGGAACTGGAGTCTGAAACAGTGAAGTGATTCAGGGTTGCGTGATTCACCACCAAAACGGCACCACTTTGCCCGACAAAACATTCAAGACGAAACACTTGGTTTGATGCCCCCGCCACCCTTCCTCCCCCCCGCAACCATCGGTATCCTCGGTGGCGGTCAACTCGGCCGGATGCTCGCCCTGGAGGCACGCCGTGCCGGCTATCGCGTGGCCATTTTTACCGATGAAAGCCCGGGCTGCCCGGCCGGTCAGTTTGCCGATCTCGAGATCAATGCCAGATACGATGATCAGGCGGCCCTGGCCCGATTCCTTTCGGCTGTCGATGTCGTCACTGCGGAGTTTGAAAACATCCCGGACGTCTGCTTGCAGGCTGTCGAGGGCTTGAAACCGCTTCGTCCAAGCCGCAAGGCCATCCACACCACGCAGCATCGCGAACGTGAAAAACTTTTCCTGCGCGATCAGGGCATCGCCTGCGCCGCGTTCCGCATCGTGGAAAATCTCGCCGAACTTCAACAGGCGATTCTCGAACTCGGCTTTCCTTGTGTGATCAAAACCGCCGCCTTCGGCTACGATGGCAAAGGCCAGTGCAAAGTGAACGCCGACACCGACCTCGCCACCGCCTGGCAATCCTTTGAGGGGCACCATGCCGTCGTGGAGCAGTGGGTGCCTTTTGTCTGTGAAATTTCCGTCGTCGGTGCGCGCAGTGTCGATGGCCGCATGGCCGTCCATGGCGTGGTGGAAAACCAGCATGCCCATCACATCCTCGATCTCACCATCGCCCCGGCGCGGATCACGCCCGCCATCGCCGATCAGGCACTGGAGTTATGGGAGGCCGTTGCCGTCGGACTCGACTACGTCGGCACCATGGCCGTGGAACTGTTTGTCACGGCGGATGATCAAGTGCTCGTCAATGAGATCGCCCCGCGTCCGCATAACAGCGGCCACTACAGCATCGACGCCTGCCGCTTCAACCAGTTCCAGCAGCAACTGCGCGCCATCTGCGGACTAACGCTGGGTGATCCATCCCAGCACTCAGCGGCAGTCATGATCAATCTTCTTGGCGATGTCTGGCCAGGCGCCACGGTACATCCAGACTGGTCCCCCGTGCTCAACCATCCACGCGCCAAACTCCACCTGTACGGCAAAGCCGAAGCCCGCGCCAAACGCAAAATGGGACACATCACCGTGCTCGGAGACACGCTTTCAGAGGCGCTTGAGAGTGCTGCGGAAATCAAACGCGCAATCTTTGCCTGATCAACCCAGCCCGCAACCGCCACGGCTAACCAACAATCATCAATCACCATGCCCACGTCCATCCTGCACACCCCTGTCACCCTCGGTTCATTGAAGTTAAACAACCGCATCATCATGGCCCCGCTCACTCGCTGCCGGGCCGATGCCAGTCATGTGCCCACAGATCTGATGGCGGAATACTACGCCCAGCGTGCCAGCGCCGGACTCATCATCGCTGAAGCCACCATGGCGATCGAGGGCAACTCAGCATTCGGCGGCCGCGAACCCGGCATCTATTCTGAGGCCCAGGTCGCTGCATGGAAAAAGGTCACCGATGCCGTCCATGCCAAAGGCGGACAGATCGTCCTGCAAATCTGGCACGGCGGCCGCGCCTGCCACTCTCTGCTGAACAACGGCGCGCAACCCGTCGCCCCAAGCCCTCTGCCGATCACCAACGACGAAACTCACACACCCCAGGGCAAGAAACCCTATGAAACACCGCGCATGCTGCGCGATGACGAACTGCCAGGCATCGTCGAAGGTTTCCGCAAAGCCGCAGAAAACGCCAGGCAGGCCGGCTTTGATGGTGTCGAAATTCACGGTGCCAACGGCTATCTGATCGATGAATTCCTGCGCGATGGCAGCAACAAGCGCAGCGGTCCCTATGGTGGCCCCGTCGAAAACCGCGCGCGCCTCCTGCTTGAAGTCACCGATGCCGCCATCTCCGTCTGGGGGGCGGACCGCGTCGGCGTTCGCATCTCCCCGCTCAACAGCTTCAATGACATGATCGACAGCGACCCCGTCGGCCTAACGAACTACGTTTCCGAACAGCTCAGCCAGCGCGGCATCGCCTTCCTGCACCTTATGCGCGCCGATTTCTTCGGCATTCAAAAAGCTGATGTCGTTTCCGCCGCCCACGCCTCATTCAGGGGATCCCTCATCGGCAACATGGGATACACCCCGGAAGAAGCCTCACAGGCGATCACTGACGGCATCCTCGCCGGTGTCGCCTTTGGCCACCACTACATCAGCAATCCGGACCTCGTTGAGCGCATCCAAGCAGGGCATGCCCTGGTCGAGCCCAATGCCGGAACTTTCTACAGCGGAGGCGCCAGGGGCTACACCGACTACCCGACCATGTCCGTTTGACAGGGCCCGGTTCGGCAGCGTCAGGGCGCTCTAACCACCACCCGCTTCACCACGCCAGGGGCAGATGCCACGCTTGGATGGCGCGCTGGCAAACTCAAGCAGACGTGAGGCAGGCTCAGGCCACTCACGCTCATGGGCTGCGGCCAGTGCCTGCGTGTGATTTTTTCCGGAACAAAACAGAAGAGTGAAAAGCTCCTTGATGGAGGCGCGCTGTTCAGCCGTGAAACCCTGACGACGCAGACCAACCACATTCAGTCCGGTGATGCGATTGGTGCGCATGGCCATGCTGAAGTGCGGGATGTCCTTGCCAAAACTGCCATTGCCCTGAATCACACAAGAGTCGCCAATGCGAATAAACTGGTGAAACACGGCAGCTCCACCGATGAAGGAATTGTTCCCGAGATGGATGTGACCAGCCAGGATGCAATGGTTGGCCAGGATGTTTTTGTTCCCGAGCTGCACATCATGCGCGAGATGAACACCGACCATGAGGAAGTTCCCTTCCCCCAGCCTCGTGGCGCCGCCGGGCGCGCTGCCGCGATGAATGGTGACGTGCTCGCGGATCACATTGCGCGGCCCCATGATGACACTGCTCTCGGTCTCGGTCCTGAAACTTAAATCCTGTGGATCGGCGCCAATCACTGCGGCGCGCCCGATCACGCACTGCTCACCGATTTCAACCCGCCCGACAATCTGTGCATGAGCCTCAATCCGGCATCCGGCAGCGATTTGTGCGGGCCCGTCAATGATGACGTACGGTCCGATCCCGACACTGGGATCGATCTGCGCCGAAGGATGAATGATCGCAGTGGGATGAATCATGAATTCGAGGCGCGCCGTCTCACCACACCCGACTGAGGAACCTTTCAAAAGGACCTCTTGCCGCAGCTGGCTTGGTGAACTTGCGCCCGTCACCATTGCCACTCTTGGCGGAAACATACATCGGGCCCTGGTGATCCATGATTTTAATGGTCTTCAGTTCGATGCGGGCGATGGGACAATCGTTGCTGTCCACCGGCATCTTGGAGATGCGCTCCAGCACCTCGATGCCTGAGACCACCTGGCCAAAGACCGTGTACTTGCCATCCAGCGGGCCGTAGTTGCCGAGCGAAAAATAAAACTGGTATCCGTTGGAACTCTTCGAAGGGTTCACTTTGTCCGATTTGCGGCCCATGGCGACAGCGCCCTTGCTGTGATTGCGCTTGATCTCGGCAGGCACCGTTTTGCCCTCGCCTCCGGTTCCCCAGCGCTCGCGGGCAGCTTCATCTGAAGTCAATGGATCACCCGTCTGAACGATGAATCCCTCGATCGCCCGATGGAAGGCGAGGCCGTTGTAGGCTCCCGTTTCGACATTGTCGAGGAAGTTGGACACCGTCTGCGGTGCATCCTGGGGATACAATTCAAACATGATCTCCTCAACCGTTCCGCCAAACTTCACCTGCATCAAAGCAAGCTTGTGATGCGAATCCTTGGCCCACGTGGCGGGGTCTTCAACTTTCGGCGCACTGAACGATTGCTTGCGACCCGCCGGCCGGATGCTTGTGCCGGGCTCTGCCGGGCCAGCAACACGATCAGCAGCTTTAAAGAGCGCCTGCTGGGCCTCAGTAGCCAGTCGCTCGATCGGCGGCAGCGCTGCCGGAGCCGTAGCTGGTGCTGGCGCCGGAGTTGCAGCGGCGGCCGGCACATCCGGTGCTGGCAAAGTCGGTGAAATCAGCTGCGCCTGACTGGCATTGAAACCAAGCGCGGTCACGAACGCAGAGAGGAGGATGGGGCGGATCTTCAAAACCTGAGGGAGGCTAAGGTTGGCAACGAACGGGGAAAGCATCACGAAGGCAATCAACGCAGAGAGGCGGGAGCAACCACGGGCGCACTCGCTGGTGGCTCAGGATTGAGGCTCACCGGAGGTGCGCCACGGACACTCTCACGGGCAGGCACTGCCGCATCAGCAGGAGCGGCGGACGCTGGCGCATTGGAGGCCGGAGCTGCCGATCCGGGGGACGGCTCGACAAATTGAAAAGTGCGGCGCGGGCCACCACGGGATTTGCGCGGCGTCAGACCCCATTGAACATCCAGCGCATCCAATTGAGCCACCGTGGGATTCACAGCCTCAACATGTCCACCACCAAACTGGCAGGAAGTCAGGCTCGAAAACATCGCTACGC
>CAJCCF010000455.1 GCA_903960845.1 uncultured Verrucomicrobiota bacterium | reverse complement strand
TCTCGTTCACCGCCCTGTCTAGTTTTGTCATTGCCTCTGTGGCTTCGGCAGTTACGATCACTTCAGTAGGAGTCAGCGGCTACGTCTCTCCCGGTTATGTGATCAGTGCCGATTCGGGCGATGGTGTTGTAACCACGAACCGCCATAGGATCGATACCATCTCGGTGGTCGACTTCGGCTCGCCGCCTGCTTCGGATAGCTTCATGGTGAAGTGGCGCTTGCTTGATCCTGCCAATACGGAGGTGGCAACAGGGAGCACGGTTCTGGGTGTCAATGTTTCTGGAGTCAAGACCGTGTCTGGGACACTCACGCCTTCTTCGACTTTGGTCGTTGGGACGCTGTATCGGGTGAAGATCATCTTGAATCAGAATGGCACGGACGTTCTCAATTCCACCGAGGCTGGTGGGCATACCTTCATTCATCTCCCAGGAACGGACGAGGCGACGACGGCGTTGAATACCGTCGGATTGATCAATAGCGTCAGTCTCACTCGCTCGTGGTTGTTGCAAACCGACGCCAGTCGGCAAAGCATACCAGTCTCGGTTGGCTACACGATGTATCGCTACGACCACTGGACTTCGGCAGCGACGGCTTTGCTGGAGGATGTGGGGGTGACCTTCTCAGCCGTGATCAAACGCACCAGCGATGGCGCGGTGATGCCAAGCACGACGAGCAATGCGACGGCGAATGTTCTCATGTATGAGTTCAGTGCGGGCTCCCCAAAAACGCCAGATTTCTGGACGCCTGCTGCGCAAATCCTACAGGTCACCCCAACGTCCATCCTACCGCCGGACAACTACAGCGTTGAGGTGACAATGACTCACATTGATACGCCGCCAGCCACGATCATCACAGGCAACACTAGCGCCTCTGCCAGTTCTCAGTTGCTGCACTTCAACGGCACGGTCAAGTTCGGCGCTACTGCCATCAATACCACGGCGACTTCCTTCAGCTTAGCCCCAGCAGTCTATGGCGGAGCACCTGCGGACGTTCTTGGCTCAACCGCCTATCGCAGCATTGCCATCAGCGCGGGAACCCTGAATGGCAGCAGTGGTGCGGTGACCTACACTGGCACCTTCAATGTGCGCCTCACTGCACTCGGCGATGCGGTTGTGCTGAGCGGTTCTACCATCGCCACAGGCAGCGCTGGGGCAGATGAGATCAATGGCGTGGAATACACACGTGGGGCGGTCACGCTAAATTCCACGGGCGCTCGTGCTAACATTACCGTACGGTTGCCCGTTGGAGTAGGCTGGACTGCGAGCCGTGACGTGCCGGTGCTAGACTCCACGGTGAATTATGGTGCGCAGGACCTCACTCAGTCTTTGGACCCGGCTGCCTCCACGATCAGCATCTCACCAGCAGCAGGAACCTTCTTCATCTGTGAGGAAACCAAGCCCGTGTATGTTGAGGCCACGTTGTTCCAATGGGAGACCATTACCGGCAGCTTCAAGATCGGCGGTGCGGCCACCGCGCACTCCATTGTTAACCCCCTACTCACGGCCCTAGCGGGCTATGTTTACACCGACCCTGCCGTTGCAGTGAAGCGCTCGAATCACTTTCTCTACAACTCCGTCACAGTCGCCACGAACACCGAGTTCAAGAAGGGAACAAGTGGCGGTGGCGAAATGAGCACTCAGCTCACCCTATCTCCCGGAGACATGGTCACACACTTCCCTTACGACGCTAACGTGAAGTGGAACGCAGCCACCAGTTTCGTGAAGATCGCCAATGACTTGATTGATCCAACGGCCACCGCATTGAATACCACGACGTATCCACTGAACGTTGCCGTGAATTACTACCAGCATTGCCAGGAAGTCATCGAAGGCAGCTGCGGCGGTTCCCCGCTGACGGGCACCACGACGATCTCGGCCAGCGCTGGCGGCTTCGCTATGACGGGCGATGGAGGTATTTTTTTGCCGGGCAGCGTGAGCAGTGGTGGACTGTTGAAGTGGGGCTACAGTTCCGCCTCAGCCACCTTCGCGCATCAACTCACCACCGGCTTCACGACGGGGAATTTTCTCATGGCGGGCACTTTCTTGCGAGGGGATAAAAACCCGACCACGGATGAAGATGGTGCCGCCGTGCTCTTACTCAGCGGCTTCAGCCCCTCGAATCTCGCCAACGCTGAGCGCCCCATGACCACGCCCTACCTTGCGGGCTCAGCAGACTATCCAGGCATGAACTTCCGCTGC
>CAJCCF010000454.1 GCA_903960845.1 uncultured Verrucomicrobiota bacterium | reverse complement strand
CGAAGGATGAAATCCTCGTCGTCTTCTCGCACACGCATGGCGCGGGCTTGATGGGGCTGGATCGTGCAACTCTGCCGGGGGGCGATTTGATTCCTCCTTATTTGAAATCACTCGGGGAGAAAACGGGCGGGCTTGTGCGGCAGTGCCTCACATCGCTGAAGCCCGCATGCATCGTCTATGGCCGTGGCCGGTGCAGCCTCGCCACGCATCGCGATTTCTGGGACGGGCATCAATTCATCTGCGGTCACAATCCAGGTGTTCCAGTGGATGACACGGTGATCGTCGCCCGCGTGACCGGCGATGACGGTCAAGTGCTCGGCAGTATCGTGAACTATGCCTGCCATCCCACCACGCTCGCTTGGGAAAACACACTCATCAGTCCCGATTACATCGGCGCGATGCGCGAGATCATCGAGCGCGACACCGGTGCTCCGTCCGTGTTTCTGCAAGGTGCCAGCGGCGAACTCGGCCCGCGTGAAGGCTTCGTTGGTGACACCGCCGTGGCGGATCGAAACGGTCGCGAGCTGGGTTATGCCGCGCTTTCAGCACTCACGGCTCTGCCCGCCGCCGGGACGACCTTTGTGTATGCCGGCCCCGTTGTCTCAGGTGCCACGCTGGGTTCGTGGAAACATGAAAGCATCGACCTGACTCAAAAAGCCGGGTGGAAACTCCAGCGCTGGCATGAGCCGATGAGCTATCGCCCCGGCCAGCCGACCATCGAGCAAACCCAGGCCGAACTCGATCAATTCCAAGCCGACGAAGCCGCCGCCCGTGCCGCTGGCGATGAAACCCGCGCCGCCGACTGCCGCGCGATGGCCGAACGCAAAACCCGCCTGCTCCATCGCCTCCATCAACTCCCACACGGCGATACCTTCCCGCTTAAAATCGTGCTCTGGCACATCGGCGATGCCCTCTGGCTCGGCGTCCAAGGCGAAAGCTACTCCGTTCTCCAAACCGAACTCCGTCGCCGCTTCCCCGACAAGATCATCATCGTCGCCACCATCGCCGCCGACTGGGGTGCCTCCTATCTGCCACCTCGTGAGCTTTACGACACCGGCATCTATCAAGAGACCATCGCCGTCGTCGCTGCGGGGAGTTTGGAGCAACTCATTGAATCCATCGCAGCCCGGGTAGCATAGGCTTTCCAGCCTGTGTTTCTTCAAATCAACACACCCACCCATTCCCAAACCTCACAGCCTGGAAAGGACATGCTACAGCCATGAAAATCGCCGCCATCGAGACGCTTGTCTGCCACGCCCGGATGCAAAATTGGGGGCCTCAAAGTTGTCACCGATCAACCCGGTCTCATCGGCTGGGGGGGAGGCCACGCTGGAATGAATTGAGCGATGAAACGAAGGTTTTACTTTCAATTACTCGCTTTAATTGAAACTCATCTTGCAGATTTCTCGTTCAAAGTCCACTTTTGGGCATGTTTCAACGATGGACAGAGGCTGAATGGCAGCAAAAGCTGGCGACGCCATTCGTGCAGATTGTGTTTGGTGCACGCCAGACAGGGAAATCCACGCTGCTGAAGGAACTGCTGCCAAATCCGGCCCTGCGACTGGATTTTTCCGATCCTGGACAACGCTCCAGTTTCTTGAGCGCACCGGAGCAACTCATCGGCATCTGCAAAGCGATGCCAATGGGCGCGACGCCACCTGTGATCGTGATTGATGAGGCACAGAACGTGCCCGGCATTTTCGACGCAGTGCAGCATCTCTATGATGGCGACAAGACACGCTGGCGTTTTGTGCTGTGCGGCAGTTCTGCACGGAAGCTGCGCGTGCTAGGTACCAATCTGCTGCCTGGGCGCTGCATGGTGAGCCACTTGTATCCACTGACGACAGCGGAACGGCCATGCCTTGAGTCGGAGGCGGTTCATTTCACCCCCGCGTCGCCGTTGCCTTGGGCAGCCATTTCAAGCCCGCTGAATCTCCCGCTCTGGCCTGCCGTGGACCTGATCACCCGTCTGGCGTGGGGTGATCTGCCGGGCATCGTGAGTGTGGAGGAAAATCTCCGCAGCGAACTGCTGCGAGCATACTGCCTGGTGTATCTGGCAGAGGAGTTGCGGCGTGAGGCGCTGGTGAAGAACTGGGCCGCGTTCTCACGTTTCCTGAAGCTCGCGGCGCTGGAAAGCGGAAGGGTGGTGAACTACTCCAACATCGCCCAGCAGGCGGGAGTGTCCCATCCCACGGTGAAGAGCCACTACGAGTTGCTGGAGGACATGTTCGTGGGTTTTCGCGTTCCGCCTTTTTCCGGCAGCACGCGCAAGGGCCTGCTCTCGACGCCGCGCTTTTACTTTTTCGATCTGGGGGTACGTCATGCCGCCGCCGGCCTCAATCCCTCGCGCGACACCGCGCTGGCGGATGCAGGCTCTGTCTTTGAGCAATGGGTGGGCATCGAGCTTTGGAAGCGTCTGCAATACCAGCAGGACGGTCAGCTGAGCTACCTGCGCACCAAAGACGGTGCCGAGGTGGACTACATCATCGAAAAAGGTGGTGTGGTGACTCCCATCGAGGTGAAGTGGACGGAACGCCCGACTCTCTCCGATGCACGACACCTGCTGATTTTTCTCAAAGAACAAGGCTCCAGGGCTCCGCATGGATACATCATCTGTCGCTGTGCGTATCCTATGCAGCTCCACCCGCAGATCACCGCGCTGCCGTGGTTTTGCCTGTAGCATAGGTTTTCCAGCCTGTGTTTCTTCAAATCAACACACCAACGAACTTCCAACACACAGCCTGGAAAGGCTATGCTACGAAAATGAAAATCACCGCCATCGAAACCCTCGTCTGCCATGCCCGGATGCGTAACTGGGTGTTTGTCAAAGTTGTCACCGATCAACCCGGCGCCGGGCGTGGAGTTGTGCAAGAGTTGGATTAGGAGTGAGTGTCATTCATGCCTGGCATCTACCCCCCATCTGCTCATTACGGCAATGAGTTTTGCGGTTCGTAATAACAACTCATGGTGCAATCAAGCGCACGCGGCCCGTCGTGGTTTCCACCGGCAGAATCGGTCGACTTGGGAGAGTGAATACGCCCCAGCCTGTGCGGGCAGTGCTGTCGAGCACTCCGCTGAAACCGAGTACTCGTGTTGTCGGCAAGTTGGTCACAGGGTGCGGATCAGTGAGTGTGGCGCTTCCAACGAAGAGCCCACTCAACGGCGTGAGCGTGATGGTGATGCGGGTGGGGTTCATGCTCACGCCAGGAAAGCTGAGCACGTTCTTCGTGCTCAACGCTCCAGTTTGATCCAGCAAACTGTATTGCGTCACGACCTCAATGCCGCCGGACTCAAAGCTAGTGCTTAGCGTGGTGGCTCCAAACACTGGCCCGGCAGTGATCCATTTGTGGCCGGTGGTGACAAGCGTGATCTCAGGGAAACCTGTGGCGTAGATGCGATCAGCCGCGCTGCTGAGGCCGGACTTACTCCAGGAGAGACTGCCAGTGACACTTTCGTCCAGGGCGATTTGATGCACGCCAGTGAACGATCCTTTGTCCGCATAGAGCAACAAATGAACTGGCAGTCGGCCATCTGGCCATAACGTGCCGCTGCCGGTGATCGCCGTACCGTCACCGAGCTTACCGGTCCAGATGGTGTTGCCGTCGTTGCCGACATTGATCTGCGTGTAGCCGATGCCTTGCGGCACGGTGCTGACGTTGAACTGAGGGGCTGGCACTTCATGCGTGGCATTGTAGAGCGCTGCGAAGTGCGCGGAAGTGCGCACTTTGGTCCATACGTGACGCGCGCCTTGAACGGAAATGCTGTGGCTCGATTCATCCGACAGTGTGCCGGTAAAGCTGTCGAGCGCGGCACGGAAGGTGAGGCTGAGAGTGAGCGAACCACCTGTGGTGCGTGGAACAGGGATGGTGACCACTGGATCGGATCCGAACTGTCCCAGCAGTCGTCCCGTGAGCGGGTGCGTGGCTTTGCCGAGCTTCAAGCTGCCAGTGAAGCTGCCAGTGACCGTGATGCTGAAACTAAGGCTGCCGCCGAGTCCCTCGCCGAGCGAAGCGTGGCGACCTATCAGCCCGCTGAAGTTGCCTTTGCTGCCATCGGGCAAGGCGAGGATGGTGAGCGGAAAGGTCGCAGAGGCGGTGCCAGCTGCATTGGTCGCACGCACAATGAGGGTGATGTCCGCCGATACATTCGGCGTGCCGCTGATGAGGCCCGTCGTTGCGCTGTAGCTGAGACCGGACGGCAGGTTACTGATGGACCATGCACTGGGGAACTGTGTGACGATGGGCTGCCAGGCATACGGCCGACTGACCAAGCCGATTGGAGGTGCCAGCGGAGCGGACGTGTCGAAGACGGGCGTGGTGACGATATCGAGTTCCACGGGTGTGGCTGCGAGCGTTAGCATGCCCCCAAAAGCGGTGATGTGGCAGGTGTAGAGACCTTCAACAGCGAAGGATGCATTCTTTACGGTGAGCGCGGCCGTCGTCACGCCCGCAAAGCGGCTATCGGTGATAGGCGCGCCACTGGGCATCTTCCAAATGTAAGTGAGCCCCGTAGTTTGGCTTGGAGTTACTTTCAGCACAGCAGTGCCGTTGTCCTTCACACGTTGCACGGAACCCGATGTGACGACGATAAGCTTCGCGGCCGGCGTCGTGATGGTGCCACCAATGAGGCAGGTGTAGTCGCCCGCGTCCGCTGTGGTGAGATTGGGCAGTGCGAGCAGCGCCTGAGTCTTGCCGGTCAGGTTCGTGCCGTTGCGCTTCCATTGATAGGTGGTGGGCATTCCGCTGGTGGTGACTTTGAAGATGGCATGCTCGCCTGCACGCATCAGCTTGGCGACAGGCGAGCTGTCGATGGTGAAACTGCTGGCGGTGCTGACACCGTCGATCCAAACGCCTTCGCTGGCCGTCGCGGTGGACGTGCCGCGTACGAACGCGAGTTCGAAGACATGCAAACCCGCAGGCACCAGCAGGCTGTGCTCCTCCCAGTCATGGGAAATGGTGGTGCTTTGCGTGGTGCTGCCATCAAGTATCAACTGCAGCGCATCGCCCGAGGTGAACGCACATCGCTGCCACCATTTGAAGCAAAACGGGCCAGTGATGCTGGCGCGCAGGAGCGTGCGCTGCGAGACTGGCAGCGCAGTGATGCTCATGCAGTCCAAACCATCCTTAGCGGAGCTGCCGGTGGCCTTGAGCCAGAGAGAATCGCCCTGTGTGGACCACTTGCGTGCCGTGTCTTCAAGCATTGTGCCGTAGCCTGTGGCGGCTGAGATCGTGGCAGTGTTGCTGACGAGGGTGTCAGTGCCGTTGCTGATGGTGCAGGCATAACCACCGGCCTGTGCAGAAGTCAGTGCAGCAAAGTTCAGTAAGGGTGAAGTCGAAGCGACCACAGTGCTGCCGGTCTTGCGCCAGGCATAAGTCAATGCACCACTGCCTGTGGCAAGCACTCGCATGGAAACGTTCGCGCCGAGTTCGGCAGAGATGTTCTTTGGTTGGGCGAGGATTTGCAGGCTGCCATTGACCAGCAGCGTAGCGGGTGCGCTGGTGGTGCGTCCGTAGGCATTGATCGCGACGCAACGATAGCTGCCAACGTGCGCGGTTTCAGCACTCGTAATCGTGAGTGTACTGGCGATGGCTCCGGCGATGGTAGCACCGTCACGCTGCCATTCAAAGGACGCGGCTCCCTTAGCAAGGATGCTAAAGTTGACACTGGTTCCCACATTGGTGGATTGACTCACGGGCTGAGCGGTAATGGTCGGGGCAGTGCCGACACCAAGCGTGGCTGCGGCGCTGGTGATACCGCCAGCACCGTTGGATACCCGGCAGGAGTAGCTGCCAGCATCGCTCTCGCTGATGGAGGCGATAAAATAGATCGGGGCAGTGGCTCCGTTGATGTCGCTGCCATTGAACCGCCACTGATAGCTCAAGGCAGGACCGGAGGCGGCGACGCTGAACTGCGCGGATTGACCGGCGGCAAGGCTCAAGTCGGCAGGCGGCTGTATAATCATCGGTGCTGTGAGCAGTGTGAGTGGCGCATTTACACTCGTGATGCTGCCTGCGGCATTGGTGACGATGCAGCGATAGTTGCCAGCACTGCCAGACAAAATGCCAGCGATATTCAAAGCAGCAGCAGTCTGGCCAGTGATATCCACGTTGTCCTTCTGCCATTGATAACTCAGTCCTCCACCAGCAGCGATGATAGTGAAACTGCCACTTTGACCAATGCCACTGAGCAGCGGTTGCGGCTGTTGAACGATGACAGGCGGACTGATGAGGGTGAGCAGCGCGTTGTTGCTGCTGAAGCTGCCGGCAATGTTTGTCACCACGCAACGGTAAGCGGCGGCATCAGAAGTGGTCACAGCAGGCATGTTGAAACTTGCGGAGGCAGCTCCAGCGATGGGTACATTTTCTTTAAACCATTGGTAACTGAGTCCGCCGCCCGTGGCTGTGATACTGAAGCTGGCAGAGGCTCCAAGCACGATGCTCTGCGCGCTCGGCTGCTTTGTGAATGCGGGAGGAATAATGACGACGAGAGCTACTTCATCGCTCGTGCGTTTACCTGCGATGTTGGTGATCTGACAGCGGTAGGTGCCAGCGTGGACTGGGGTGACTCCGCTGAGATTTAGCGTAGGCGAGTTTTCACCGTCGAGGTTGCTTCCATTCTTCTGCCACTGATACAAGAGAGCTCCACCAGTGGCGCTGACCTGGAAGCTCACGTTCGCACCTGCCGCCACAGTCTTGGGCAGCGGCTGTGCATTGATCGTAGGCAGCACAGCCACATCAAGCCGCACGCTGGCGCTGGTCACCTCCCCACCAGCGGTCATGACACGAACATGGTAATCACCCGAGTCGGCGAGTGAGAGAGGATTCAGGGTGAGAGTGAGACTGTTGGCATTCAGTAAAGCGGCACCATCACGATACCATTGCACAAAAGGATGTCCGCCAGTGATGCGCACCCGCAGGGTGTGACTTTGGCCCTCCGTCGCCGTCGCGCCTGCGGGCTGTTCGACGATGGTGGGTGCCAGAGGCGGCAGGCCACTGAAGGCCGGGATCACTGATGAGTAAGGCGTGCGATAGAGGTCCGCAAAACGCTGACCAGCAACGTAAATGCGTTGATTGTCAGGCCCGATCGTCATGGCATTGATGCCACTGATGCGAGGATGGCCGCTCTGACCAAAAATGGTATCGCGACTGCCGGTGGTAAGGAAGCGCCAGAGAGCACCATTGAAACTGCTGACCACCAGCTTGCCATCCGATTGGACTGCAAACTCTGAAACGGGGTAGATAACTAGGTTTGAAGGATAGTTGGTGTTGATGCTCCCGTTGACTCCATTCAGGACCACGAAACGAGCATAGGTGCTATCACCATTGAAAGCAGTGAAGCCGCCACCCACAGCAACATCGCCCGATGGCAAAGCCGCTACCGCAAAGACGTCGCTGCTGGTGCTCGTCGACGTGGACACGTGGGCACCGTGGCCGACATTGAAGCTGCTATCGATCACGCCTCCGCTGCTAAGCCTCGCGACAGACCAACCGGACGGACTGCCTGCGCTCGCACGAAACTTGCCGCCCACGATCACCCGCGAGTTGGCATCGACAGCTACCGAGTTGATGACTGGAGTGCCAGTGAGTCCTGGGTTGGCGAACGTAGTATCCAAACTTCCGTTGGCATTCAGTCTCGCTACACCATTGCGTGCGATACCATTGTAAGTTGTGAAGTTGCCACCAATAAGGAGTCTACCGTCGGGCATCACGACAATGCTGCGCACGATAGAGTTCGGACCACTACCACCCACATTGAAACTCATGTCCACCGAGCCATCTTCAAGCAAGCGCCTCAATCCTTGCTGAGCGCCGACGAGAATGCGACCTGTCGAATCCAGGGCAAGTGCATAAGCATCCCAAGAGCTAAGTGTGGAGTCGAACTGAAAACTCGGGTCCACCTCGCCATTAGCTAGCACTCGCTCTGGAGCACTCAAACTGCTGATCAACAAACGCCCCTGGCGATCCGCAGCTATGGCGGAGACGACGGGAAACCTGGTTACCGACATAGAGGGGTCTTCCGAACCCGGATCCATAATGCGCATCTCGATCGAACGATCCATGTTCATCATGGCAGAGCCGGTGAGTCCGGTGAAATTGATAGAAAAGGAGTCGTAAGAGTCCGGTAGCGAGTCAGCGATGATTGGAATCAAAAACGATTTCGGACCCATCTCACCGTCGGCCCAGTTCAGGGTGCCTGACACTGTCGTGAAATCCGTGCCTGCTACAGCGGTGTCAGCCACAGTGGTGTAATTGACCGTCGAAGCACCGGCACCCGATTGCAGGCGCTCGACGATGACTCGATGACCTCCGGCAGCTTCATCTGCATACTTCACCATGTCTTTCACATACAGCCTAGGATTGAAACTCACCTGCACATCAAGGTATTCGTTCGAGCCGATTCCACCGCGCGCGACGGGCTTAAAACTGTGACCTGTCTCGAGGTCATTGAACGTGGCGTTGATCTGAAGTGGCGCATTGGCAGCATTGGTGTCGTTGGGTCCGTTGAAGTCGATGAGTTGGGTGTTGTCGCCATCGGCATTAGCCCAGAGAGCGTACATGCCATTCATTGCGGACGAGTTGCCAGTCAGCGCCCGACGGTGTCCGATCCACCACTCGTGACCACCGTGACGAGGCAACCGTAGCGCCAGCGGATGCGCGGCGTCATTTGCGATCGCATCTTTATGATCAAAGCGATACACGCGATAGGTGCCAGGCACGGTGACGAGCAGTGCAGCCTGGGGCTCGATCCAGTGCAGAAACGCCTTGCTCCACATGTTGAAGTGGGCGGCGCTGGTAGTCCCATCTCCCATGAGATCGAGCACATCCCCATACTCCTCGAAGGTGCCGGTGCCCGTCGGGTCCGTGGTGCTGCTGCGCACGCGACTGGCGTGCGGCAGACCGCAGGTGTGTCCAAGCTCGTGGGAGATCAGAAAGGCATAATTGGCACCATTGATCCAGAAGTCCTTGCCCGGCTGCTGGCCGAGGCCGGCGTAGGTCATCCGACTACCTGGGATGCTGCGCAGGTTCGCGAAAAACACGCCGATGCGGTCATAGGCATCCAAGTTGAATCCAGCCGCAGTGGCAGCAGTCTTGGCATCGTAATGCAGGCTATCGTAGTCGCCGCTGGTGGCGTAGCTGCTAGCGGTGCGGGACATGCGAAACACACTCGTGACATCGGCGGAGTCGTTGGCCACGAGCGGCGCGAGCAGGATGGAGGTCTTGCCAAAGGAATTGGTCTGGAAGAACTCATTCACTCCACCAGCTCCATTGATGAGACTTACCGCCGTCGCTTCGCTGATGGATGCGCCGGGCTTGTCACTGAAGTCCACGCGGATGATGAGCAGTTTCTTTGCGCCAAGCGTCCAGGAAGGGTCAGGCTGCTGGGTGCCAAGAAATTCCGGAGTGCCTTCCAGACCTTTGCCCATCACCCAAGGCTGGGATTCACTTTCCTTAGCTAGTGTTTTGGCAGCGACTAGCGTTACATGCTCTGGCTCACAGACTTTGATGATCTTGTCCCCGACGTCGATAAGATCAGCGGGGGCTTGCTCTTGCAGCGCTGCGAGGTCTAGGCGCGTGGTCTTGCCGGACGCGGGGCAAACTTCCTCAACAGGCTTAGTGATGCGTTCGCCCGCTTCGACCATGCGCACTGGGGAATCGGCGAGCACAAGCACCTTGCCCAGCGCGACACCGTGCAGTGCTGCCCGGGGCTGAGTGCCCATGCGTATCGGTCCCGTGGTGATGAGATCAAAACTGCGTCCCTGGAAGCGCGCGCGATGGAAAGGCCCCGGATTCTCAAGCGCTTCACCCGCTGCCGGTCTTGCCACGGTCACGGATAGCGAACCGACGCCGTCGATGCGCTCCTCCATCAGTGCGAGCACCTCCGCTGGGAGCATGTAGCGCACACGGAACGGCACTGTCGCGCGCAAGACATTCAGCGGGCTCTCCCGCGCCATCCTTTGCAAGCAGTCCATCCGCAGGCGGGCTAGTCGCTCCCCCTCGGCCAAGCGCTGCGGCGAAGCCCCTCGCTGCTGCCAGTCCAGCGTCCAGTCATGAAAGGCTGCGAGTTCCGGCTCCGGCCTTGAATCCCAGTCATTGGCGAGCACGTTCGCTGCAGACAAAAGGAATGGCTGCGGTGAATGCGCAGCCATCCGCGCAGCCTGCTCACTCAACGAAGGTTGCGCCGCCATACCAGACGCATCGCTCGCAAAATCAAATCGCGCAGGTTCTTCCTGACGCATCATCCACCAGCCGAAAATGATTACCATCGTGCCCGCTACGAGACTGAGCACGAAACAAAACCGATATGACATCTTCATCATCGGCGGAAGTTGATCGAATGGCGTTTTTTGTCGAGGTCAAAAAGTTGGCTGACGTCGGCTGCACCCCAAGAGCGAGAGACGACCAACGGCGTCACCTCCAATTGCCAGCGACAGCTTCGCCTTGGCCGATTAGAAGACCAACAACGCCGTTGCCGCCGACATGATCATCCGTGCAATTGATGATGGCAGGAAGGAAGAAGCAGGCGCGGTAATCTAAGCGAAGCTGTGGATACGGATATATCATCTGCCGCTGCGCGTATCCTATGCAGTGCCTTCCGCAGATCACCGCGTTGCCGTGGTTTTGCCTATAGCATAGGCTTTCCAGCCTGTGTTTCTTCAATTCAACACACCAACGAACTTCCAACACACAGCCTGGAAAGGCTATGCTACAGCCATGAAAATCACCGCCATCGAAACTCTCGTCTGCCACGCCCGGATGCGTAACTGGGTGTTTGTCAAAGTTGTCACCGATCAGCCAGGCCTCATCGGCTGGGGGGAGGCGACGCTGGAATGGCACACGCGCAGCATCGTCGGCGCGATCGAGGACATGGTGCATCTGCTCGTTGGCGAAGACCCGACGCGGGTGGAGTATCTGTGGCAGATGATGTACCGCCAGCACTTCTGGCACGGGCACGGCATCGTGCGGGCCACAGCGATTGCGGGCATCGACCTCGCGCTGTGGGACATCGTGGGCAAGGTGGCGAACATGCCGCTTTCAAAGATCTTTGGCGGCCCGGTGCGCGATTATGTGCGCACCTACTGCCATCTCGGCGGCGGGAAGATGGAGGACTTTTATCAGACGCCCGCCGACAACGCCAAACGCTTCGCCGAACTCGCGCAGCAGGCCGTGGCCGATGGCTACACGGCGTTTAAAAGCATGGCCGTGCCAAGCACGATGCCCATCGAGGGCATGAAGCCCGTGCGCGCCGCTGAAGCCGCTGTCGCCGCGATGCGTGATGCCGTGGGGCCGGACATTGACATCATGGTCGATTGCCACGCGCGGCCCTCGCCCGCCATGGGATTGAAGTTCGGCAAAGCTCTCGATGACTATGGCCTCTATTTCTTCGAGGAGCCCTGTTGGCCGGAATGCATCGACGGTCTTGCCCGGATCAATGCCGCGCTCACCACGCCCGTGGCCAGTGGCGAGCGTGTGACGAACCTGGAAGCCTTCAAAGACATGTTTGAAAAACGCGCCGTCGAAATCTGCCAACTCGACATCACGCACTGCGGCGGACTCAGCGCCGCGAAACGCATCGCCGCCCTGGCCGAGGCGCATCGCATCTCTCTGGCGCCGCACAATCCGCAAGGCCCTGTGAGCACCGCTGCATCGCTTGAGTTTGGCTTCTCGCAGCCGAGTTACATCATCTGCGAGACCGTGCACAACGATGTGCCATGGCGCCAGGATGTGGTGGAAGAAGGCTTCACCATTGAAAAACAAGGACGCATCGTGCGGCCCAACACCAAGCCCGGCCTCGGCATCACCATCAACGAAGCCGAAGTGAAGAAGCACCCCTTCCAGCAGGAGATCGTGCTGCGCGAGTTCAGCCCCGATGGCGCGGTGACGGACTGGTAACTGTCACATTAGCCATTTAAAGTCATCGTTTCGAATGAAGCGCCTCATCATTACCATCGTGATTGTCAT
>CAJCCF010000453.1 GCA_903960845.1 uncultured Verrucomicrobiota bacterium | reverse complement strand
GCCAACACCTGTTCAATCGCTCAGAGGTGACTCACTTTTGATCCGCGATCCGCTGCACTTTTGATCCGCGTTTTATACCCTTGATCATGCAGGAAAGGGTCAGGAGACGATTCATGACAGAAAGGCCTCGGACTCTCTTCTGAGTGAAAGGGGGAGGTGTCTCAAGTTTCAGGTTCCAAGTTTCTAGAGACTTGGGGAGACTCGACACGATGAAGATTCGCTGTTCGTCTAAGCCAATCAGGAAAGTCCAAGGCGAGGCAGGCTTGCCTTTCACTTCCTCTACCTCATTCAATCCGCCTCCATCATCGACGGGCTCAGATACGGCTGTTGATGGTTTTCAAACATGGCCTAGTTGAAATGGCGGCTGATGAAGGCAATCAGATCGTCATCGCTCATGGCGTTGGAGGTGCTTTCCGATACGGCCGTCTTTTTGAACTGGGGGGTTTCGGCAAGATAATGCACGAACTGCTCCTGAATCGTTCCGGTGCCGGTGACGTGAACCTCATCTGCGTTCTCCAGATGGCGGCCGATCTCTTTGAAGAACTTGTGAACCAAGGTGATTTCGAGGTTGTTCGCGGCGCTCTCACTTGAATTGGCCCCTGGGCCTGGATTCTTGGCGTGAGCGAGGATGGTGAATTCAGTGGCGGCTGGGAGGTGGCCAACAATGGTCGAGTGGTGAGTATCCATCCAAACTCCGAACTGCCTTTTGATTTTGTCTGACATAAGACCTTACCTGACGGTCTCATCCCCCCAATAGCAAATGAAAGGGGGTGGGGTCTTACCCGCAGACCGGCTCCAGTCCTATTCGACCTGGAAGCCACGGCACCATGAAGATTCGCCGGCCGTCTCGGCTGATCAGGAAAGGCTTGTCTGCGCGGGAGGTTTCATCTGCGGGGGAGGTTTCAAGTTTCAGGTTCCAAGTTTCTAGAGACTTGGGGAGCCACGACACGATGAAGATGTGCCGGCCGTCTCGGCTGATCAGGAAAGGCATGTCTGCGCGGGAGAGGTTCCAAGTTTCATGTTCCAAGTTTCAGGTTCCAAGTTTCTGTAGTTCTGACATGGAGCAGGAAAGGGGGGCAGGGGTTGGAACTTAGGCCAAGCCAGAGCCCTTGATCATGCGGGCTCGGCTAACCAAGGATGGATTCAGCGCCGGGGGCTTTCGTAGAAGATGTAGCTGGTAGAATAGTCGCTGAACTCGAAGTAGACGCGTTTTTCAGCGGCTGATTTTTCTCCATCGAGATTCTCGTCGAGGATGCCATAGCCATAACGATAGGGCCTGGGAGAGCCGCCATCGGTCGCTGTGGCGGTGGTCAGCTTGTCCACATGGATGAAGCGCTTCACCAACTTTTCACCGGCGTAGATTTCGAGGATGCCATTGACGCCGGTCCAGTTTTGAATGGAGCGGCCAATCTGATTCTGGCTTTCCTGAGTGCAGGCGGAAAGAAAAACGATGAGGCTGAGCAGCAGGAGAGGTTTCATGCGAGTGCATAGCCCGGACTCCAACCGGTGCGAATGGCATTTCGATTCAGATTTGTCATGCTCAGGGATTACGCATCAAAATGATAAGTGACTTTTTGCCACAGGATTCACAAGATTGGCAGGATTAACAGGTCTGAAAAATCCTGTTCATCCCGTGAATCATGTCAATCCTGTGGAAGGGGGCAGTCGTCAGATGGCAACATGCCATTTTTAGAGACCTGGGGAGCCATGACACCATGAAGATTCGCGGTCCGTCTCCGTTGATCAGGAAAGTCTTGTCCGAGCCGAAGTGGTTTCAAGTTTCAGGTTCCAAGTTTCTAGAGTTCTGCCATTTGAAACCCCCGTTCTTTTCCAGGCGACCTCATCGACCTCACCGCCACCATGAGCCTCACCGCCGCCAGCGGGGGCGAGAAGACCCGCCGCTCCGCCGATCCGTGACTGGAACCCTGCCAATCACCTCAGCAGCACATCAGCCAGACACGGCCTCCCGACTTGAGATCAGCAAGAAACCACGGCCCCGCGCGTTATGCGTGCACCGCCATGAACACCTCTCAACCCACCTTGCCCTCCTCGTCCGATTCTTGCCCGGAATGCGCTGACTCCAGCCGCCGGGACTTCATCCGGGTTTTCACCGGAGGGGCGATCGGGCTGGTGGCTGGCCAGGCTGCTGCCGAGGTGGCAGCACCGGCTCGGGCGGCCAAACCGGCTGAGATGCTGGTGCGGGAATTGTTTGCCTCCCTGACCGCTGAGCAAAAAGCGGCCCTAGTGCTGCCCTGGAATCATGGTGCGGACAAGGGGGGCATGCCGACGCGGCTGAAGACGCACAACGCGGCACCGCTGGGCAAGAAAATCGCGGAGCAGTTCACCAAGCCGCAGCAGGATCTGGTGAAGCAGACCTTCATGGCCATCCTCTCCGGTGAGGAGGCTTACGAGCGCATCAGTCGCAAGGGGAAGTGGGACAGTTCGGAATCCTTCGAGGGCAATGGCGTTGCCATTTTCGGTGATCCGTCCGGCAAGGATCCGTTTTCATGGGTGTTCGCCGGGCATCACCTGACCTTGCGCTGCGATGGCAATTCCCAGCCGAACACCGCCTTCGGTGGTCCGATGTATTACGGCCACTCGGCCAACGGTCACAGTGACGTGAATGTGTACAACGATCAGACCCAAAAGGTGATGACCGTGTTTGAAGTGCTGGATGCCGCGCAGCGCAAGCAGGCCACGATCGTGGGCTCTCCCGGCGACGGTGTGGGCGCGCTGAAGGCGAAGCTGACGGAGAAACCCGAGGCGGGCATCCAATATGCGGACCTGAATGAGGCGCAGAAGTCGCGTGTGACCGGTGTGATGCGCAAGCTGCTCGATCCCTTCCGCAAGGAGGACGGCGACGAGGTGATGCAACTGATCCAGGCGAACGGCGGCATCGAGAAGTTGCGTCTGGCCTTCTACAAAGACAACGCGGAGAAGGGCGACGACCGCTGGGATGCCTGGCGCATCGAGGGTCCTGGATTCGTGTGGAACTACCGCGTGCTGCCGCACGTACACTGCTTCGTCAATGTCGTGGGTCAGGCTTAACTGCGTGATCGGACTCACTGGCCTGACCGTGTCCAGCGCGGCGGAGGCAGTGGACTTTCAGAAGGAGATTCTGCCCATCTTTGAGCAGAAGTGCCTCCGCTGTCACGGCGCCAAACGCCGTGGCGGCAAGCTGGACATGCGCACGCTGGACGCACTGATGACCGGCGGCGACACGGGTGCCGCGCTCAAGCCGGGCAATGCCACCAAGAGCCTGCTCATCGAGCTGATTCATCACAAGGAGATACCGCCGAAGAAAGAGAAAGAACCCGTGACCGCGGCTGAGCTGGATCTGCTCCGGCGCTGGATCAATGAGATGCTGGCTGCGAAGTAGAGGGGGATGTTTTTCGCCGACGGATTTCCCTTGAAGGCTCCATTGACCCTCCTTGATGGGGCGGATGAGTCATCGCCCGTCATGCCCCGAACCCGACAGGCAACACCCACGCTCCATGCTGACAGCGAGACTTGGTGCGGTGTCAGTTCCGCATTCCACGCCTCATCCGCGGCAGAGGCGGAGATGACTCTATCCGGCGGAATTCCTGTTAGAAGTCATGTTAAGGGAGGGCGGAAGTGTTGAGTGTCCCGGTTGGCGGTTAGATCGGCTGGAATTGAGAGACTTGGGAGCCGCCTGGAAGATTCAAGATTCGCCGTCTGTCTCAGCCGATCAGGAAAGTCTTGTCCGCGCCGAAGAGGTTTCAAGTTTCTAGAGTTCTGCGCTTTGAATCACCTGACCCAACCATGACCAAAGACCCGAAATAAAAACTTTCAGACACGACCAAAACAAAAGACAACAGACCGTCACTTCGGGCGTTTAGCGACTCGAAGTTTGTGACCCGTCGCTCACAGCTCCAGATCAAACTCATCCAAACCTATGAAAACACTGCTCACCCTCATCTTCATCGCCGCTGGCAGCATTGCCTTCGCCGCCGACAAGTGTCCCATCAGCGGCAAAGACGCTGATCCAAGTATCACAGCCAAAGGCAAAGACGGCAAAACCGTGGCCTTCTGCTGCAACAAGTGCAAAGCCAAGTTCGAAGCCAAGAATAGGTAATCAGCTATTCAGCAGCTTCCCAAGCGAAACCGGAATCCCCGGTTCCGCTTTTTCATTTCTGTAGATGAGGTCAGGCGTCATACTGCAAGATGCCAGTTTTTAGACCTTTTTATAACATCGCCATGAATGTCCATGTGAATCTAAAGGGCTCGGGTCTTCTGCTCATCGTTGGCGTGGCTTGCCTTCTGAGCAGCTGCTCCCTCCTTACCAACAAGGCTGATGATGGACTTTCCGAGGAAGAGGCCAGGTTTCTGCATTCTCGTCGATACATTGACTCTCTCGATCCTTGGGCTCGCGCGCATGAAGAGCAACGGACGGCGGAGCGCAACCTTCGCTTCGGCAACCATCGCTGCGGTAAGCGATGAGGTGCCGCCTCCGGAGCCACTGGTGAAAGGGGGCACGTGTTTCCAATTTCAAGCTTCCAGTATTTAGAGACTTGGGGGCCACCCCAGGAAGATTGGCCATCCTGGCTACCGATCAGGAAAGTCTTGTCCGAGCCGAAGAGGTTGCAAGTTTCAGGTTCCAAGTTTCCAGAGTTCTGCCATCTGAACCAAGTGAGCCCATTTACCAGCAGCGCCATATGATGATCAGCTACGACCACGATACACTGCGACTGTTGGGCATTCCGGTCTTTACTCTGGTTGCTGGAAGCATCTTTCTCGCCGCGCTTGCAGGTCTGTCTTTCGGTGTTTTCCGATGGAGACTGCGCAGTGGCAAAATTCTCGTCATCGCATCGGCGCTGTTTATGCTGCTGTTCATGCTGGCCCTCATTCTTGTCCTGATGACGGTCGGAAGCGGCAGCATGGGATGATCTGCCAAAAGTGAAAGGGGGCATGTGTTTCAAATGGCAAGATTCCAGTTTTTAGAGACTTGGGAGCCACAGCCGCGAAGATTCGCCGTCCGTCTCAACCGGTGAGAAAAGTCATGTACCCTGCGTGGTATCCAATCAGACTGCCTCCTGAAATCCTGGTCACAAACGTCTGAATTTCTGGAGTTCCGCCATTGGAAACACCAGCCCACTTTCACCCGGCTGACCAGAGCCCCAAACACCGCAGCCAAGAATCTTGGCACTGCGGACAGGAGAGGTATGCTCAGCACGTTGAAAACGCGCCATGAATCACACTCTCACTCATCCTCGGAGCCCGGAACCGGGTGTCTGGAGCAGCACGGAGAGCCCGATTCACCCCATGTCCGGCCCTCTCTCCCCCGATACCCTCTCTCTCCCAGGCTCCGATGCGGGTGCGGCGCGCGGGGCGCGAAAGCACATGCCTTGCATTGAGAAGAGGCTTTGCCTGATCAGCGTTGTCTTGTCCATGGCGCTGGCCATGAGCACGGCGGATGGGGGTCAGTTCGAGGATCTGGGCGTGCCGGTCCACAAGGCGGCATTGATGGAAACCATCATCGGGCCGGACAGGACGGGCACGAGGGACATGGTCTACATGAACTTTGTGCAGGGTGCGGGTGCGGCGTTTGTTTTGGCCGTGGACCCCGAGACGGGTGAGAGCCGCCAGTATGGCGTGAAGAACGACATCTCCAGCTCGGCGCTGTGTCTGGGGCCGGATGGGAAGATTTACATGGGCACGATCGGGCAGGCGCTGATCTTGTGCTTTGACCCGGCACAGCCCGAGATGGGCTTCAAGACGATTGGGCGGCCGTCCGGCACTGAGACTTACCTCTGGCGACTGTGCGTGGGCAAGAAGGACGGGAAGATCTACGGAGGCAGCTACCCCAGCGCGAAACTGGTTTCCTACGATCCGGCCACCGACCGACTGGAAGACCTCGGACGGATGGATGACCTCCAAGACTACACGAACTTCGTTGCTCCGGGGCGCAACGGGAAAATCTACACCGGCATTGGGTCCGCGCGACGAAACCTCGTGGTTTACGATCCCGAGACAAGGACGCATAGGTCGCTGCTGACCGAGAACCAGAGGGTGCCCGGCTTTGTGGAAGTCGTCGAAGGCGCGGATGGAAACGTTTACGCGAAGATGTCCGGCGGGGAAGGCGGGGTTTTTCGCATGGATGACGAAACGCTCGTGCGCGTGCCAACGGTTCCCAGGAAGCCACTGACGCTCAGAGACGGGCGAGTGATCTCCGACATCGTCGAAGTTACCGGCGGCGGAAGCTTCACGGTCGAGAACCCCACGACGCACGAGAAGAAGATCGTGAGCTTCAGCTACGAAGGCGCGGGTTCGACGATTTTCTTCGTCGGTGTCGGCCCGGAGGGTTGTATCTACGGCAGCACCGCCCAGCCTCTGGAAGTATTCCGTTACGATCCGAGGATGAACAAGTCCACGCATTTGGGCAACATGCCCGGCGGCGAGGTTTACTCGATGATCGAGCATCACGGCCTGCTCTATCTCTGTTACTACGGCGGCTCCACCATGAACCTCTACGACCCGCAGAAACCGTTCTGGAAATACGGGACTGGCGCAGACTGCAACCCGCGTTCCTTCGGGAGTCTTGGCGACGGACACCAGCGGCCGCGAGCCATGATCCACGGCCCCAACGAAAGGATCTACGTCGGCAGTCATCCGTCTTATGGACAACTCGGCGGAGCCATGGCCGCGTGGGATCCCACGCAGAACAAGGTGATCGCGAACTATCGCCACTTGGTCCAGGATCAGAGCATCGTCGCGCTCGCCTACGAGCCAAAGAGCGGGCTGATCTTTGGCGGCAGCGGCAACTTTGGCGGCAACGGAACCCGGCCCACCCAGAAGGAAGCGGTCTTCTTTGCTTTCGATCCGGAGACGAAACGAAAACTCTACGAAATGCCTCTGGTGCCCGGCGCGCAGACCTACCCGGCGATGGTGGCAGCCGAAGGGAAGATCTTCCTCGCGCTCGACCAACTCTACGTCTTCGATCCTTCAACGAAGGAGATCATTCACCGAGCGCCCCTACCCGCCGGCTCGCAACTGGACATTTCGCTGGGGCTGCACTCCGACGGGCTGATCTATGGGCTTACCAGCCAATGGATCTACTCGGTAAATCCCAGGACCTACGCGATCCAAGAGGTGGCGAAACTGCCAGCGCCGTGGCCACCGATCTTCCGCGGATTCGCATTGACTGACACCGGCATCTATTTCGGCAGCGGCGTTCACTTGTGGAGATACCGCTGGTGACGCGGTGCCCCCGTTTTTAGAGACATGGGAACCGCCCCAGGGAGATTTGCCATCCCGTCTCAGCCGATCAGGAAAGTCTTGTCTGCGCGGGAGAGGTTTCGAGTTTCAAGTTTCATGTTCCAAGTTTCTGGAGTTCTGACATGGAGCAGTAAAGGGGGCGGGGGTTGGAACCCCAGGCCAGGCCAGAGCCCTTGATCATGCGGATGCGGCTAAGGCACGTCGTCACCCAGATGGCTCGACAGGTGTTTTCTCAGCTCGGTGCGGGCGCGGAAGAGCAGGCTCTTCACGGCGGGCAGGGACATTTTCAGGATCTCGCAGATCTGCTCATAGGGCATGTCTTCGTGACGACGGAGCACCACGGCGAGGCGCTGTTTTTCAGGCAGGGCGGCGATGGCTTGATCGAGTGCTTTTTCCAGTTCGTCCTGCTGGGTGAGGTGGTCAGGGCCGGCCGACGTCAGGTCGGCATACTGGCGCGGCGGATCGTCATCGTTCTCATTTTCCAGGGGCACTTCCTTCCGGCGGGTGCGGCGGCGGGTCTCGTTGAAAACGAGGTTCCGCATGATGGTGAAAAGCCAGGTCGTGAACTTGGCGCTGGGCTCGTAGCGCGGGGCACTCTTCCACACGCGGATGAAGACCTGCTGGGCGATGTCGTGTGCGTCGTCCAGATTTCCAAGCATCCGGGCCGCTGCGCCGATCATGATGCCCTGATGCAGTTCCACGAGCTGCTCGAAGGCCTTGATGTCGCCCTCCTTGACGCGGAGCATGAGGCGCACATTCTCCTGATCACATGACTCACCCTCCGTGTCAGAGGACACGTGGTGCGTTGGTGGAGCGGGCCATTCCGGTTCCGGCATGACAAGAGAGGGCAGGAGACCAGTGACGCTAGCGGCGGTCATGGCTGCGTTCAACTCCACCCATCGGGTATGGTTGCATGAAAAGTATCAAAAGCAGATGCCCGCCGGCTGCGTCACCCCTTGCGCGGACCGAGCCCATGCGCTTAGTGCTGTGCCGTGACCTTTCGCCATCCCAAACATGACGTTTTCATCCCTGATCAGACCGAACCATGGACTGCGCTGCGCCGAGTGACGCACCTGGGCATCGTTTCCCATCAGGACGACCTGGAGATCGCCGCCTACCATGGTATCACGGAGTGCTTCAAGAGTGGCGACAAATGGTTCGGAGGCGTCGTGGTCACCGACGGGTCCGGCAGTCCGCGCAAAGGGCCGTATGAAAAGTACACGGACGAAGAGATGCAGCAGGTGCGCCTGATCGAGCAGCGCAAGGCCGCCTATGTGGGCGAGTACAGTTTCATGGCGCAGCTCGGCTATCCAAGTGAGGAAGTGAAGGAGCAGCGCCACGGCCCGGTGGTGGAGGACATTAAATTCATTCTGGAGCACGCGCAGCCCGAGTATCTCTATCTGCACAATCCATGCGATCGCCATGACACGCATGTGGCCACCTTTTTCCGCTGCCTGGAGGCCCTCCGTGCCCTGCCGCGTGAGATGCGCCCGAAGAAAGTTTATGGCTGCGAAGTCTGGCGCAAGCTCGACTGGCTGCTCCATGAGGACAAAGTCATGCTCTGGGTGGACAAGCATCCGCACATGCTGCGCCCGCTGCTCGGCGTCTTCGACAGTCAGATCAGTGGCGGCAAGCGTTACGATCTCGCGGAAGAAGGCCTGCGCCATGCCAATGCCACCTACTTTGACTCGCACACGACGGACAAGACGAGCCTGCTTTCCTTTGCGCTGGATCTGACGCCGCTGGTCGAGGATGACCAGCTTGATGTGCAGGAATACACTCTTGGTTATGTCCGCCGTCTGGAAAAGGACGTGTCCGAGCGGATGGCCCGGTATGTCTGAGCACTGACATGCGCCGGTTTTCGCATTGCCTGCTGACCCTGGTTTTAACGCTCTGCGGCGCCTGCACACCGATGGCCTCCCACGGACCGGTGGATGCGCGCACGCTGAAGAAGATGGATGCCCGGACCATCACCCGCGCTGAATTCACGGAGCGGCTCAGATCCACCGCACTGCTTGCCTCACTCACGCCGGCTCAACCCCGGATCACGCTGCCATTCCGGATGATCTCCGGCACGCCATGCATCCAGGCGGATATCGGTCAGGGCAGGACCATGGAGATGATGATCGACACGGGGGCGGCCCGCATGATGATCCATGCGCGCACGATGGCGAAAAACCATTTCAGCGTCGTGCGTGCTGATCAGGCTCAGGTCACCATGCTTGGTGTGGCAGGCAGTGAAAAGGGCCGCCTCGGCATCGTCTCACCCCTGCATCTCGGTGACTGGCACATGCAGGCCTATCCCTGCTTTATCAGGACACAGGAGAGCCGCCTTCGAGGCATTCATCTGCCGGTGAACATCCTCGGCTTCGATCTGCCTGCGCGTGTCTGCTCCTACTTTACGCTCGATTATCGCAAGGGCACCGTCACCTTTGCCTTTCGCGAAACCTTCACGCCTGACCCAGGCATGAAGTCCACTTCGACAGCTCTTCGCATCACCCAGGGAGTGCCGTTCATTCAGATCGGTGCCGGCGGCGTCAGCTGGCCGTGCCTCGTGGATACCGGCTCCTTCAACGGCGTCGAGATCAATGAATCACTGGCAAAAAAGCTGGGCGTGCAGGATCAGGGCAGGCTGGTCAAAGGCGTCTATCTGGCTGCCGTCGGTGGCACGCTGAGTTCAGAGATCGCCAAGCTCCGCGCCGTCACGCTGCCGGAGATCAGCCTGGCCGGCGGCAGGTATCCAAAGGCTGAAGTGGACATCTCTCCCGGCATGCCGCGACTCGGTTCCTTCTTTCTCAAGGACTACCGCGTCACCTTTGATTTTCAGCGCAAGCGGCTCTGGCTGGAGCGGTGATCAGCCAAGCAGGGCCATCACCACCTTGCCTCCGTCGGTGATCGGCACGGGGCGTGAGCCATCCATGAGCTCCTTCGACGGATCGATGCCCATCGTGGCATGAATCGTGGCGTGAAAATCAACCAGAGGCACGGGGTTCTCGACGGGCTTCTTGGCGAGTTCATCGGTCACACCGTAGGCACCGCAGTGATTCAATCCGCCACCGGCGAGAACCATCGAGAACGTGGTGCCCTGATGGCCCCGTCCGCCACGACCATCGAACTCAGGCGGGCGACCGAATTCGGTGCCGACAACGATGAGGGTCTTGTCTAGCAGCTTCTAAGTGTGAGCGTTGATCATCTCGTGTGAACCCGCCATGCCCATGATTCATTACAGATGGCGTTGTCCGTGCAGGCGCGTTCATGTTAATCCAGTTCCGGGTTCCTGGTGGACTGAGTCCTGAGTTTTTCCTGGTTTCAGACTTGTTGACAGCCGCCCATCATTCGACAAAAAGGAGACACAATGATCTTGGCTAACCGTCTGCGCGGCATAATTTTGTTTGTTGGTCTTGTGGTTTTCATGAGCCAGGTCTGCGAAGGCGCTGCAGACGGCAACCGTCACTT
>CAJCCF010000452.1 GCA_903960845.1 uncultured Verrucomicrobiota bacterium | reverse complement strand
GGCAAAAGCATAGCCGGATGGGCTTGATTGAGGCGCCGATTTCGGGGTTTTATATTCACGCATCGTCGCAGGCACGGTCGACACAATGGTCGCCTTGCCAGCGCGGGTGCCTGGCGCGCTCGTTCCAGTTGAAGCCGAATGAAACAACGTCTCCAAGGTGCTCAGCCCCTGCTCATCCTGCTGCTCGATGATTTCCGGGGATACAACCTTCATTCGTTGAATGAAGAGGCGTTTGGCAAAAAGATCATCCAGCTCCAACTCCAGCACGATTTTTGGAATCACAATGGGGGCAGCCCCTTCAGCGAGAGGAACGCGCTCAGAGAGGGGCTTGCCCACTTCAGCATCCTTTGGGGCGATCTTCACTCCCTCGAAAATGAGTTTTGTGGGAAACAAACTCAACCTAGCGTCATCGACTTGACCGCGACAGTTGCAGTTATCTTCCAAAAGCGCCACCCAAACTTCCGGCCCGGTCCTGCGCAGAACCCACCAGGAAGTTCCGATCAAAATCACTCCCAATAAAAGCGCAATCAGCACGCCGAAAACCAGCACGATGCGGAAAAAATTACCCACACCCTTGTAGCCCACTCCGTCATTTTCAATTTTGTCCATTTTATCATTCATGTTAGCAAAGCTTGGAAGGGGCTGGACCGGCGAAGACGTAAAGTGCCAGTTCGCTGCGTGATTTCCCCCGGTTGTGGATGGAATGCTGAATCAATGGCTAGTCAAAATGGCCGGACCAGTCCAGGGCATCGGGCTCAGTGCAGTGGCACGTGCACGGGCCTCAGCATTGAAGGCGAATATCAGCAGCGCACTGAAACCCAGATCACTCAGCAGTGAGGCACGGAAAAAACTCCAGGTCGGCGCATACCCCGGAAGTCCTGTGGTAAGCGCCTGCAACCATCCGGAGATACTTTTGGCATAGGCGGGTTCAACGATCCATGAGGCCGTGTTGGTGACGAGATAAAAGACAACACCGCTGACAAGAACTCCGAGCAAAGCCTGAACCACGCCCAAACGCTGACGGAAGTGTGCGGCGATAAAGGCAATCAACGCATACATGACATAGATGGTGATGCTTTGGACATCCATGGCGGATGCGAATCCAAGCACGGCCAGATTGATCCCCAGCAGCGCCAGCGGCCAGACAAACCATGGCAAGGCACGTGGCAGAACGAGAGTGCCGGTGAACGCCAGGGCCATCCACGGGGAAAAATTAGGCAGCAGTGTCATCCCGGGTGATTCCAGTTTCAGCCAGCGCAGCACAAGCGCGCAGGAGATGAGGCTCAGTGGAACCCAAGGCATGGGAGTGGAGCGGCGGGTAACAGGGATCATAGAGTTGCGAGAATACGATGATTTCGGAATCACGCAACAGGGGGAAATGCATGGCATGCATCACGCTGAATCCCGGCTTTCTTGGAACTTACTGAGAAACCATGGTGTTTTTCTGCAATACCACTGCATTGTCTCAATGCTTTAATGAACAGAACTGATGTCTATATTCGAACAGCCTGAAAAGACCGTGGACTGGGGAAAAAAGAGTTCCCAGATGATGATTACCCTGGCCTGCCTCATCGTGGTGCTGGCCGGGATGAAAGCTGCCTCGGGCATTCTGGTGCCGGTCGCCTGCGCTTTTTTTCTCGCCGTGCTGAGTTTCCCGCTGCTGAACTGGCTGGTGCGTCATCGCTGGCCCAGCGTGCTCGCTCTTGGGGTCACCATGCTGGTGAATCTCGGATTTCTGGCCGGCTTGATCACACTCGCTGTCCGGCTTCTGATCAGCTTTAACCGCGATCTGCCGCGCTACCTGCGCGGACTGCAGAGCAATATGAATGAACTCGCCGGCTGGCTTGAGACCAACGGGGCCGCAGGTGCGCGGACCAGCATTGAGAATCTCTTCGATTGGAACGGCATCATCAGCTACGCCACCCAGCACGACATGGTGGCAAGCATCGGTTCCATGCTTGGATCGACCTTTGGAACCGTGGCCACGGTGCTTGCAGGATTCATCATGGTGCTCATCCTGATGATGTTTGTGCTCATGGAAGCACAAGGCACCGCAAGCCGGATGAACGCCATTCACCTTGCCGGGGGACCCGACTTCAGCGGTCTGCTGCGCAGTGCCAATGACATCCAGAAATACCTGAGCGTGAAAACACTCATCAGCGCGCTGACTGGCCTGCTGGCTGGCATTTGGTGCTACATGCTCGACCTCCAATACCCCCTGCTCTGGGCCATTCTCGCCTTTCTTTTCAACTACATTCCTGCCGTCGGATCCACAGCGGCGAGCATTCCCGCCATCATTGAAGCCCTGGTGCAGCATGGCACAGGAATCGCCATGTTCGTGGCCTTTGGCTACATCATGGTGAACTTCTGCCTCGACAACTTCGTGCAACCGACGCTGCTCGGAAACCGCTTCGGAATCTCCCCTCTCGTCGTCGTACTCTCGGTGATCTTTTGGGGTTGGCTCTGGGGTCCACTAGGAATGTTTCTGGCCGTGCCACTCACCATGGTCTTTAAGGTGCTGCTCGATAACAATGAAGAATTCCGCTGGATCTCCGTGGCCATGGCCAAGAAAAAAATCCGCCACGGGGAGGTCGAGGTTGTTGGCTATGACCTGCCTGAAGGAGAAATCATCGGCGGAGGCGCCGCCACCGAGCGGCCTCACCGCGACTAGTCCAGTCCCCAGACTGAGGACAAAGGGGAATCGCGGAAGCCGTCTCTCTCAACTGTCCAAACCACCCATTTTCACACCACCTCTACTCAGCCTCCATGCCAACCCTCTCCATCCAACCACGCGCTCGCATTTTTCACGGTCATGTCTGGGTTTATGCCACCGAAATCAAAGGCCGCTTCGGTGAGCCAAAACCGGGTGATGTGGTGCAACTCCAGGATGCGCGCGGCAAACCCATCGGCAGCGCCATTTACAATCCGCAATCACAGATCAGTGCACGGCTTTTCTCTTATCGCCGCCAGGATCTGGATCTCGATTTTTTCAAACGCCGCATCGAGCGCGCCCTGAAATCACGAGTCGATGCAGGCGTGGACACCAGCCTCTGCCGGGTCGTGTGGAGTGAATCTGATGGTCTTCCGGGCGTGATCGTGGACCGCTACGGCGACCACCTTGTCCTGCAAACCCTGACACTTGCCATGGCTCAGCGTCAGGACATCATCGTGCAGGCACTTGTTGAGGTCTTTTCCCCCACCTCCATCGTTCAGCGCAATGAAGGCAACGTGCGCAAAGCGGAAGGACTGGATCAGGTCAAAGGCGTGATCCATGGCGAAACACCCGCCCCGTTCGTGGTGAGACATCAGGGAAGTGCATTCCATGCTGATCTCATCGAAGGCCAGAAGACCGGTCTGTATCTCGATCAACTCGACAATTATCAGCGCGTCGCCAGCCTCGCCAAAGGCCGCCGCGTGCTCGACTGCTTCAGCAATCAGGGCGGTTTCGCCCAAGCTTGCTCACTGGCGGGCGCCAGCGAAGTCACTGCGGTGGACATCAGCGAATCAGCCACGGCTCTGGCTGAAAAGAACGCTGAGATCTCCGGAGCGAAGATCAAGTTCATTGCTGCAAACTGCTTTGATTTCCTCAAGCAGCAGGAGTCCAGCGGAGCCAGTTACGACCTGATCATTCTTGATCCGCCATCCTTCACCAAAACCAAGGCCTCCGTCAGTGATGCGATGCGTGGTTACAAAGAGATCCACCTGCGTGCGATCAAGATGCTTCAGCCCGGCGGCATCATGGCCACCTTCAGTTGCAGTCATCACGTGAGCACAGGTGACTTTCACGAGTCCATCGTCGATGCCGCGGTCGATGCACGCAAAACACTGCGCCGTGTCACCACCTACAGCCAGCGCCAGGATCACCCGATTCTCGCCACCATCCCCGAAACACAGTACCTCACCGGTTTTGCCTATGAGGTGATCGCGTCCTGGTAAGCAGCCTGGGCGTCCCAGACAGTTCCGGATGAATCCAGCCGATTCCCGAGGCCTCAGGTTCGAGTACAGGCTGGAAAGCCTATGCTACGGCGATTCTGCCTCATCATCCGGCTGGCGCTCCATGAAACGCATGGCGTGATCAATGAAGCGCAGAGGCACGTCATCGGTGGGACCGTTTCGGTTTTTGGCGATGATGAGCACGGCCTGGCCTTTCTTCTTTGCCGCCGTTTCTTCATCCTCGGCCTCCATTTTACCACCGGCGTAATCTTCACGCGTGAGCAGGCCCACCATGTCGGCATCCTGCTCGATGGAACCGGACTCGCGCAGATCTGACAGCACCGGCCGCTGACCTTTGCGTGACTCCACAGAACGGTTGAGCTGGGCCAGAACAACGATGGGTACATTCAGCTCCTTCGAAAGCCCTTTCAGGCCAGCCGAGATTTCGGCGATTTCGATCTGACGGTTGTCCTTGGCTCGACGACTGCTCGATGTCATGAGCTGCAGGTAGTCGATCATGATCATCTGAATGTTGTGCTGCTTCTTGAGACGGCGCGCCTTTGCACGCAACTCCAGCACATCCAGACCCGGTGTTTCATCGATAAAGATCTGCGTCTTCTGCAGCTCGCGCGTCGCCTTGGCCAGGGCCTCCTGCTGAGCGCGTGAAAGCAGGCCGCGCGACAGATCCTGCATGGAAAGCTGGGCGCGTGAAACCAGCAAACGACGCACCAGCATGGTTGCACTCATTTCCAGACTGAAGACGGCACATGGAATGTTACAGTCCACCGAGATGTGCTCGACGATGTTCATCGCGAGCGAGGTTTTACCCATCGATGGACGCGCAGCGATGATGAACATTTCCCCGCCCTGCAGGCCGCTGCTCAGAGCGTCGAGCTTGCTGTAACCTGTGGACAGACCGCGCAACTGACCGGGATGCTCCAGCATGTATTGGATGGAGTCGATCGCCTCCGCCACATGGGCCGACAGCGTCTTCAATCCCTCCTGTTTCCCAGTCGATTCACGCACCGCGAGCACGCGCTGCTCGGCATGATCGATCAGCGTGCTCACATCATCATCGAGCTGCTCTTTGCCGAACTCGTAG
>CAJCCF010000451.1 GCA_903960845.1 uncultured Verrucomicrobiota bacterium | reverse complement strand
CTCGTCGAGCGCGGCGTGCGTTTTGTGCAGGTCTATCCTTCGCCCACGGGCACCTGGGACTCGCACGCGAATCTTAAAAAGAATCACACCAGCCTCTGTGAAGGCGTGGATCAGCCTGTGGCCGGTCTGCTGCGCGATCTGAAGCAGCGCGGCATGTTGGAAGAGACGCTCGTCGTTTTTTGCACCGAGTTTGGCCGCACGCCCGGAATGGAGACGCGCAACGGGAGCAAGGAAGGACGCGATCATCATCCGCACGGCTTCACCATCTGGTTCGCCGGTGGCGGCACCAAAGGCGGCACCGTGCATGGTGAAACCGACGAACTCGGCTACCACGCCCAAGGCGAAGGCCACTACATCACCGACCTGCACGCGACCACCTGCCATCTGCTCGGCCTTGATCTGCGTGCGTTGGAGATTCCAGGTCGCAAGCGTCTGGAGATCGATCACGGCAACGTCATCCGCGATGTGCTGGCGTGATAGCCCGGCCTGCCGCAGGACGTATGTTAGGCTCGCATGCTCACCATCAACGGCACATCACGCACCAACTGCTCCGGCGTCACACGCCGCGAATGGTTGCAGGTCGGCGGTGCCGGCTTGTTCGGGATGACGCTGCCGGGTGTGCTCGCGGCGCAGGAGGCGCAGCAGGCCTTTGCGGGCGGGAAGGCAAAGTCGGTGATCTTTTTATTCCTCTTTGGCGGGCCGAGTCAGCTGGAAACTTTCGACATGAAGCCGGAGGCGAAACGCGAGGTGCGCGGGCCTTTCAAACCGATCAAGAGCCGCACGCCGGACCTGCACATCAGTGAGCATCTGGCGCGGCTGGCAAAGATCTCGGACAAGTACGCGGTCGTCCGCACGATGACGCACAACTACAACGACCACAGCGGCGCGGGGCATTATTTGCAAACAGGTCACCGCTGGCATCTGCCGATTGGCGGCGGCTTTTCCGCCACGCCCCAGGACTGGCCGTCGATGGGCTCGGTGGTGGAGCATTTGAGCCAGAAGCAACCCGGCGGCATGGCGCGTGACCTGGCTTCGTATGCGGTGCTGCCGAACCGGCTGGGTCGCATGCAGGATCGTGGTCAATACATCCGCCCCGGCGAGTATGCGGGCTGGCTCGGTCAGGCCTACAACCCGATGACCACGGTCATCGACAGGAAGGACTTGAAAGACAATCCCTACTGGCGCGCCTGCGCCGATGGTGAGCTGAGTTACGAGATCGAAGGCCTGAAGCCCGTGATCCCCCTGGGCCGGATTCAGGAGCGCGTCGGCTTGCTCGATCAATTTGAGGCCGTGCGCACACGACTCGACATGGGCGATGGCGATGCGCTCGACCTGCATCGCAAGCGCGCCATGGCGCTCATTTCATCCGACAAGACCAGCGGTGCGCTCAACATCCGTGCCGAGGCAGACGCGATGCGTGACCGCTACGGGCGGCATCTCTTCGGCCAAAGCTGTCTCATGGCGCGGCGGTTGGTCGAGGCGGGCACACGCTTTGTCACCGTGCATTACGACTCACCGGACGGTTATGGCTGGGACTCTCACCGCACCAGCGACGATGTGCGCGATCATCTGCTGCCCACCTTTGATCAGGGCTGCTCCGCACTGCTCACCGATCTCGATGAGCGCGGCCTGCTCGATGAAACGCTCGTCATCGCCATCGGCGAGATGGGGCGCACCCCGACGCCGAATGCCACCTGGGGCCGCGGCCACTGGAGCACCTGCTTTCCCGCACTCATCGCCGGTGCGGGCGTGCGCGGCGGCATCGTTTACGGCAAATCCGACAAGGAGGCGGCCAGTCCCGATGACAAGCCCGTGTCGCCCGAAGATCTCGCCAAAACCATCTACTGGGCTCTCGGAGTCGACCCCGACCTCATGCTCATGAATCGCGAGAACCGGCCAATCCCGATCGTGGATGGCGGCAAGCCCGTGATGGAGTTGTTCGGGTGAGCGTTCCCACTCATTGACCCATGAAAAAGTTTCTGCTTATTTTGTTAGGCATTGCCGTGCCCGTTGTGTCCTTTGCCGCAGGTGAAAAACCCGGACCGGTGGCTTATGTGACGATTCAGACGCGTGATCTCACGGTTGAGTTTGCCGGAGATCGCGCGTGGACGATCAGCCGCATTGAACATCGCGGGCAGGTGATCACGGGGCGTACGGGTTTTTATGGCACGGTGTTTTCGCCGGAAGGTGGCAAGTGGATCGGCACGGGACACAATGAGGGCGGCGTTGAGAAGGTCGGGAGCGCGGTGTTGACCGTCGATGGCAGGGAATGCGCGCTGACTGACAAGGCGGTCTATCGCGGCGGGCGGGCGGAGCTGCGCAAGCAATCGATGATGGGTCCGCTGAAGCTGGAGGCCGGTTACATCGTCACGGATGATCGCGTGATCGAAGAGCACCGCTACGAGGCCACGGAGGAAGTGAAGATCGGCACGCTGTACGGTTTCATGCATCCCTTTGTGCCTGGCACGACCGGGTGGATGGCTGAAAAGACCGACGGAACGTTGATAGAAGGCAACTTCGACAATCAAGGCGGTCACAAAGTCGAGTCCGATGTGAAGTGGACGGCGATCCATGATCCGACGACGAAGCGTGTCACGCTCGTTTGGTATCCCGTGCCACTGGCCGGGCAGGGACCGAAAACATTTTATTGGGACAAGACCGTGTACCACAAGCTGTACAACCAGCTCTACTCGCACTCGACCGTGGCAAAGGGCGCGAAGTTCGAAGCCAAGGTCATGGTGACCTGCGCGGAGTCGGAAGAGACGGTCTGGAAGGAAAAGGCGCGCGCCATGGCCGCTGAGATGCGTGTGCAACCCTAGGGCAGGTTTTGCAGCCAGCCTGCCTTTGGCTGACACTGCCTGGAAAGGCTATGCTGCTTGGCGCTGTATTGATTCCATGCGCTTCATCCTGCTCGCCTTGCTTGCCACTGCTTCTGTTATCGCCGCTGATGCTCCCAAGGCTCCGCTGATGGCCGGGGCGGCCACGTCCAACATCACGCCGGAACTCGGTGGTGAGGTGGTGGGTGGTTTTTCGCCCTATCCTTGCACGCACATTCATGACGAGCTGCATGCGCGCTGCCTGGTGCTGGATGACGGCAAAACGAAGTTGGCTCTGGTGGTTTGTGACTTGCTCGGACTGCATCGCAGTGTGTCGCTGAAGGCTCGGGAGTTCATTGAAAAGGAAACCGGAATACCTGCGGCGAATGTGCTCATCTCGGGCACGCACACGCACTCGGCGGTGAATGCGCTGGGTGGATCTCCGCGCGGTTTCTTTTCAGATTTCGAGCTGACGGATTTCCAAAAGTTTGTTGCGCGCCGCATCGCCGATGGCGTGCGCCGTGCGGCGAACCTGCTGCGCCCGGCGGAGATCGCGTTTGGCACGGTGGATGTGCCGGAACATGTGCATATCCGCCGCTGGTTCCTCAAGGAAGGCAGCATGCCGCCGAATCCCTTTGGCAAGATCGACAAGGTGAAGATGAACCCGGGCGCGGGCAATCCGGCGCTGGTGAAGCCGGCGGGCGAGCCTGATCCCACGGTGTCATTCATCGCATTGCGCGAGCCTGGAGGGCGGCTGATCTCGGTCTATTCGGCTTACTCGCTGCATTATGTCGGTGGCGTGAGCGGCGCCGAAATCTCTGCCGATTATTTCGGCTACTTCTGCGAGGCCTTGAAGCGTCTGCAGGCGGGCGGCAGCGATGATCCGCCTTTTGTGGCGATGATGGCCAACGGCACCAGCGGTGATGCCAACAACATCAATTTCCGCAATCCTCAGCCGGGCAAGAAACCCTATGAGCAGATGCGCTACGTCGCCGGAGACGTGGCGGAAAAGGTGAATGCCGCGCTTGCGAAAGTGACCTGGCAAAACAGCGCACCACTTGCCGCGCGATATCGCGAGCTCGATGTGAAGTGGCGCAAGATCCCGGATGATCTCATCGCCTGGGCCAAGGAAACGGAAGCGAAAGCACCGCGCATTCAAGGCGGCAAAGCCGACCTGCCTCTCGCTTACGCCGGGCGCGTGCAGCGACTGGCCCAAGCCAGCCCCGAGACCAAATTCCCGGCGCAGATTCTGCGCATGGGTGACATCTGCATTGGTTCATCGCCCTGCGAAACTTTCGCCGAGACCGGCGTGGAGTTCAGGAAGCGCAACCCCTTTGCGAAGAGCTTCATGGTCGAGCTGGCACACGGCTACTACGGCTACATGCCCACACCGCGTCACTTTGAACTCGGCGGTTATGAAACCTGGCCGGGCACGAACTACACGGAGTCCCAGGCCTCGGTGAAATTGATGGACGCGCTGCTGGAGATGGCTGCGGAAGTCAGGAACTAAGCCGGGTGACAGCTCGTCATGGTCATCTCAGCGCAGTTGCGGCCAACCGGAACGAGCGCCCATGCACACCGGCGTCTCCTCTGCCTGTCGCACCGCTGACTCGATAGCGTTCACGTCTCCCGCCATCGACCTGCTGCGGACTGAAGTCCGCGCTCCGGCCGGAATGCGAGCCTCTATGGAGCGCGGACTTCAGCCCGCAGCACTCCGCTGATACAACCAGCCATGTATCTGCCCACGCCTCAGCCCAGAGCCAGCTCCATCCGGTAGTCGTCCATGACAAAGCCGCTGCCGATGTCGGTGCAGATGTCCTCGATGATGGCAAAGCCAAAGCGCTGGTAGGCGCGAATGGCGGTGGCGTTGGCTTTGTTCACGCGCAGTTGCAGGCGCTGGCAGCCCATCTCTTTGGCGCGCTCCACAGCCCACTGCATGGCTGCGGCACCGAGTCCGCGGCCGTGCATTTCCTGAAGCAGGTAGAGCTTGTTGATGAACAGGGTGCCGGTGTCCGGGTAGCGCTCAAAGGACAGGTAGCCGACGACTCCATGCGCGGCGGCTTCGATCAGGGCATACCAGACACCGCGCAGCTCCATCTCGCGCGCCATGGCATCAGGCTGATACCAGACGGTGAGCATGTAATCGATTTGCTTGGCGCTGATGATGCCGGGATAGCATTGCGGCCAGATGCGGCAGGCCAGTTCCTGCACCACCGGCAGTTCATCCGCCGCGATGCGCCGGATGCGCGTGATCACCGGGCCGGGTTCCGGCCTGCCGAGCTGCGCGCGACTCCATTCCAGCGCGGCCTGCCAGCGCTCGAGATCGTCCGCCGGCGAGAGGCTGGCGAGGTGCCGGACAATGTCGGCATAGGTCGGCTCGCGCACGCCTTCGGTGCAGATCTGCTTCAGGTCGGGAGGGAATGCGGACTCCGGTAAAATTTCCCTGGCCAGATACCAGCAGGCCCATGCGCGCCAGCTGCGCAATGATTTGTTAGGCTCAACCATGCGTGTGGCCAGATGCTGCCAGTGCCTGCGTGGATTGCCGATGAATTGATCATCCCTGCGGTGAATCATGAGCCAGGCCAGCGCCTGATAGGGCAGGGGAAGGCGCTGCAAAACAGGCTCTGCCGCCGGCAGCGCGCAGGACAGGGCGCGGTTCAGCAGCAGGATGCACCTGGCCGGAAATCCAAGGCGCCAAAGCGTCTGCGCATACAGGTGGCAGGTCTCGTAAAATGCCGCGCCGCGTTCCGTGCCAAAGGCGCTGATGTCGGCGGCCTCATAAGGCCGGTCAATTTCAGGCAGCAGGGGATGTGGAGCATTGAGAAAGTTCACGGTGATCTTTGAACTCCTGATAAATGCTGTCGAGCGCGGCCTGCATCAGTCACCGTCTTCCGCCCATTCTTCCATCAGTCGCGTCAGCTTGCGCTTGAGGCCGACTTTGGCGACGGCGGAGAGGCGGTCGATGAAGAGGATGCCATTGAGGTGGTCGATCTCGTGCTGGAAGGCGCGGGCCAGCAGGCCGTCCATTTCCCAGGTCTGGGTTTCACCGCTGAGATTCGTGAAGGTGACCTTGACCTGCTCGCTGCGGCGGATGTCGCCGCGCAGGCGCGGAAAGCTGAGGCAGCCTTCTTCATCCACGTCCTTGTCCTTGCCAAGTTCCAGCACCGGATTCATGAACACGACCGGCATGTTTGCCACCATGTCAGCGCGCACTCCATTGATGCGGAGGAAGGTGAGGCACTGCGGGTTGTGCGAGACGTCGATGACGGCCAGCTGCTGATCCACGGCCACCTGCGGTGCCGCGAGGCCGACGCCATTGGCCTCGCGCATGGTGTCGATCATGTCTTCCGCGAGCTGGCGAATTTCAGGTGTGACTTCAGTGATGGCACGGCATTTGGCGCGCAGGACGGGTGCTGGGTAGCGGACGATTTTGAGGACCATGGTTGGAATGGATTTATTTACCTCCGGAGCGCTGGATGCGCGCAGGCACTTCGTTGATGGTGAAGCCGGCCGCGCGCAGGGCGTCCCAGATTTTCATGAGTGAGCCGAGCGCGGTGTCCGTGTCGGCTTCGAGTTCAAGTTTCACGCCCGGGTTGGCTGCCTTGAGCTTCAGGAGCGAGTCGGCCAGCTTTTCGATTTCCACGGGATTGCCATCGAGAAAAACCTCCCTGGTTTTTGTCAGCGTGATGGACTTGCGCACCTCGGGTTTGGATTCCGTTGCGCCCATCGTTTTTGAATCGGGCAGATTGATTTTCATCTGCACCTTCTTTTCCCGGAAGGTCGTGGTGGCGATGAAAAAGATCAGCAGGATCACCATGATGTCGATGAGCGACACGATGGGGATTGCAGGCACCGGCCGGCGTTTGGGACGGAGATTCAGATTCATGAGGGGCGATCAGACAGGGAGGGCCGCTGCACCTCGAAGTGGGCGAAGAAAGTCTGGATGGTCTCATGCAGGATGGACTCCAGACGCACGGCCACGCTGTCGAGCCGCCTAACAAAATAGGTGTGAGCCAGCACGGAGGGCACCGCCACGAACAAGCCGGCGATGGTGCAGCGCAGCGCCACGCCGATCTCCTTGGCCACGGCGGTCGTGTCCGGCCCGGCATCGCTGCCAAAGGCGGAGAACATGCCCACGAGACCCACGGTCGTGCCGAGCAGACCCAGCAGCGGGGCCACCGTGACCATCACTTCCAGCAGCGGGATGCCGCGCTCCAGATGATGCAGTTCCTCCTTTGCCCGAGCCGTCAGGGTGTCGACACATTCCTGCCTGGAGGAGAAGGTGCCGCTGATGGCGAGCGAACCCAGCTTTGCCAGCAGTGAAACATCACGCTGCAGAAATTCCTGGAGTGGCTTGATGTCGCCCTTTGCCGCATAATTGGGTAGCGAGCGCAACTGGCTGGCCACGCTTGCCGGCAGGACCAGATTTTCCCGCAGGCGGAGCCAGGCTGAGATCATCACGGTGACCGCGAGGAAGGAGCAGAGCACAATGAAGAGCATCACAAACCCGCCAATGGCGAGGAAGTCCAGGAGCCGTGTGAGGCCCGAAGCAGCTGGCTCGGGGGCAGCGGCTAGAAGGGAAAAAATGGACAGTGAGGATGACATGTTTGGTCTGGCGGGAGGGCCCGCCCGGAAAGGGAAAGCCGCCTGAGGTATCCCCGCATCAGCGCAGGCGCGCAAGGGCGAATTCCCTGCCGCCGCCTTGTTTGGCCGGTCCGGCTAAATGGATGAAACCTGCAGACTGCGGAACTTTCCAGGTGCCATGCCAGCGTAGCGGCTGAAGTGCCGCGTGAAGGCGCTCTGATCGCACCAGCCGGTGTTGATCGCGATGTCGGCCAGTGATTGATCCGTTTCCCGCAGCAGACGGGTGGCTTCATCGAGACGCATTTTATGCAGGAGCTGCAGCGGGCTCATCTGGAAGAGTCTCTGGATGCGCTGCTCAAATTGATAGACCGACAGGCCTGACTTCTTCGCGATATCCTCGATGCGCAGGCTCTCGGCAAAGTGCCGCTGCAGGTGTTTCAAAGCGTTGGCGAGTTCCGTGAATCCGTGAGCCTTGTGGCTTGGAGCATTCAAGTCGCGCGAGATGCCGGTCACTCCGATGATGCGGCCGCCGGCCTGACGCAGCGGATGTTTGGTGGTCAGGCACCAGCCGGTGATTCCGCCGGGATAAATATGCAGCTCGAGCTGGTGATCCACGCACTTGCCTGATTTCAGCACGGTTTCATCCTGCCGCGCATAACTCGCCGCCAGAGCTGCCGGGAAGACCTCTGACGGCCGTTTGCCGATCAGCCTGGTTTTGTCGCCGCCGGCGCAACGGTCCGCCAGCGTCTGGTTCACGCGCACATAACGCCCTGCGGTGTCCTTGATGAAGAACACGACGTCCGGCAGCGCATCAAAAAGCGCCTCTGCAAAGCCGTGTCCGGCGAAAAGTTCGTCCTGGGTCATGATTTTGACTGAATTGGCAGTTCAGCAGCCTAAAAGCAATCAAGACGATCAACGCATGCCGTTTCATTCTCCAGCATGAACCTACCCAAATGGACCGGTGTTTTTCCCGCTGTCGTCACCCAGATGCATGAAGACCAGTCGCTCGATCTCGCGGCATCGGCACGCCATTTCGAAGCACTCATCGAGTCCGGTGTCTCCGGCCTCATCGTCTGCGGTTCCCTCGGTGAAAATCAATGCCTGCAACCCGATGAAAAATGCGCGGTGGTGAAATGTGCGGTCGAGACAGCGCGCGGTCGCGTGCCGGTGCTCAGCGGCGTGGCGGAGATGAGCACACAGGCCGCCGCCCGGTACATGCAGGACTGTGAAAAACTCGGTGCCAGCGGCTTCATGATCATGCCTGCGATGGTTTACAAGGCTGACAACCGCGAGGTCATGCACTGGTTCCGCACCATGGCAAAGGCCACGACGCTGCCCTGGATGCTCTACAACAATCCCGTCGGCTACAGCATCGATGTGACACCGGAAATGTTTGCCGAACTGGCAGACGTTGAAAACCTCGTCGCCATCAAGGAAAGCAGCGCCAATCCGCGCCGCATCACCGAGCTGCGGCTGTTGGTGGGGGATCGCTACCAGCTCTTCACCGGAGTGGATGACCTCATTCTCGAGTGCTCCATTCTCGGCATTGATGGTTGGGTGGCCGGCAGCGGCATCGCCTTCCCGAAAGAGAATCAAAAGCTCTGGCAACTCACGCGTGAAGGCCGCTGGGATGAGGCCCGCACGCTGTACCGCTGGACCCAGCCGCTGATGAAGCTCGATACACACACCCACTTTGTGCAATACATCAAACTGCTCTGCCAGGAGACCGGTCTCGGCAAAGAATGGGTCCGTGAACCCCGCATCCCCATCACCGGCACCGAGCGCGATCAGGTTTTGAAAATCATTCGCGAGGCACTGGCGAAACGGCCGGCATAGCCTCAGGGAGTTGGGTCAGAGCTTTGTCTTGACTGCTGGTGGACTGGTCCTTCAACATGTGCGCACTGCCATGAAGATCCGCCGTTTCACTCCTTCATCACTGCTTAGCCTGATCGTTTTCAGCAGCACAGCGCTCTCGGTCGCTGCGGAGATGCACACCTGGACCAACCTGACCGGCCAGCAGATCCAGGGAGAGATGACGGGAATGGATGTCGCGGCACGCGCGGTCAAAGTGCGCCGGAAGGATGGGCTGGAATTCAATCTGCCCATCGCGAATCTGAGCGCTGAAGACATCGCCTATGCTTCGGCCCTGTGGCGGCAGATGCAGGCGAATGGCGCAGTCCCGGCCGCGGCAACCGCCGCACCCGCACCCGCCGCCGCCGCACCCGCCGCGCCTCCAGGCAGTGTCTTGAATCTGAAACTGCTGCCGCCCCGCTTCATCGCCCGAACTTCCGCAGCCACGCGTCTGGCCGCGATCCGCAGCAATGGAGGCGATGACCGCATCGAGGGCGCAGTGATGAAGTCGCTGGATCGTCTCAAGACCGTGCAAAAAGCCGATGGTGGCTGGGGGTCAGGCTCGCCGGCCGGTTATACCGGGCTGGCGCTGCAATGCTTCACCGGTCATGGTGAGGGCCTGGATTCGCCGGTTTATGGTGCCACGGTGCAGAAGGCTTGTGATGCTCTCCTGCAAATGGCGGCCTCCAACCCCGAGGGAATGCTTTCGGCGGAAACCAAATCAGGCGGCAGCACCTATGCTCACGGCATCGCCACCACCGCACTTGGAGAGGTCTTCATTCTGGCCAAATCGGGTTCCCGGATGCCGCCGACCCTTCAGGCAACCTTTCAAAAAGCCGTGCAGCTCATCATCGACAGTCAAAACAAGCTCGGCTCATGGACCTATGGGGGCATTCAAGCCGGGCAGCCGACGGCGTACAACAATACCAGCAGCGGCAACGATCTTTCGCTCACGAACTGGCAGCTTCAGGCGCTCGTCGTCGCGAAGGAAGCCGGCTTGCAGGTCAGTGGTCTGGACTCATGCGTCAGAAAGGCCCTGAACTACCTGGAGAGCAAGCAGACGAAGATGGGCGGCTTCGGCGGCATCCGGCCTGACGCGCATTACAACCAATGGCACATGTCTGGCGGAGCCATCCTCGGCCTGCAAATGCTGGGCTCGGTGGCCAAGGGAAGTAAGGGCGTCCGGTTCCTGCGTGAATCGCTCACCCAGGAGCCCCCTGACTGGCAGAAGAATTTCAACTTGTACAGCTGGTCCTCCAACACACCCGCCTTCTTCAATGCCGGTGGTGATGACTGGAAGTTCTATGTTTCATCGGTGATCCCGCAGATTCTTGCCGCTCAGAGTGTCGATGGCGGTTTTGAGAAGGGCAGGGCGAGCTGGCCCGCCGCCCAGGCCCTGGATGCGGACTACCGCCATGCGCTGTGCACGCTCCAGCTGGAAGTGTTTTACCGCTACGCAAAGTGATGGCGGAATGATGTGCGCATCCGGCCAAAGGCTTGGCTTGCCAGTGGCGTATGTCACGCTATGTCTGGCGCCCCGCCACCCGGTTCCGTCGGGGGCGGCTCCCGAACATGACACTCTCCCCCGAAAGCCCAGTGGCCGTCCTTTGCAGTGGCGGTGATGCCCCAGGTATGAACGCTTTTCTGCGCGCGCTCGTGCGGCTCGGACTCAACCGGCATCAAATTCCCGTCTATGGCATCCGTGATGGCTACCGCGGTCTCGTCCGCGCCGCGCGACAGGTCAATGGCGACGCTGAATCCGTTATCCGAATGCAGCAGCAGATCGCCCGCAACGCAGGCAACCGCGGCCTGATTGATGCGCAGCAGTGCATCATCCAGATGGATCACGCCAGTGTCAGCGGCATCATGGGCAAGGGCGGCACCATCCTTGGTTCCGCGCGCTGTCTCGATTTTCACAAACCGGAAGTGCGGCGTGAGGTCATCACGCTGCTCGAAAAGCTGGGCGTGCGCGCTCTGGTCGTCTGCGGAGGTGACGGATCTCTCACGGGGGCCCGCCTGCTCGCTGACGAAAGTGATCTCCGTATCATCGGCATTCCCTCCACGATTGATAATGACCTGCAATTCACCGAGATGGCTCTTGGGGTGGACACCGCCGTGCACACCCTGGTCTGGGCCGTGGATCATTTCATCGACACCGCGCGCAGTCATCGTCGTGTCATGGTTCTGGAAACCATGGGCCGTGAAAGCGGCGATCTCGCGCGCATGGCCGCGCTGGCTTCGGGTGCGGAAATGGTGATCACGCCGGAAGGCGGCGCGCTGACTGAAAGCGGCATGAGGGATCTGGCTGAGAGGATCGAAGGCGCCATGACCCGCGGTCGTGGTCACGCCATCGTGCTCATTGCCGAAGGGGTGAAGTTTGAGCCCGAACAGACCCGCAATGGGGCCTATGTGCTGCGGGATGCGTTTCAAAAATATTTCCAACGCGAAGGCGCGCCCTTCCAGGATCTGGAGGTTCGCCCTTCGGTTCTCGGTCACCTCCAACGCGGCGGACACACCACGCCGGGAGATTGCATTTTGGCTGCCCGCTTTGCGGAAGAGGCGTGGAAGACTCTGCTCGATCCAAACGGTGCCAACGGCATCACCGCCCTGCGTTACAACAAGGTCGAGATCGTTCCCTTCGGCTGCCCCGATCTGCCTGAGCGCGCCATCCACTCACGCGCCATGGAGCGTCTGCACGATGACTTGAGCTCCTGGTAGGATCAGTCCAGTTTTTTGCGCCCCGTCTCTTCCACCAGCCAGACCGACACAAGCGTGATGGCTGCCATGACGATCAGGTAAACCGCCACCGGCCAGGGTTTCCCGCCGGCGCTTTCCAGCAGGGCCGTGGCGATCAGCGGTGCCAGCCCGCCCGCCAGGGGTGAGGCAAGTTGATAGCCGAGCGAGGCGCCGCTGTAGCGCACCCGCGTGCCAAAGAGTTCCGAGAAAAACGCCGCCTGCGGGCCATACATCGCCGCATGTCCGATCAGGCCGATGACCACCGCAAGAATGACAAGGCCGGTTTGCCGCGTCTCCAGCAGCCAGAAAAATGGAAAGGCGAAGGCCGTGAGAAACAGCGCACCGCCGAGATACACGGGCCGCCGGCCGAGCCTGTCGGAAAGCGCCCCAAAGTAGGGAATGGCGATGAGTTGCACCGCCGAGCCAACAAGCACGGCATTCAGCAGAACACCCTTTGCCATGCCGAGCTGCTGCGAGCCATAGCTGAGCACGAGCACGGTGAAAATGTAGAAGAAGGCGTTCTCGGCAAAGCGCGCGCCCATGGCGAGAATCACGTTGCGCCGGTGATCACGCAACACCGCGAGGATCGGCACCTTCGGGCCGGGATCGGCAGCCTTGGCTTCGGTGAAAATGGGGCTCTCCATGATTTTCAGCCGGATGAACATGCCCACTCCGAGCAGCAGGACACCTAACAAAAAGGGGATGCGCCAGCCCCAGGCCAGGAAGGATTTTTCATCCATCGAAGAGGCGAGGTGGAACACGCCATTGGCCAGCAGCAGACCGACAGGCACGCCTGCCTGAACCCAGCTCGCGTGGAAGCCGCGCCGGCCCTTGTGACCATGCTCCACGGCCATCAGCACCGCGCCGCCCCACTCGCCACCGACACCGAATCCCTGAACGAAACGCAGTGTCACCAGCAGGATGGGCGCGGCGATGCCGATCTGCTCATAGGTCGGCAGCAGGCCGATCAGCACCGTCGCCACGCCCATGATCATGAGGGTGGTGACGAGCATGGACTTGCGCCCGATCTTGTCGCCAAAGTGCCCGAAAACAATGCCGCCCAGGGGGCGCGCGAAGAAGCCGACGGCATAGGTGGCAAAGGCCGCCATCGTGCCCGCCGCGGGATCAATCGTGGGAAAGAAAAGTTTGTTAAACACCAGCGCCGCCGCCGTGCCGTAGAGAAAAAAGTCGTACCACTCGATGGTCGTGCCAATAAAGCTGGCAATGATGACGCGGCGTAGGCTGTTGGGCTGTGACATGCGCGTTATTTCTTCACTGGCGCAGTTTTCTTGATGAACACCTTGCGGTCCCAGTTGGCCTTCAATCCTTCCGGGGTGACGGAGGATGCGACTCCGTTGGCCGGCACGTCAATCTTCGCACTCCAAAGGATGCCGTTGAGTATCAGCAGACGTTGATTGGCATCGCCCCAGTTTGCGTGCAGATCACAGCCGGTGAAGCCGAAGCTGCGTCCGCCGTTCGCCCGCTCATAGGCCCAGGCAACGGTTTCGGCGCGGCCTGCATGAGCCTTGGCGTCATTTGTTTTGCGGCTGGTGTCAGGCATGGGGCAGGCGAGCAGGTGGGTCACGCCCTTGTCGGCAAAGTGCAGGTTATACAGCCAGCCGTCCTTGGTGAGTTCGAAGGGCTTCATGCCTTGGTTGATGGGGTGAGCAGGCACGGTGTCGAACTTCACATCCCAGTGTCCGCGGCAGCCGATGTCACTTTGAAACGCGGCACCAAACCAGTCTTTGAACGTGGCCGCCTTGTCCGGCGGGCAGTCGATGCCCTGATGCAGAATCACGAAGCCGGTGCCTGCCCTGGCCAGCGCTTCCATGCGCGCCCAGCGTGCCGGTTCCAGGAAGCTCAATTTGTCACCGCCATCCGCGAAGATCAGCACAGCCTTGGCCCCATCAAGCACGGCTTCATTTTTGGGCCATCCATCAGCGACCATGACCGGCGCGATGCCGGGCACGGCTTTCAGCCATTCCATCATCAGTGCGCAACCGGCGAAGTACTCGTGCTGCCCCGGCTTGTTGCTCGTGCTGCCGGCGATGAGGACGATCCTGGCCAGGGAGGCGTCCTTTGGCAAAACCTCAAGCGGCACCTGCTGCTGTTCGGCGGTGAGTTCAGCGTGAAGACTGGTGGCGATCAGCAGACTGCCAAGAAGAGTGTGGATGAGTGACATGGCGGACTCAAGCAACGCTCGTCAGGGGTATGATCCTTCCTCCGAACCCAAAGTCTTGGAATGCACTGCGTGCGGGAACCGTTTTCACCTGCACGTTGTGATGTGTTGGTTCCATCCAGGTTCAACTTCAGAGACTCAAGCACGCCTGCCTGCTCGTTCTTGAGCATTGAGCGCCTGAAACAAAACCGTTCAAGCCAACGCAAGCACTCAGCTTTTGAGTCAATGCGCCGGGAGCAGCGACCTAGGTGATTAAATGATGCATGCTTTATATCATAATCATAAATATAATGCGAGGGTAAAGTAGTGACTTAATTTCAAGAAAATAGATGAATGTCCAATCAATCACTTCTTGTTGATTTGAGGTATTTCTACTAAAACGTCTCAACTTACTGGTTATATTTGATTCAGTGGAGTCGCGCCGGGTTTCCTCTTTCTTCGCTGATTCTACAGTGAAAGGGGGTTGATCGAAGGTCGTTGCGGCAGCCCGAAAGGGGCGCAGCCAATGACTCGGTTCCACCTGCTCCATTTTGGGTTAACCCAAAGCCTAATTTGAGCCGTCGCTACCCTCACGTTTATAATTAATGGTGAAATATTATTATTTTTGGAAAGCACAGTGTCCTTTCAATATGCTGAGAGTAGCAATTTTCTGGTTTCTAGCTTGCTCTCTATCATTGTATGTGGCGCCGCTCCATTCCGCTGCGCCGGGAAAGTCGCGGCAGCTCATTTCGCCAGATCAGGTCCCAGAGGGGCTGGTTAAATCAGATTGGAGCAGCATCTGTGCGGCGTATGAGGCCGGGCGTCATGCCTTTCAGCCTGTCGAGGGCCGGGAGGGTACCTGGCAGGCGCGTAATCCGGGTCAGCAGTGGACCACCAAGTTTGACCAGCGCGGCTTCCTTGCACAGCCAAAGGCTGGCGGTTGGACCTGGGGGCTGGAGTTGCAGAGCTACGGCTTTGGGGAACAGCAGACAGCCGCCGGCGGCGCACCATCCGTGAAGGCTCAGGGGTAGTGCCTCCGTGCGGTCACTCCGCGTTCCGCTGCCATATAGCCCCTTCTCGTTCGCACACCTCCTTTCTTTCCAATCTCATCTATCCTTCCGACTCCATGATCACACGCCTCACCCTCCTGTTCAGCCTTTTGGTCCTCGCCACAGGGTTGCACGCGCAGACCATCACCATCAGGACGCTGGACACCGGGACCAATGGCAGCACGGGCCAATACCCCTCGCAGGCCATCGTCAATGGTAATCCAGCGGTGGCCTATTACGACAACACTGAGGGCAACCTGATGTTTGCCCGCAACAGCGCGGTGGATGGCTCGGGTGCTTGGACCCTCAGCATTCTCGACAGCACCGGCAGCGTCGGCACATACACCTCACTAGCGGTGGTCAATGGCAACCCGGCCATCAGCTACTATGACAGCACCAACGGTGACCTCAAATACGTGCGGGCGACTGATGCCAGCGGCACGACCTGGGGCACACCCGTAACCCTCGACAGCACCGGCGACGTGGGCTTCTACACCTCGCTGGTGGTGGTCAATGGCAACCCGGCCATCAGCTACCACGACTTCACCAACGGCGACCTCAAATACGTGCGGGCGACTGATGCCAGCGGGACTCTGGTGGGGGATTGGGGAGCACCCCTGACCCTCGACATCACCGGCTACTTGGGCCTATACACTTCGCTGGCGGTGGTCAATGGTAACCCGGCCGTCAGCTACTACGACCTCACCGGCAGCAGCCTCAAATACGTGCAGGCGACTGATGCTAGCGGCACTACTTGGGACACACCCTTGACCATTGACAACACCGGCAGCGTCGGCACATACACCTCGCTGGCGGTGGTCGATGGTAACCCGGCCATCAGCTACCACGACTTCACCAACATCGACCTCAAATACGTGCGGGCGACTGATGCCAGCGGGACGACCTGGGGCACGCCCGTGACCCTCGACAGCACCGGCAGCGTCGGCACGTTCACCTCACTGGAGGTGGTCAATGGTAACCCGGCCATCAGCTACTACGCACAGAGCGGCAACGACCTCAAATACGTGCGGGCCACGACTACGAGCGGGACCCTGGTGGGTGATTGGGGCACACCCTTGACCATTGACAGCACCAGCGACGTGGGAAAATACACCTCACTGGCGGTGGTCAATGGCAACCCGGCCATCAGCTACTTAGACGCCACCAACGGTGACCTCAAATACGTGCGGGCGACTGATGCCAGTGGGGGGAGTTGGCCGGCCACAAACGTGCAAAGCATAGGCACCGTGGGTCAACACACCTCACAGGCCATCATCAATGGCAACCAGGCCATCAGCTACTATGACTTCACCAACGGCGACCTCAAATACGTGCGGGCGACTGATGCCAGCGGCACGACCTGGGGCACGCCCGTGACCCTCGACAGCACCGGCACCGTGGGCAGCCACACCTCACTAGCGGTGGTCAACGGCAACCCGGCCATCAGCTACTATGACAGCACCAACGGTGACCTCAAATACGTGCGGGCGACTGATGCCAGCG
>CAJCCF010000450.1 GCA_903960845.1 uncultured Verrucomicrobiota bacterium | reverse complement strand
CTCCTGATGTGCGGATGATCGAAAGCGTTGAGCAGGTCTTGCAACCGCAGATAGCGGACGGCAAAACGCAACTCCCGCAGGTCTTCTCCGCAGATGGTGAGTAGGTCGAAAGCATGCAGAGTGTCACCAACCGCTTCACCGTCGATGATGAAGTCGCCACGGTATTTGGCGGCGCTTTCAGCAATGGACTCGGGAACGGAGGTGATGAACCCCAGACGATTGATGCCAGTGATTACATTGCCTTCCTTTTTGATAAGCAACCGGCGTCCATCCATCTTCTCCTGCATCCAGTAATCAGGATTGAACAGCAAGCTTTCAGCCTGCTGTTCCGCAATGGGATTGAGAAGTTGGCATTGAATGCCTGAATGCTTCCTGGGGCCTTCGACAGGCACTTGTGCCGGTGAGTCAGCGCCGGGTAGATAACCCTTCGCCATTTTCTCTTTGATGAGCTTGTCGTAGATGCCTTTAGCAATCGGGTAGGCGACCGGGGTTTGCGTTTTACTGCCGGTGCTGAGAGTGGAACCGCGACGACCATAGGCGAAGTGAACCATGAAGCCGGCATCCTTGGGCTGGATACTTGCCTGATACACTTTGTCGGAGGGTCCTTCGCGGAAGTAGAGTGTGATGTTTTCCATGTAACGTGTGTCCTTTCGTGAAATGAAAAGAGCCGGACGATCTGCTGATCATCCGGCTCTCTTGGGTTCGAGGTTGTGAGGGTGTGTTTAAGCGTAGGGGTCCCGGTATTGCTGCCGGCGAACGCGAGTGGTCAAGATCGAGCGACCGATGGAAATCAGTCCACAGATGAGTCCGATGACGAGCAGAGCAGAGAGCGGGAACAGGATCAGATTGGAGGTGGTTCTGGTGATGAGATCCACCCACGATTCAAACTGCCTGAGCGCCAGGCTGACCAGAGGAGCCACCACAAGGGCAGGCACGATCAGCACGCAGGCGATACGGAGATTGAACCGCAGCCATTCGCGCAACAGGCCCTGCGGTGAGAGCCAGTATTCCAGGCTGCTGCAGGTGTGGCGCAACACCTCTGCCGAGCGCTCAATGGCGCTGAGATGTGGCAGATCAAGGTCAACGGCAGGAACCGGTAATGGTTCAGGTTGCCATTTTTGGATGACAATCTGCCGCATCTGTTTCGCCCAGGTGCTGTTCCGGGTGAGTGTGGGTAGTTGTCGGGATGGTTCGTTCCAGTCTTCTTGTGACGTCATAGTTTTGGCGTGTTTTGGCCCCAAGGGCCGTTCCGATGACAAATAACAACACGCCGCTGATCGCCAGAATGCCGGAGGCAATCTCCCAGCGGTTTGTGGTTTGGTGTTGTTCCAACATTTGGTTTTCCAGGGTGGCGATGCGCGCGCGGTATTCCGGAGAGTGATCGGGAGGCGCGGGAGGATCGGAAAAAAACCAGCCTGCCCGCAGTGGCTGAATCGTCAGCAGCAGGCAGAGGCAAATATGAATGTGTTTCATGTGAGTGAATGGGATGTGAGGCAGGGCCGTGCTTGAGGCACGACCCTGCTTCGGGGTTGTAGGGGGCAGTGCCTATGGAGTTAACTCCATAGGCGGCACTCGTTGAAGAACTCGCAACTTGAACACTGCATCCCCGGTGAAGGGATGAAGTCTGGGCGTTGCAGCCCCTCAAGGTAGGTCTCCATTTGCCGGAACAGTCGCGTTTGCTGCGCTGAACTCATGGGCGGCAGTGGGGTGATGACCACTTTGGGGTTCTTGAGTTTGACCAGATGATGCAGTTGCAGGCCCGCTTCGGTGTTGCCGGTGTTGTGGCGGTAGAGCAGGGCGTAACTGCTGGTCTGGATCTCCGTGCTGTGTGCGACCTTTTCCGGGTTGGGGGTGGAGGCGGCGGTTTTGTAGTCGATGATCTGGCGCTGCTGCACCAGATCAAGAATGCCGATGAGACGTGGAAGACCGTGATGCCCTAAATCAGCTTCGACGGGGACTTCCACTGCATCGGGTTTCACGTCGGCGGGGACGTGGCTTTCCCGCAGATAGGTGTCACACAATCGCCAGCCGG
>CAJCCF010000449.1 GCA_903960845.1 uncultured Verrucomicrobiota bacterium | reverse complement strand
GATTGAGCTTGGCACGTTGGGTGCTTTGGGTGCCGATGTTGATCTCCTTCTGCATCTTTGTGGTATCGATGTTCGCTGAAACGAACCGCCTGCCTTTCGACATGGCCGAGTGTGAAACCGAACTCGTCGCAGGCTATCACACCGAATACAGTTCGATGAAATTTGCGCTGTTCTTCATGGGCGAGTATGCCGCGATGATCGTCGGATCGGGGCTTGCCGTGACGCTTTTCCTCGGTGGTTGGAGTATTCCTTTCGGCCCGCTGATCGGTCTTGGATACGAGGCTGGCGCCACGCCCTTGTGGCTGGGATTCCTTCACATCGCTGTGTTCCTGGCCAAGATCGTCGCTTTCATTCTTTTCTTCATCCTGATCCGCTGGACGCTGCCGCGGATCCGTTTCGATCAGCTCATGAAACTGGGCTGGATGGTGATGTTTGAGCTGGCTCTGGCCAATGTCATCCTGACGGCGGCGCTCATGATTTGGTTCCCGTTGAAGTAAATCCCCCCCATTTATGGCAACGATCATTGTTCAACGTCCTAAACTCGCCTGGCATGAAAGGTGGTTTCTCTCCACCTTTGCGAAAGGCCTGAAGATTACGCTCGGTCACGCACTGAAAACCTTTCTGGAGATCACCGGCAGGAAAGAAAAAGTGACGATGGAATATCCCGAACAGAAGTGGGATGAACATCTGCCTGAATACTACCGTGGCGCGCCCGCACTGGTAACTGACGATATGGGGCGCGAACGCTGCGTGAGTTGTCAACTCTGTGAATTTATCTGCCCGCCGAAAGCGATCCGAATCATTCCCGGTGAGATCCCGAACAATGATCCGTGGGCAAAGGTCGAGAAGCGTCCCAAGGAATTCGACATCGACATGACCCGCTGCATTTACTGCGGCATGTGCGAGGAAGTATGTCCGGAGCAGGCCATCTTTCTGCGCAAAGATTATGCCATCACCGGCGAATCGCGCGCGGAACTCGTGCATGACAAGAAGCGACTCTATGAGATCGGCGGCGTGCGCGTGGGTCTCGTGAACAAGTGGAATGAACTGAAGTAGCCAATGCCATCTCTCCTCTTTTACTTTTTCGCCTTTCTGACCCTGGGTTTCGGCCTGTTGGTGGTCACTGCGCATAACCCCGTGACGAGTGCGCTGTCGCTGGCGGCGAGTTTTGTGGGATTAGCGGCGCTCTTCATCAGCCTGGATGCCTACTTCATCGGCACGATTCAAATTCTGGTCTATGCAGGCGCGGTGATGGTATTGTTTCTTTTCATCATCATGCTTTTGGACATCAAGGCGGAGTCCGGCAAAAAGTTGAACCTTGCCGCAGTTGTTGGAGGTATTGTTTTAGCAGCTGTTTTTGCCGTTCAGGTTGCCACTGTAAGCACCAGTCTTTCACTCGGCGGTAAGACCCTGAATGAAGTGCCACTCACCCTGCAAAAGGCCGGAACCGAGATGGCGGCGGGGAAGCTGAATCTGCCAACAATTTCAAACGATCTAAAAGCGGGGACGCTGCCTGATACCAAACTCATGGGCCTGACGCTCTTCAGCAAGTATGGCTTCCATCTACAGGTGATCGGCCTGTTGCTTTTAGTTGGTACGGTAGGCGTGGTGGTGCTCAGTAAACGTGAAAAGGAGGCCACACGATGATCACCCTGAACCATTACCTCATCGTCAGCGCGATGCTGTTCGCTCTAGGTCTCGCGGGCGTGGTAGCGCGCCGGAACATCATCATCATCTACATGTGCCTGGAGATGATGCTCAGCGCGGCAAACTTGACGCTTGTGGCTTTTTCCCGCTTCCATCTCGTGGATGGCCTGCCTGACTATTCGGCGCAAGCATTGGTATTTTTCACCATCACCGTCGCCGCTGCTGAAGTAGCGGTCGGTCTGGCGGTCATCGTGGCGCTCTTCCGCTCCAAACAGAGCGTCGATGTGGAAGCCGTATCGAAGCTCCAAGGCTAACTCGTATAACTCATGCCAGATCAGAATTCATCATCGCTCCCCACCTTGCTGCTTCTGCTGCCGCTCTTTTCTGCGGTGGCGATTTTGCTTGGGAACAAGGTGCTTAAGGGGGCCTGTGTTGCGCTGTCTGTCGCTTCCGCCGCCCTTTGCTTCATCGTCAGCTTCATGATGCTCGGAACTCAGAATTCGACACCATTGCTGCTGCCGTTTTTGGAAGTTGGGAAGTTCCATTTGGTGATTGACGCTCTGATCGATCAGCAGAGCAGGGGCATGATGTTTATCGTCACCTCCATCGGTCTGCTGGTTCACATTTTCTCGCTGGGCTACATGAGGGAGGATCAGGGAAAGGTGCGATTTTTCGGCGCTCTGTCACTCTTCATGTTCTCGATGACCGGCATCGTGCTGGCTGGGAATCTGGTGATGATGTTCATCTTCTGGGAACTTGTGGGCCTCAGTTCCTATTTGCTCATCGGCCACTGGTTTGAAAAACCATCCGCTGCTGAAGCATCCAAGAAAGCCTTTCTGGTGAACCGCATTGGTGATTTCGGTTTCATGATCGGGATTCTCATGCTGTTCATGGCCAATCATTGTGATGTGAGTTTCATTGGCCTGAAGAGTGGTTTTGCCGAAGGCCCATTGCACGAAATGACCAAGGCAAACACGACCTTCATGATGCTGGCAGCGTTGGGAATCTTCATGGGTGCAGTCGGTAAGAGCGCTCAGTTTCCTCTGCACGTCTGGCTGCCGGATGCGATGGAAGGTCCGACCCCGGTGTCCGCGTTGATTCACGCCGCCACGATGGTGGCGGCTGGCGTGTTCATGCTCGTCCGGTGCAGTTTTGTGATCGAAGCCTCGCCTGACGCAGCGACGATCATCTCATGGATTGGGGGTGTGACTGCACTGATGGCCGCTCTGATGGCCACGCAGCAGAACGACATCAAGCGCGTGCTGGCCTATTCCACACTATCACAACTGGGATACATGGTGATGGCGGTAGGTTTGCTGGCCACGCAGGTCGGGGGCGCTCATCATGAGGCTGGACCTGGTCATCCAGCCATGTTCCATCTCTACACACATGCGTTCTTCAAAGCCATGCTCTTCCTTGGATCAGGTGCCATCATTTATGCGTGCCATCACGAGCAGGACATGTGGAAAATGGGCGGACTGATGAAGCATATGCCGGTTACGTTTTTCACCTTCGCTGTTGGAACGGCTTCCTTGATGGGGGTTCCATGGATTACCAGCGGATTTTGGAGCAAGGAGACTATTCTTGGGCTTGGATTTGAAGTGTGCCGTCCCCTGTTTTGGGTTGGCGCAGCGACCGCTTTGCTGACGGCTTTTTACATGACACGCATGTTTGTCGTCACTTTCTTTGGCAAACCTCGCACCGAGCATGCACACCATGCCGTTGAGGCACCGATCATCATGGTGTTGCCCTTGATCATTTTGTCCTTGCTGACGATTTTTTCAGTGCCTCTTGCCGGTTTGCTTGAAGCAATGAAACCGCATCATGCGGAAACTCACCCTACCGTCATCATCGCTTCAATCAGCGCTTTAGTGATAGGCATCGGAGCGGGATTCATTCTTTACCGTGGCAAGGACAAGGACCCGCTGAACATTAAACTGTTCGCCAACAAATTTTATTTTGATGAGGTCTATGCCGTGCTGGTAAAAGTGCTTCAGGATGGTGTGGCATGGATTGTCACAGGCCTTGAGCGCATTGTTGTGGACGGTCTCGTTGCCCGCTTGCCGGCCTTCCTCGCCGCGCGTCTTGGTTCGGCGGCGCGTGTGCTGACTGGCGGCCATCTGCAGGCTTACACTTTTATGCTCGGCGCGGGTGTGCTGATGGTCATTTATCTCGTTGTTTTTGTGCTTCCGCACTTGGGTCATTGATGGAGAAAAGAAATGAGTTTGCTCGAAATCGTCATCTTACTGCCCCTTATCGCTGCTCTGGCCATCTGGCTTGGAGCGCCTGCCCGCGCGACCTCGGTTGGTGCGGCGATCCTGAATCTGCTGATCGTGCTGAGCCTTGTGTTTCAGTTTAAATCGGCATCGGCAGGCAAGGCGGGTTTCGCCTTTGAAAGCGCCCGCATTGTTCTTGAGAATCCGGCCATTTCCTTTGGTGTTGGTGCGGATGGAGTGGCATTGATTCTCGCTTTGCTTACCGCGCTTGTGACCTTTGCGGCTGTTTGGCAGATCAGCGGTGAGAAGCCGGCCATCTACCACATCGCCTCGTTGCTTATTGCCGGTGGCGCCCTTGGTGCCTTCCTTTGCACGGACGTGTTCTTCATTTACGCATTCCATGAACTGGCACTGATTCCGACTTTCCTGATGATCGCCCTGCACGGCCATGGCGATTCGGATCATCGCAAAGCAGTGGCCTGGAAGACGACGATTTATCTCGGTGCCGGCAGTCTCGTTCTGCTGGCTGGACTTGCCTGGCTGGTGCTGGAATACAGCGGTGGCGGTAAACTCACCTTTGATCTGAATGCGCTGCGCGCGCAAGCTGTCGCGACTCCGCTGCCGACTGAAAAACAGGGTGTGATCTTCTTTATACTCCTGATTGGTTTTGGAACCTTGGTCAGTCTGTTCCCTTTCCACAGTTGGGCCGCTCCAGCCTACGCGACTGCACCCACACCTGTGGCGATGCTGCATTCTGGCGTGCTGAAAAAGTTTGGTCTTTACGGTCTCTTGCGCATCGCGATGCCTCTTCTGCCACAAGGCGTTCATGTGGCCTGGGTTCAGCAGGCGCTGCTCTTTATGCTGTTGGGAAACATCCTGGTGATGGGTTTTGTCACGATCCATCAAAAACGTCTTGATGATGTGCTCGGTAATTCATCGGTAATGCACATGGGCTACATCTTCCTTGGTCTTGCCGCTGGCACTGAAATTGCGTTGCGTGGCGCCGTTCTGTTGATGTTTGCTCACGGCATCAGTATCGCCCTCTTGTTCGCTCTCGCTGGACGGTTGCGTAGCCAACTGGGCACTTTGGAACTCAGCAAACTTGGAGGCCTCGGTAGTCATGCCCCTGCCTTCACTGTTCTGTTTGCCTTTGGCACCTTTGCCTCGATCGGCCTGCCGGGTCTTGCCAACTTCGCGGGTGAGGTCATGGTCTTTATCGGCAGTTTCACCAACTTTGGAGGCACCCATTTTGGACCGCTGCAATGGACCGTGGTGTTTGCCCTGTGGGGAGTTGTGATGTCTGCCGTCTACATGCTGCGAGCCTACCGCGGTATTTTTCAGGGCACGGCAGCATCCGGTCTTTTCATGACCGATCCGTCCTTCTCTCAGCGTGTGCCGCTCATTCTTCTCGCCGCCACTCTTTTTATTGTTGGGTGTTGCCCATGGTTGCTGCTCAGCCTGATCAAGACTGACCTTGCAGCAGGTATTGCCGCCGCAGCCCACTGAACCCTTTTTGATCCATGTGCGTGTTTTCCATTGAAGTCGGTCTGGCCATCCTGGGGCTCTTGCTCCTGGTTCTTGAGGCCTTTGTGCCAACCATCACCCGGCGCACGCTGGCCGGGATTAGCATGGGCGGCATTTCGCTGGCCTTGGTCCTGTTTATATTCTGCAGCAAAGAAGCAGCAATGCTGCCGGATTTCGTTCGGCCTTATCACCAACTCGATACGCTTGCCGTCTTCTATAAGGGCTTCGCCCTCGTCATCACGATGCTCGTGATCTGGCTGACTTCCGAGTGTGCCCCCTACCTGACTAAATACACGGTCGATGGTCGGGTCTCCGAAATGTTTAGTCTGCCGCTGATCGTCTGTGCGGGCATGATGTGGATGGCCTCAGCCAAAGATCTTGTTACGGTTTTCGTGGCTCTGGAACTCGTCACGGTGAGTTTCTATGTGCTCGTTGCATTTGCCCGCAAAAGCGCACTGGCATTGGAAGCGGGCGTCAAATACCTGATTCTCGGCGCGCTCAGCACCGGCGTTCTGGTGTATGGAATTGCCTGGATTTATGGAGCCACGGGTTCAATCACATTTGAAGGCATCGCCAAAGCGCTCGCCAATCCGGCCACGGCAAAGACCCCGGTGCTTTTGGGTGCGGCATTCTTGCTTGCCGGCTTGGGTTTCAAGGTGGCTGCTGCTCCCTTCCAGATGTGGGTGCCGGATGTTTATCAGGGCGCACCAATTCCGGTGACTACTTTTCTATCCGTCGGTTCCAAGGCCGCAGGTTTCATTGTGCTGACCCGCGTGGTAAACAGTTTCATCGGAGAGGGATCACTCATTGCACCAGAGGTTCAGGGCGTGTTGCTGGTCGGTGGTTCGTTGACTGTTTTGCTCGGTAGCCTGCCTGCCATCTTCCAGCAGAGCGTGAAGCGCCTGCTGGCTTATTCCAGCATCAGCCATGCGGGTTATTTACTGCTCGCACTGGCCTGCCGTGATTCGGCCCGCATGGATATCAGTTCCGGCGGTGTCGTGGCCTTTTATCTGGCTACGTATCTGCCGATGACGGTGCTCGGTTTTCTCGTTCTTGCCTGCTTGCGCTTAAACGGCGGAGGCGAGGACATCAGCGACTTCCGAGGCCTGGCGAAAAAATCGCCGTTGCTAGCCTTGGTGATGACCATCGCATTGGCATCACTTGCTGGATTACCACTAACGGCAGGTTTCATGGGCAAGCTCTTTGTATTCCTTGGCTTGGTTGACCACGCCTATTGGGGGGCGCTGACCTGCGCGGTGATTGGTGCTGCGGCAGGTTTTTACTATTACTTCAAAACCATTCTGGCCATGTACAGTTCTGATTCCGGAACTGCCGGCAGCCTGTCGCTCAGCATTTATAGCAAAACCGGGGCCGTGGTGCTGGCTTTGATAATCGTCGTTCTCGGTGTGTTTCCGCGTCCATTACAGTCCATGCTTAATGAGGGATCCGTCCCTGTTCAGGCCAAGTAATTTGGCGGGAGTTCTGTGCGTCAGCCGTGGGCTGGAGAGCGTCTGAGGTTTTGAGTCTCCTGTTGTGGAGACTTAGGCTGCCGAAGTTCCAATTATGGAAATGGGTAGTTCAATTGGTTGTAAAAGTCATAATGACTTTAAAAAAGAGGGTTATCATAAAAAAGTTGATGAAATCCTGTTTTGAAAGATTATATAACATCCCTGTATAATTAAGTACCAACAGATTATTTATGAAAACTAACATTGCCCTTACCGCTCTGGCATCGGTTGCGATGGTTTCTTTAACTTTTGCTCAAAACAACGCGCCAAATTTTCCTGCTCCAGACGAGGTGATCGCTGAGTCGCCATCGGCAGAACCGCCACCTGATAACATGGGCTCGCCAACCTACGAGGGCATGGCGCCAACACTGCCGCCGCCCGACTTGGATTCAGCATATGCCGGGCCGACAATGCTGGACCCATCGCCGGAATCCATTCCAGTCAATGGTTGGGGTAGCACCATGCAACAGAGCATTGAGGGCGGAACGCCGCTGCTAAACTACAGTTATGCTGAAGCGGGATATCGTTTTGTGGATCCTAAAATCAATGGGGCAAAAGGTAGTCACGGCCTCGGAGTGGCGCTTGTGATGGATTTGCCGACCATTTTCTTTCTCAAGGGGTCGTTCAATTGGACCAGTGGCAGCACGGATCGGACTGCCAAAGGTGCTGCCAATGCCAACTACAAGCTTGCAACCATCACAATTGGTGGCGGAGCCTACATGGCGATCACTTCAAAGTTTCATATCGTCGGCGAGGCTGGCTTGGTCTACGCCAACTTTGACGCGGACGGCATCAACAAAAGCTACACTGATGCAGGTGTCTATGTGCGCCCAAGCCTCCGCTACCAAGCT
>CAJCCF010000448.1 GCA_903960845.1 uncultured Verrucomicrobiota bacterium | reverse complement strand
GATTTGGGGCGGTTGTTTGAAGACCGCAACCTTGGCCCTGTCGCCCAATTGCTCGACAAAGGCGATTACGATCTCGTTGCGCGCATCTGTGAATCCGCCATCCAGCGTGGGATGAAGGCGCCCGAATGGCGGATGCTGCGCGTCCGCTCTCTCATGCTGCTGGGCCGCGATGAGGAGGCGCGGGATGCGGTACAACTCGCGGTGAAAACCTTTCCCGATCATTTGGAACTGCTCATGCTGCAGTATGAAACTGCCCGGAGCACCGGGCGCCAGGATATCGCTGACGCTGCGCTGAAGTCCGTCAACAGCGCCGCCCGCAGCCAACCCGCCAAGGACCGAACCGCTGCTCAATGGGTGGCTCTCGGCAGGGCGGCCCTTGCGCTCGGAGCCGACGCGAAAAAGGTGATCCAGCAGTATTTTCAAGTCGCTCAAAAGAAAGATCCCAAGAACGAAGCCGCCTACCTGGCGGAGGGCCATCTCGCCTTGGACAAAGATGATGCCAGGCGTGCCGCCGATGTCTTCCGCGCCGGGCTCAAGGCCCACGGTGAAACGGCAGACCTGCGGGCGGGACTCGCCCTGGCGTATGCCAATGGTGATCGCGAAAAGCAGCAGGAGAACATGGCCCGAGCTTTGGAGCTAAATCCCATCCATGCCCAAACCCTTCTCAGTCAGGCGGAATTTTTGGCGGGTGCGGAGAAGTTTCTCGAAGCCGAGGCCGCCATCCAGAAAGTGCTGGATGTTTGCGAGCCCTGCCCTGAAGCCTGGGCGCTGCGCGCCGCCATCGCGCAACTCAGCGCGGCCGATTCGGGCAAGGCGGAATCGGCACGCGCGAATGGTTTGAAGCGCTGGGGTAAAAATCCCCTCGTGGACCACATGATTGGCCGGGTGCTCTCACGGGCCTACAGGTTCGCTGAAGGAGCTGCCCATCAGCGGCTGGCTCTCAAATTTGATCCCGCCTTTCTGCCTGCCAAAGTGCAACTCTGCCACGATCTGCTGCGCCTCGGTGAAGAAGACGAAGCGTGGAAAATAGCAGCCACCATCCGCGACAAGGACAGCTACAACGTCCAGGCCCATAACATCGGCCTTCTGGAGCAGGAGATGCGCGAGTATGCCACCCGGAGATTCGATGATTTTGTCCTGAAAATGCCCAAACGTGATTGGCCCATCTATGGCGAGCGCGCCCTTGCCCTGCTGCGTGAGGCCAAAGGCGCACTCGGCACCAAATATGGTCTGGAATTAACGAAGCCCGTCATGGTCGAATTTTTTGGCGCGCAGCAAGACTTCGCCATCCGCACCTTCGGCAGCCTTGGTGGCCAGGGTCTGCTCGGCGTCTGCTTCGGCACCGTCATCACCATGAACAGTCCTGGCGGTCTTGCTCATGGCCGGAACAATTGGGAGGCAACTCTCTGGCACGAGTTTTGCCACGTCATCACTCTGACGCTGACTCAAAACAAAATGCCCCGCTGGCTCAGTGAAGGCATCAGCGTGCATGAGGAGAGTCAGCGCAATCCCGTGTGGGGCATGACCATGAATGCGGATTTTCGCCGCATGATTCTGGAGGACTCCGCCACCACGCCCGTCAGCCAGCTCAGCAGTGCTTTCTTGAATCCAAAGAGCGAGGATCATCTCATGTTCGCCTATTTTCAGTCGAGCCAGGTCGTGGGCTATCTCCTGGAAAAATTTGGCCCTGAGAAATTCCGCGGCATCCTTCGCGATCTCGCCGCCGGCAAACGCATCAATGACGCGCTCGAGGCGAATACCGCCGCGCTCGGCAGGCTGGAGAAGGACTTCGAGGCGCATCTCAAAACCAAGGCTGAAGCCTTCGGGGTCGCCGCTGATTGGAAGAAACCTGAACCCGAGGAGGTGAATCCGCTGGATGCCGAGTCACTCGCCAGCTTTGCCCAAAAGCATTCAAACAACCTCTGGGCCATCCACCAGCAGGCCGCTGTCCTGATCGAGCAGGAAAAGTGGGAGGAAGTCCTGCCTCTCGCAGACAAGCTGATCCAGCTCGTGCCTGAAGATGTGAGTGCGGACAGCGGCTATCAATTGAAGGCCACCGCTCTGAAAAAACTCAAACGCACGGAGGATGAGACCGTCATTCTTCGCGTCGTCGCAGAGCGCGAATCCAGCGCCATATCCACCTTTCTCCGCCTCATCGAGCTGGACATTGCCCGCAAAGACTGGCCCCAGGTCCAAATCAACGCCCAGCGCGCCATCGCCTTGAATCCCTTCCTCCGCGCACCCCAGCAGGCCCTCGCTGAGTCTGCCGAATTTCTCGGCCAAAAAGCAGATGCCATCGCCGCTCATCAGCGCGTCCTCATCCTTGATCCCGACGCTGCGGCGATGACGCACTACCGCCTCGCCAGACTCCTCCGTGATTCCGATGCCCAGGGAGCAAAGAAGCACCTGCTCGACTCTCTCGCTCTCGCCCCACGTTTCCGCGAGGGTCATGCGCTGCTCAGGGAATGGCAGTGACACAGCCCCCGATCAGGCCCAGCGCGTGACGCGACTGTCGAGTTGAAACACTTGTCCGCTGATGGCCGGCATGGAGTGCAGGAAGGCGATGAAACGGGCAGTGTCTTCTGCGGTATTCAAGCAGCCGAGCGAATGGGCAGAAAGGAGGCGTTGGCGGTGGCTTTCATCCGCCAGGAGATCGCGAGTCATCCTGGTGTCGAGAAAACCAGGCAGAATACAATTCGCCCGGATGCCGCGTGCACCGTATTCAGCGGCGATGCTTTGAGTGAGCCCGATGAGGCCGGCCTTCGCCGCAGCGTAGTTTGCCTGGCCAGCCGGACCGCTGAGCGCGCTGTAGGAGCCGATGTGGATGAGATGCCCCTGTCGTTGTTTGGCCATGATCTTCAGTGCAGCCTGGGAGCAGAAAAAGGCGCCCTTGAGATGCACGTCGAGAACATCGTCGAACTCGATTTCGGTCATCTTGAGAAGCAGGGCGTCGCGCGTGATGCCAGCGCTGTGAATGAGCAGGTCAAGCTGTCCCATTGCGCTGATGACACGCTGCACCGACTCTTTGTCCGTGACATCCATCTCCTGGTGAGATGGCGCGTGGACAATCCAGTCCTGAGCCTCCAGTTCAGCACGGATGGCCCGGGCGAGATCCCCTGCCCCGCCGGTGATGAGCGCCACGGGTTTCATGCCGTCACTTGGCCGGAAAAAGCATACCGGCGTGCAGGAAAGGTGTTTTCAGCCAT
>CAJCCF010000447.1 GCA_903960845.1 uncultured Verrucomicrobiota bacterium | reverse complement strand
CTTGTCACCCCGGACAATCGCAATGTAGCCATGCTCGTCGCCACGCCATTCGAGACTCAAATCAGTGCCAAATTTGATGGTTGTCTGCCAAATGCCACCGATGAAATCTTCGGTCCGGCCATAGATATAAACTCTCAGGCACCCGTCGAGAGGATGGCGTGTCACACCTTGGAATCTAAGTCCCCGAATCTCAACCTGACGGGAGGGTGAGAATGCATACATCTTGAACGTCGCAGCTCGATAGACGTGAATCACGCCCCAAGCGAGAAGGACTGGTGCGAGGAGAAATAGACACCATCTAAATGGGCGCTTCATATGGTCTGGGCTTTGTATCTGCATCCTTCTTGCTTGCTGCTGTGCCCCAGCTTTTGGCGAGAATGCACTTGGAAGACTCGAGGCGCTGATCACTGAAATCACTCAGCCCTCAACCCTGAACTCTCAACTCCGCTTTCAAGCTCAACTCTCCGAACTGACCGCGGTCTCGACGGCTTCACAGAGGACATGGCCGACGAGGAGGTGGCACTCCTGGACGTGGGCGGTGATGTCTGAGGGGGCGCGGAAACTGAGGTGGGCCAGGCGGGCGCACTCGCCTCCGGCTCTGCCGGTGAAGGCGATGCTGGTGCAGCCGCGATCGTTGGCGGCGCGCAGGCCGGCGATGACGTTGGGGCTGGTGCCGGAGGTGGAGATGCCGATGACCACGTCACCGGGCTGGGCGATGGCTTCGACCTGGCGGGCGAAGACGGTTTCAAATCCGTAATCGTTGCTGTGGGCGGTGAGGACTGAGGTGTCGGTCGTGAGGGCGAGGCCGGCGAGGGCGCGGCGATTGATGCGATAACGCACGCACAGTTCGGCGGCGAGATGCTGGGCATCGGCCGCGCTGCCGCCATTGCCAAAGAAGAGGATCTTTTTTCCAGCCGAGAGGGCGTCGATCCAGGCTGCGGCGATCTTTTGAATCACACCGGCGTCCTGCTCCAGGGCGTTCACGGCGCTGAGATGACCTGCGACGTGATGGGAGAGTAGGGTGGCAAGGTCGGGTGTCTGCATCATGGGATCGTGAGGGGCGGGTGGTTCAGTCGGCGGTTCCTGGGCAGCAGGGGGACGAATCAGTCTTCGAACGCCTGCTGGAGTTCGTCCTGCATGACACGGGCGGTGCCGAGCTTGCCGACGACGATGCCGCTGGCGTGATTGGCCAGGTCGGCGGCGTCTTCGGCGCTGAGGCCGGCGGCAAGCGCGAGGGTGAGGAAGGCGATGGCGGTGTCACCCGCGCCGGAGACGTCATACACCTCGCGGGCACGGGTCGGGATGTGGTGGGGAGGGCAGTCGCGCTGAAACAGGATCATGCCCTGCTCACCCAGCGTGATGAGCACTTTGCTCACGTTCCATTGATCGAGCAGTTTCCCGCCGACTTCGAGCAGGCGCGTGTCCTGCAAGGGCGGGCCGGGGCTGCGCTGATCCTGAACGCCAGCGGCGGCGAAGGCTTCGAGGCGGTTGGGCTTGACCAGCGAGGCGCCGCTCCAGTTCAGCGGATTGTGCGGGGATGGATCGACGCAGACGAGCTTGCCGGCGGCCTGGCAGAGGCCGAGCACCTGATCGGCGAAGTCCTGAGTGACGAAGCCTTTGCCGTAGTCCTCAATGATCACGCCATCGAGCCCAGGCAGCATGGTTTCAAGGCGCTGAGTGATGAGCTTGAGTTCGTCGGGCGAGAGTTTCTCAATCGTCTCACGATCCACGCGCACGACATGCTGCTGACGGGCGATGATGCGTGTCTTTGAGATGGTGGGCAGGGTGTCGCTCTCCAGCATCGGTTCGGTGTTGACGCCCTCGCCATGCAAAAGGCGGCGCAGTTCACCGGCGGCGCTGTCTTTGCCGACACGGCCCATGAGATAGGCGTGCGGGGTGAAGGCGGACAGGTTGCGCGCGACGTTGGCGGCTCCGCCGGGGAAGGTGGTTTCCCTGGTGACTTCGACAATCGGCACGGGTGCCTCGGGTGAGATGCGGCGCACGGCACCCCAGATGAAGTGGTCCAGCATGACATCACCGATCACGAGGATGCGGCAGCCAGCCATGCGCTGGATGACATCACGAGCGGTGGAGGAAGTGAGCATGCGGAGGTGGGGCTAAGCGCGCCGGGCACGCACGGCGGCGGCGAGCTGGTCGAGCATGGTCTCGGTGGTGGCCCAGTTGACGCAGGCGTCGGTGATGCTCTGGCCATAGGTCAGCGGCTGGCCGGGCTTGGCATCCTGGCGGCCTTCGACGAGGTGGCTTTCGATCATGACTCCGGTGATGGCCTTGCTGCCGTGCGCGACTTGGTCGGAGATCGACTCGGTGACGAGGGGCTGCTTGCGGTAGTCCTTGAGGCTGTTGCCGTGGCTGCAATCCACCATGACGCTGGCCGGCAGGCCACGTGCGGTGAGCTGGCTGATGACGGTGTCGATGGATGCGGCGTCGAAATTGGTGCCTGCTTTGCCACCGCGCAGGATGACGTGGCAGGACTCGTTCCCGCGTGTCTTGACGATGGCGGCCACGCCATCCTTCGTCACGGAGAGGAAGCAATGCTGGCCGGCGGCGGCCTGAATGGCATCGAGAGCGACCTGGATGCCGCCATCCGTGCCGTTTTTGAAACCAACCGGCATGGACAAGCCGGAGGAAAGCTGACGGTGCACCTGGCTCTCGGTGGTGCGTGCGCCGATGGCACCCCAAGAGACGACATCGGCGATGTATTGCGGCGTGATCACGTCGAGAAACTCGGTGCCGGCCGGCACCCCCATGCGGGTCAGTTCGATCAAGAGTCCGCGTGCTTCACGGAGACCGGCATTGATGTCGTAGCTTTCGTTGAGGTGCGGGTCATTGATGAAGCCTTTCCAGCCGACCGTGGTGCGCGGTTTTTCAAAATAGACGCGCATGAAGATCTCGAGATCGGCGCCGTATTTTTCCCGCGCCTGCTGGATCAGCGTGGCGTATTCGAGCGCGGACTTGTGATCGTGGATGGAGCATGGTCCGGTGACCACGAGCAGGCGGTCGTCGCGATGATTGAGGATGGCTTCAGCCTGTCTGCGTGAGCTTTCCACAAAAGCTGCCCCTGCTTCATTCAGCGGGAGATCATGCATGAGAAGTGCCGGCTGGATCAGCGGCAGGATCTCCGCCACGCGGAGATCGTCAGTTGGGTGGGATTGGCTCACAATTCGGACGGGTTAAAAAAGGGCCGGAAAGGTGGGCGGTTTTCCAGGAATGGCAAGCAGCCTGTCTGTCTGATGCTTATTCCCCGGCATCACGGGGCGGAAATTGACCAAAGTGACTCAACGGCAGGCACCTGCGCACCTCACACCTCCAATTGGATGCCAAGCTCACAAACCTGACGCGGCGGCAGGTCGAAGTAACCGGTGGCAGGGCGTGACATGCGGCTGAGCATGACAAAGAGCTTCTTGCGCCACAGCGCCATTTTGCCGGGGCCATTGGTGAGAAGGACTTCGCGGCTCTGATAGAAGGTGATGCCGTTCTTCTTCAATTTCGTTTTGTCTTCGAGCGCCTGAACCAGATCATCAAAAACCTCCGGTGACTCGGCAAAACCATAGCGCAGGATGACGCGGTAAAAGTCCTCGCAATGCTCCTCCACCGTGTGGCGGTTTTCATGGCTGACGTATGGCGTCTCCTCAAAGCGGACGGTGAGCAGGTTGACTTGTTTGTGCTGAGCCTTGTTGTGCTTCAAGTGGTGCAGCAGCGCCAGAGGCAGACCATCGGCACTGGCTGACATGAAGACCGCAGCTCCGGGCACGCGAATGATGCGGTCCTTTCCGATTTCATCGATGAGGAACTGCACGGGCAGGCGTCCGCGCTGCATGGCCTGGAAGAGGATGGCGCGGCCATCCGTCCAGGTTTTCATGATGATCCAGATCGAGAGACCGATGACGAGCGGGAACCAGGCGCCGGCCATGAACTTGAGCAGGCTGCCCGAGACATAGCCAATTTCAGGAATGAGGAAAATCACCACCGGGATGGCGGCTTTCCAGAGCGGCCACTGCCAGACGCCCCGCGCGACGAGGAAGAACAGGAGGCTTGTGAAAGTCATGTCGAGAGCGACCGAGAGACCGTAGGCGGCGGCGAGATTGGTGGAGGACTCGAAATGGAAGACGAGCGCAAGGCAGGAGACCATCAGCAGGTAATTCACCTGCGGCATGTAGATCTGGCCGCGCACATCCGGATTGGTGTGGATGATCTTTAAACGCGGCAGGTAGCCGAGTTGCACCGCCTGCTGGGTCAGTGAGTACACCCCGGTGATCATGGCCTGGGAGGCGATGATCGTGGCGGCGGTGGCGAGCAGGATGACCGGGATGAGGGCGGCCTGGGGAACCAGACTGAAGAAGTGATGGTAGCCGGGTTGCAGCGACGCTTTGACATCGGAAAGCACGAGCGCGCCCTGGCCGAGGTAGTTGAGCATGAGGGCCGGCAATACAAGGAAGTACCAGCTCTTCACCAGCGGCGGGCGGCCAAAGTGGCCGATGTCCGCATACATGGCCTCACAGCCGGTGACGGCGAGCAGGACCAGTCCCATGAGAACAAAGCTGTCATGCCCGTGATGCAGCAGGAAGTTGATGCCGTGATGCGGGGACAGGGATGCAAACACGCCGGGATAGCTGCTGATATTGATGATGCCAAGCGCGGCGAGGGTGGCGAACCAGGCCACCATGATCGGCCCGAAGGCATTGCCGATGCGCGCGGTGCCGTGCCGCTGAACGAGGAACAATCCAAGGATGATGACGGCGGAAATCGGCACGACGTAATTCGCGAGCCCGGTGCCGAGCCTGGCATCGAGCAGCGCCAGCCCCTCGACCGCGGAAAGCACGGAAATGGCCGGCGTGATCATGCCGTCGCCATAAAGCAGGCAGGCACCAAAGATGCCAATGAGCACGATGGCTCCTGTCGTCCCGGGTTTGAAGCTGCGTTTGGTCGAGCGGAAAAGGGTGAGCAGGGCAAACATGCCGCCTTCACCCTGATTCGTGGCGCGGGTGATGAAGCCCAGGTATTTGAAACAGACCATCACGATCAGTGACCAGAACATCAGGGAGAGCGGGCCGAGAACTCCGAGCGGGTCGCCTGGTGTGGGCTTGGCGTGATGGAGACACTCCTTGAGCGCGTAAAGCGGGCTGGTGCCGATGTCTCCGAAAACTACCCCCAAAGCGACGAGGGCGATGGACCAACTATTTGAAGATTTGTGTTCTGACATGGGAGATCTTCGGGGTTTGACCCGAAGCCCTGTTGATTCCAGGGACGGTCTCTTTGAACCCGAATCCAACTTTTGGCAAGGGCATTCCCGCCGCCCCGCGGGTGGCGGGGAGGCGAATGAACAGCCAAAAAGTTGGGGTCTTAAAATTTTACGAGCGCCTAGCACGCTCTGTGCTAGACATCGGGCCCGCTTTCCCGAGCATTCCCCCTTTTCCCTCCAGAATCATGCCCAAAAAAACCATCCGTGACATCGAATTGAGTAACAAGCGCGTCCTCGTCCGCGTGGATTTCAACGTTCCGCTCGACGAAAAAGACGGCCAGATGGTCATCACTGACTCCACGCGCATCCAGGAG
>CAJCCF010000446.1 GCA_903960845.1 uncultured Verrucomicrobiota bacterium | reverse complement strand
CCTTTATGGAGTGATGCCCTGCAATGGCCTGACTTATGCCGGACCGCACAACTGCGCCTGTTATCCCGAAGCCAAACTCGATGGCATGAGTGTCATGGCCTCCGCACCACGCTACCCGATGCCGGCCAACACGCCCGACAACGAACGGTTGGTCAAAGGCCCAGCATATGCCGAAGCCATCGAAGAGGTGGACGCTGGCGAAAAAGATTGGCCGACATACCGCAGCGACAATGCACGCAGCGGATTCTCAAATCAGGATTTGAAGAAAAATCTCGGCATGGCCTGGGAGGTCAAACTGACAGCGCCGCTGAGCACGACAACCTCCGCCGCAGGATTGACCTTTGTCTCTGAAGTGGACAAACACACGCTGCATGCCTTCGACTCAAACACCGGCAAGGAAGCCTGGCATTTCATTGCCGGAGGCCGGGTGGACTCACCACCGACCTATTGGAAAGGGCGCGTGTTTTTTGGTGGCAAGGATGGTCAGGTCTATTGCCTGCGCGCCAGAGACGGGGCTCTGATCTGGAAATTCCAGGCAGCTCCCGTGGCACTCAGTCACGGAGCCTGGGAAATGATGGAAAGCGTGTGGCCCGTGCACGGCAGCGTGTTGGTGGAAAACGGCATCGTGAGCTGTGTCTCAGGCCATTCATGCTTCCTCGATGGCGGTCTCTGGTTCTACCGGATCGATGCCAAAACCGGCGAAATGAAATTCCGCGAAAACTACAACGATCGCGATCCGGACACCGGTGGCGATTTGAATGACCGCCACAAGACCCTGCAGATGCCGGTGGCCCTCAACGACATCCTCAGCAGCGACGGCAAGTGGACCTTCCTGCGCACGCAAAAAATTGCGTCTAACGGAAAGCGTGTCGAAGTCGGGCCCGTGAGTGGCGATTTCGACAAGCAGGGTGGTGCCCACAAAGGCGAGGGCTCACATCTCTTCGCGCCAATGGGCTTCCTGGATGATTCAAACTTCCACCGCAGCTACTGGGTCTACGGCAAAAGTTTCGCTGGCGGCCATGGCGGCTACTTCCAGGCAGGCAAGTATGCGCCAGCGGGCCGGATCCTCGTGCACGATGACAAGAACGTTTATTCGTATGGCCGCGAGGCACAGTACTACAAATGGACGACCACGATGGAGTACACCCTGTTCGCCACGCCGAAAGCTCCACCAGAGCAAGCCTTTGAAACGGCGGCCGCTACCACAGAACGCAAGGGCAACAGCGTGGTGCTTGATGCCGATGGCAAACCGCTTGCAGTGCAGCCCAAGGGCGAAACTCAGGTCGGCCACAGCGAAACTTTAAAGGCCCAGGCTGAAGCGAAGAAAAAGGGCAAAGGCAAGGGCAAGAAGGCTGACGCCAAGGCGGCCGTGGCTGATGCAAAAGCCAAAGGAGCCCCGATTCCCGGAAGCGTACAATTTCCAGACCTTGACGTGCTCGACCCCACCAAGACAGCCATCAGCATCGAAGCCTGGATTCTGCCGGACACGGCCAGCGGCACGATCGTGAATCACGGAGGTCCGCGTCAGGGCGTGGCACTCGATTTCCACGACAAGAAGCCGCAGTTTCACATCCGCAGCGATTCAAAGGAGACCACCATTGTCTCGTCCGAAGCGTTCACCGAAGGCTGGCACCACATCGTGGGTGTTCTTGCCACCGACAAAAAAATGACCCTCTTCATCGATGGCAAACTTGTCTCTGAAGGCATGGCCAGTGATCTCGTCACCGGCAAGCCCGTCAATCCTTTGATCGTTGGCAATGGCAATGGTGTCGCGGAAGAAAACGCCGGTGGCTACAGCGGCCTGCTGGATCAGTTTGCCATCTATCACAAGGCACTCACGCCCGCTGAAGTGCAGACCCGTTTTGAGCAACCGGATGCAAAGCCGGCCGATGCCATCCTCTTCTGCAATTTCGACAATGGCGACTCGCGCGACAGTTCCGGCAACGATGCTCACGGCGTGGGTGCCGGGATCGAATCCGGCAAAGGCAAAGTCGGCGGAGCCTTGTGGTTCAAGGGCGCGGCGGGTGGCGGAGGCAAAGGCAGTGGCAGCTTTGTGAAGCATAGCTGGGACCGCTTTGTACCCATCGTTGCGCGCAGCATGGCCTTGGCTGGTAAAACGGTGCTCGTCAGCGGTGCTCCCGACACCATTGATGAAGAGTATGCCTTTGAACGCCTGGCCGCCAAAGACCCGGCCATCCTCGAAGAACTCAACGAACAAAACGAAGCTCTCGAAGGCCGTCGCGGAGCCAAAATGTGGGCCGTGAATGTCGAAACCGGCGAGCAAAGCGCCGGGCTCGAACTCACCAGCCCGCCGGTCTGGGACGGCATCACCGTTTCTCAAGGCCGTGTCTATGTGAGCACGATGGATGGCAAGCTTCAGTGCTTCGGGAAATAAGGCCCGCAGTATTTTTTTCATCCCTGCCGAAACCAAACCTCAATGCGTTGGTTTGAGAGCGCGCGGTCAACATCTGACCACATCCATTATGAAACTCACCACCCACACACTCACCGTTCTCAGCCTTCTGGCGCTTGGAACCAGCATCGCTGTCGCTCAAGATGGCGCACCTAAGGGCGAAGGCAGCGGCAATCGCCTCGCCGAATTTCTGAAGCGTGCTGACGCCGACAATGATGGCAAAATCAGCAAGGGCGAGTTTGAGGAATTCGCCAAGAAAGACACAGGAGACCGCTTCTCCAAAATGGATGTCAATGCGGATGGTTTTGTGGACAAGACCGAAATGAGCCAGATCGCTGAACGCATGCGCGAAGGCATCAAAGGACGCACCGGTGGTGAAGGTGGTTTCCGCCGCCCCGGTGGCGAAAGTGAAGGTTTCCGCCGCCCGCCGGGTGAGAGCAAAGAAGGTGATAAACCCATGCCAAAACCAGAGGGTGACAGGCCAATGCCACGCCCTGAAGGGGAACGTCCACAAGGAGACCGACCACAGGGCGGCCCTCCCGGTGGACCTGGCGGACCCGGTGCCTTCAATCTGGATGAGGTCTATGGCCGCATGGACAAAAATGCCGACGGCAGCGTGGACAAAATGGAGTACGCCGAGTTTTCCAAACAGGAGATCGAATCACGCTTCAACCGCATGGATGAAAATCAGGACGGCAAGGTGAGCAAAGAAGAAATGAAATCGGGCATGGAACGCATGAGAAACATGATGCGCGGCGGTCCTGGCAGCCCCGGTGGCCCTGGTGGCAGCATGCGCCGCCCCGGCGGTGAAGGTGGTGAAGGCGGCGGCTTCCGTCGCCCACCTTCCGGCGAAGGTGGCTCGAGCCGCCCGCGTCCGGCGTCTGAAGGCGAAGCGCCGAAAAAAGATCCGGCCTAGTCCCTGATCCCTTCCAGTTTGTTTTCCGCGAGGCGGGGTTCTGAAAAGAATCCCGCCTCTTTGCATCCACACGGTTGAGACAGCAGGCGTCCGCGTGCATACTGTCTCATGAGATTGGAGTTGATCAGCAATGCCACGGAATCCCCGGTGAAACCCGGACGTCCTGTCGTGCGGCCATCACCCCCACAACTCAAGCCTGAACTGGAACCGCCTTACCACGTCATCCTGCATGACGATGACACGCACAGCTACGAGTACGTCATCGAGATGCTGAAGGTCATCTTTGGCTACGAACTCGACAAAGGCTACAAGATGGCCTGCGAAGTCGATGAAAACGGTCGAGTCATCGTGGCCACCTGTCACAAAGAACTCGCCGAACTGCGTGTCGAACAGATCCACGAATACGGTGCCGACCCCCGCATGAAAGACAGCCAGGGCCCCATGAAAGCCACCATGGAGCCCGCCGAATAGGTTCTTCTAAAGGGATGCGGATGACTCCGCCACGCTCCATCGAGCATGGCGGGGTATCAGCCTTTACGGCAGCAAGGCCGGGGCTTCGAGGCTGATGCGGTAGAAGGCGGGCTGGCCGGTCGGTGCGGTTGGATCT
>CAJCCF010000445.1 GCA_903960845.1 uncultured Verrucomicrobiota bacterium | reverse complement strand
CTTACTGGTATCCAGCCAGGATCGTTAGTTAAAACAGATGAAGAACGCGCACAACTGACTGGCCGTGCCTGCGTAGTGAAACGCTTGAGACCCGTGCCTATTGAGGCCATCGTGCGCGGCTATCTGGCCGGTTCAGCGTGGAAGGAATACCAGAAGACTGGCATGGTGTGCGGCATTAAATTACCTGCCGATTTACAAGAAGCGCAAAAACTGCCGCAACCATTATTTACACCTTCGACCAAGGCAGCAGCAGGTGAGCACGATGAAAATATCTCCTTCGAGCAGGCCGTAACATTGCTGGGTTTGCCGCGTGCCAATGCAGTACGTCACGCCGCCTTGTCACTGTATACCCAGGCAGCTGAATATGCGGCCACTAAAGGGATAATAATCGCTGATACAAAATTTGAATTCGGTGTGGATTCATCAGGAAAAATGTATTTGATCGATGAAGCTCTGACGCCCGATTCCTCGCGGTTCTGGCCAGCGGATCAATACAAAGTGGGTAGCAACCCGCCTAGCTTTGATAAGCAGTTCGTGCGTGACTGGCTGGAAACTTCTGGCTGGAACAAACAACTTCCAGCACCGAAAGTTCCTGCCGACGTAATCGAAAAAACTGCGGAAAAATATCACAAAGCCTTGCAAATGTTGATGGGCGCGTGACACATTCCTTCAGTTATTGGCATTCGTGCGACGCTGAAGTTCAATGAACGGGCTAACAGATTGAAAAAAATGACCATTAAAAGATTTAACCAGCGACTTCTGTCTCTAGTTGAACATATTGGCTTGCTAGTCATTGCCATCGCCACAGTGTTCGCCATGGCGAGCGAGACCATAACTATGGTACGGGCAGTCCAGGTGACACTAACCGACCTGTTGCTGCTCTTCCTTTACCTGGAAGTACTCGCCATGGTTGGACTGTATTACAACTCAGGCAAGTTGCCAGTGCGCTTCCCACTTTACATCGGCATGGTGGCACTTGCGCGCTATTTGATCCTGGACATGAAAGCCATGGATGACTGGCGCATGCTCGCAATAACTGGATCTATCCTAATGCTAACGCTGGCAGTGTTCCTGATTCGCTTGGGTCATGTGCGTTATCCCTATTCGGGCGATGAGTCGTCGACGGAACTGCGACAAGCCAACCGAATGCAGGATTGAAAAAAAGACACTGTCAGTGAGTCTCTATACTACAGTGGCCCCCTCCATCAAGAGAATAATGCACCGAGTTTAAGAGGGTAACCTTTTTCATGCAGCGGAACGGCGCTGTCCCGGTTTTCATTTTCTTTTTTGGTTTCTGTTTTCGGGTGAGTTTTTTCTTTCTCGCTTTCCAAGGCAGTGTTCTAGCGGTAGCAAACAATTATTGCTTGGCATCAGCAAACGCGGCGATACATACGTACCTTGCTGATCCACGGAGCGCGAGCCGTGATCCGATTTGCGGAGAAGAAGGTGGAACCGGACAGCTGGGTGAGGAAGCTTATGGCGCAGCGCAACAAGAATGTCCTGGTGGTTATTTTGAGGACTCGATCAGCGAATTCCATCAGGGACAGAAGCGAAAGATTTACCAAAAGTCCGAATGTATGGCAGCAATCTTTCCCTTCTCAAAATCATTGATTGAAAGATTGGCAAAAGTGGGCGTCCATGTATGCCGGGGGTCATTTAACTTAAGATGCCTTTTGAGAGCTTGTCCCAAACTTATTTTCAATCAGCGCCTTAAGTAAACCAATGCGATCGCCATAATGCTTGATAGCCAAAACAGGCACAGAAGAATTTATCATGATTTGCGATACGGTATCACCCAACAAAATCGCTGTGGTGGTACTGCGTCCGCGTGTACTCATGACAATTAAATCAGCCGCCATCTCTTGAGCTTTTTCTAAAATAGCCTGTTCTGGCATACTGCTTTCCACAAACACGGGTTTAATGTGAATGCCATGTGTTTCAATGCCCGCTAAAAATGCTTTAAAAGCCTGTGTTTCATGGGATTTAAT
>CAJCCF010000444.1 GCA_903960845.1 uncultured Verrucomicrobiota bacterium | reverse complement strand
GGGTAGTCCGCCGGGGTAGACCACGACGAAGCCCTCGCGGTCGGCCACGCTGCGGAACACCGACAGCGGGTGCTGGCCCGTGTTAGCGACGTTCAAGCCTTCACCGCCGCCGCCGTGCAGCACCAGCACCACGGCTTTCGGCGCGCCGGTCAGGCTGGCCGGGACGTGAACCCGGTACTGGCGCCGCACGCCATTCACATTGATCTGCTGATCGCTCAGACCAACCGGATAAGGCGCCGACGCCGGCGGTGGGGACGATGTTGACGTGGCGGCTGCACTGTCGCCGCAAGCCGCCAGCAGGAGCATTGTCCACACGGGCAAGACTCGGTGTTGAATTACTGGCACGATCCGACAAAGCAGATCCATGGTCTAGATCCTTGCGAGGCGACAGCCCGTATTATTTTCGACGCGGCAAATCCGCTGGCACTAGACACCCTAACGCAGGATCTCTTCAAGTGTTGACAGGACGCGGAGGAATGCCCATCGGAGCGGTGTGGCGATGCTTGGTTGGCGGAGCCCGGCGGCGCGTTCGAATCCCCGTTGCCACCAATGTTCGGTACCCTTAGCATCTGAGCAAGTTAATGCTACAGATCTTCCTGCCCCGCCACTTACAAACAAAGCCCAGTCCCCTCGCAAGAGGGGGCTGGGCTTTGTCGTTTACGGGGGTGGGTTGAGGGGTTCGAACCCTCGATCATAAAAAAGTCGGGTTCGACCGCCCGGCGCCGTCCGGCGACGGGCAGGACATCGCCGCTTTGCGGCGATGGTCCCGAGCGCAGCGAGGGATGCGGCCTTCAGGCCGCACAATCCCTCACTCTCCGCCATCCAAAGTTTCTTCAAATCTTCAAATTCTCAACCCCGATCAGCGAGCTGTTGATCTGATTGAGTCTTCCTCGACCAGATCCCGGCTAGATTTGCGAAATCCTAGGCTTCATGCGGATTTCAGATGCCTGGGATTCGAACCAGCAAATGAATTTCGCAGGTCCGCGGCTACTTCGTAGAAATATCAAGGCCTGCGACCTGGCCCCGAGGCCTGCAGTCACCAGCGCGAAGACCATCCAGAAAGGCGCTGATTGTCTGCACTGTCAGCGTCTCCGTCTTACGCGACATTCCGATGCCTGCAAAATTCAAATGACTCGCGCCATCTATTACGCCCAACCACTTGCACCCTGGCGGCATGTTTCTGAACGGTTCGGTGCGCGTTTCCCAAGAGGCACCACCCAACTCGGTATCGCGGGTGCCCGTAATCAGCAACACGGGTCTTCGGATGCCCGACCACGCGTTCCCGGGGAAGATCGAACCGGTGCCTTGTGGCGATAGGGCGATGTAGGCGTTGAAGGAATCGGTGCCCTGGACGCCGACCTTGTTTCTTGCACCCGCTTCAATCATGACCGTTGCGGCACCCATTGAGTGGCCGATCAGTAACTTTTCTCTGGAATTACACCTGCGTTCGGCCCATTTCACCGACGCGGCGATATCCATGAACCTGCCGCGATAGGCATCTGGCTCCGTGATCAGTTCGGCCAGGCCCTCGCGAAGCCCGTTGCCGCGCAGATGCTCGCGCAAGGCGCGTCGCCCGCTCTCCTGGTGACCCACCACCACGGAAAGGTATCCAACCGAGGACAGGGCTTTGCCCAGATAACGATAGCCCTGTTCAGTACCGCCGGCACCCGGCGAAATGATTGCGATCCCACGGCAGGCCGCAGCGGGTTCATAAGCAGTCGCCTGCAAGAACTTCTGGTCCTGCCGCTGCAACTGGAGCGCCTCGCTCGCGCAAGCGAGGCTGACCGCTCCGAAAAAGAGTGCCCCAAGAGCAATGCCACGGAGTAAGTCGCTCATGCCCAGCAACTCGTCAACGAAGGTTTAATGGTTGGACGAGGTTGCTGCATGAAGCTCCCGTCGAGCTCTGATCCAGCTACTGGAAGCACAGGTATTCCCAGACACCGTTGGTGTCAAAGAGAGGTTTACCATTGCTATCCACCGGCGTGGATGTATCCACGACGGTGATGCCGTGATTCCTGAGGGTGAGTGTTAATGCCGTGCTGCTTGGGTTGTAAGGCAAGGATGTGCGAAGTTGTTGTGCATTGGAGAACGGTATGCCCCCTCCTTCAACCAACACCGGCCCGGATGCCGGCTTAGCAAGACCCAGGCTATCCCAGTGCGCAAAGGCGTGGGCGTTGGGCACCAGCGTGTCACTGTCCGCGCCAAAGCCGTATTGCAGGCTTGCCGGCGTCACGCTGGCCCTGGAAGCCGTCCAACTGGCCGGCCGATTTGACAATTCATTCCAGTCCTCTGGTGAGGAAAAATAGACTGCGCGGCTCAGCGAGAACGTCTTCGCGAGCACGCCGACATGCCCGCCACCCTGGGAATGCCCTGCCAGGACGACCCTGCTCCAATCGGCCGTCTTGTCCGGCAGCAGAAACTGCCCCCAGCCCTCCGAGGCATAGGTATTGTTAAGCCAGTTCAGCAATTTGTTCAGTCGATTGACGATGGAGTCGGCTTGTGACACCGGACTCTGCCCGTTGACCGGTGTGCCATTGCCGAAGATGACCGCGTTGCGCGCGTTCCAGTAGCAATCTGGATCCGTGCTGAACTGGCACAGAGTTCCCATGGCAGTCTGGTTCGGATAGTTCACGCCCACCGCATGGAAGCCGCGGGAGGCGCCAGCGCGAAGGATGTAGCTGTACTGAGTCGGCCTGCCCTGGGTCCCTGGAAGGAACACAAGCAATTTGCCCCGTTGATTTACCGACGCTGATGGATTGATGGCAAGGTGAGGTGCCTCGCCTGTCACTGGAGTCGCTGTGATACTGCTGTCCGTGACCGTCGCATTGACTTGACGTTCTACTGAAGGCGCCGGGCCGGTGACCGTCAAACGTGCAGAATTGCTGGTGACGGTGCCCGCCGCGTTAGAGACGTGAACGCGGTAGAGGGACCCGCTGTCCGCTACAGCAGTCGATTGTGTAGTGTAGCTCGCGGATGTCGCCGAGCCGGGAGCGAAGGACCAGGTGGATCCACTGTCTTTGCTCACCTG
>CAJCCF010000443.1 GCA_903960845.1 uncultured Verrucomicrobiota bacterium | reverse complement strand
TGAAAAAGCTATCCACTATTCTCCTGACTTCCCTGGCTTGTCTCTCCACGCTCATCGCCGAGGAAGCGGCAAAGCCAGCGGCTCCCGCTGCCGCCAAAGAGTGGGTGCTCTTTGATGGCAAGTCCCTCAACGACTGGGAAACAGTGGATATCGGTGGCAGTGGTCAGGTCGAACTGGAGGGCGGTGTCCTCATCATCAATCAGGGGGACAGTCTCAGTGGCGTGCTCTACAAAAAAGCAGCTGAACTGCCGGTAACCAATTATGAGATCAGTCTTGAAGCCAAACGCCTTCAGGGGGTCGACTTTTTTTGCGGCCTGACCTTTCCCGTCGGCAGTCTGAAAACCTGCGCCACGCTCGTCTGCGGTGGCTGGGGCGGCAGTGTCACCGGTCTCAGCAACATCGACGGCATGGATGCAAGCAACAACTCCACCGGCACTTACCAGCGTTACACCGACGACAAGTGGTATAAAATCCGCCTGCTCGTCACGCCTGAAAACATCAGCGTCTGGCTTGATGACAAGCAGATCATCGATCAGGACATCAAGGAACGTAAAATCAGCCTTCGCCCGGGCCCCATCGAATCCTATGCACCGCTCGCCCTCAGTACTTTCAACACCACTGCGGCCATCAAGAACGTGAAGGTCAAAGCGGTGAAACCGTAGCGTTTCAGGATACCGTGCCCCACGTGTTTTAGCCAGAAAACGGGTATGGCTGGCAGCTTTCTTGGCGCCCGTCATGAGTTCCAAGTGACTATCACTCTGTGAAAGCCCTGTGAAACGAGGCATGAACACATGCTCGATGGCTTTCCATTCCCGTTTGTGAAAGGGCTTCCGGCAGCAATCGTATGAGCAGGGCTCCTTTTCCTGATATCATTTCATGCGTCTATCTGTTGTTACCCTTTTTCTCGCCTTCGGCATGGCCTCGGCTCATTCGGCCGACCTCCCCGGCCAGAGGCCGGACGGCTCCGTCCTACTGCCGAATCAATGGAGTCTTCGACCCGTCGGCGCCCAGATTCCGGTTGGTGATTTTCCTGTCAATCTTGCCCTGCATCCAGGAGGCAAGTACGCCGCCGTCCTGCACTGTGGCTACAGTCAGCATGAGATTGTCCTGCTTGATCTTACCAGGCGCACCATCGCCTCACGGACCAAACTGGCCGAGGCATTCTATGGATTGACCTTTTCACGTGATGGTTCTCAGCTCTTTTGCTCCGGAGCATCGGCGGAGACCATTCAGGTCTTTGATTTTGCCGATGGCGCTCTCACCGAGATTTCGGCCCTGTCATTGCGCGATTCGAAGAAGCGCGGCATCCCGGCAGGAATCGCGGTCAGTGCGGATGCCCGCACCTTCTTCGCCGCCAATGTCTGGGGACACAGCATCAGCCGCGTTCGACTGGATCGGGACGGCAAAGCCACGACGGATGAACTGCTCCTGCTCGATCATGCCGCAGCCGAACCCGTGAAGCCCGCACCTACAACGGATGATCCCTCCATCACCAAGCGCGCTAACCAACTTCTCGACACCACCGATCCGGATTCGCCATTCCCATACGCCTGCGTGCTGGATGAGAAACGTTCACGTCTCTATGTTTCCCTCTGGGCTCAGGCCGCCGTGGCGGTGATCGATACCGAGACCTTCAAGGTTGTCGGCCGCTGGCAGACGGAGGCGCATCCCAACGAGATGCTGCTGAGCAAGGATGGTAAACGCCTCTACGTGGCCAACGCCAACCACAACACCGTCAGCGTGCTCGATGTCACCGCTGATGGTCGCTCCATCGAGACCCTGCTCGCTGAGCTTCAGCCTGATGCACCTCCCGGAAACACCCCGAACTCGCTCGCCTTCAGCCCTGATGGCAACCGCCTTTTCGTGGCCAATGCCAACATCAACACCGTGGCCGTTTTCGACATCTCCAAGCCTGGCAAATCGCGCTCGGCCGGCTTCATCCCGGTCGGCTGGTATCCCACCAGCGTTCGCGTCAGTCAGGATGGTCGCACGCTTTATGTCGTCAATGGTAAGGGGGAGACCTCCAAGCCCAATCCACTCGGCCCTCAGCCCGGCAAAAAAGCCACACCGGGGGTGAAGCAATACATCGGCGAGCTGATGAACGGCACCGTCAGCATCATCCCGCTGCCGGAAGAGGACAAGCTCGATGCCCAGCTCGCGGCCTGGAGCGCCGTGGCCTACCAATGCATGCCGGAAACTGCGCGCAAGATCGCCGCCATGCCTGCTGACGGCAATCCCATCCCCCGCAAGATTGGCGACAGCTCGCCCATCAAATACATCCTCTACATCATCAAAGAGAACCGCACCTATGACCAGGTGCTCGGAGATGTGAAGGGAGGCAATGGTGATCCAGGTCTCTGCCTCTTCCCCGAAAAGATCACCCCCAATCAGCACGCACTCGCCCGTGACTTTGTCCTGCTCGATAACTTTTACGTGGAGTCAGAAGTCAGCGCCGACGGCCATGAGTGGACCATGGGTGCCTATGCCACCGACTTTGTCGAAAAGAACTGGCCCCTCAGCTACGGTCACAACAAGAGCGGCAAATACGCCTATCCCAGCGAAGGAGGATTTCCCATCGCCCGGCCTGCAGGCGGATATCTGTGGGATCGTGCGGCTCAGTCCGGTGTCAGTTTCCGCAGCTACGGTGAGTGGGTTGCGAATGGCAAAAAACCCGGTGATCCTTCCGTGGCCAAGGCCAGTTCTCTGGAGGGGCATTTTGATCCCTTGTTCCGCAGCTTTGACATGGACTATCCCGATGTGAAGCGCGCCGAACGTTTTCTCGGTGAGCTGTCCCGCTTTGAAAAAGAGGGAGAGATGCCACGCCTTCAGATTGTGCGCCTGCCCAATGATCACACCAGCGGCACCAGCCCCGGCAAGCCCACGCCGACCGCGCAGGTGGCAGACAACGATCTTGCACTCGGCCTCATGGTCGAAGGTTTGAGCAAATCCAAGTTCTGGTCCCGGATGGCCATCTTTGTGGTCGAGGACGATGCCCAGAACGGCTCCGATCATGTGGACGCGCACCGCACCATCGCCTTTGCCATCAGTCCCTACATCCGCCGTGGCAGTGTGGATTCCACCATGTACTCCACCAGCAGCATGCTGCGCACCATGGAACTCATCCTCGGCCTGTCACCGATGAGCCAGTTCGATGCCGCTGCGATGCCCATGTTTGCCAGCTTCCAGGCCAAGCCTGATCTGACTCCCTTCAAGGCGCGGCCCGCACAGGTGAATCTGGAGGAGCGCAATGGCAAGACGGCCTGGGGTGGCAAGGCCAGCCAGCTGATGGATCTTTCCAAAGAGGACGCTGCCGACGACCTCAAGCTCAACGAAATCATCTGGAAATCCGTGCGCGGAGCTGACTCCGTCATGCCAGCGCCGCGCCGCGCCGCTTTTGTCTTCACGCGCAAGAAGGTGCATGATGACGATGACGACGATGATGAGTAGCCCCGTTGGTTTGCCGGGCGGTCAGGCTCTCATTTTGCGATGATAGCTTGGCATGGCTGTCGTTGTTTGATACACAGCGCCTATGTCCGACTCCATCGACTCCACTTCCCCCGCCGCAGCATTGTCAGAAAAGGAGGTCGTCGAAATGGTGGCCGGGATTCGAGAGAAGATTTCAGTCGAAGTGAGCAAGGTCATTGTCGGGCAGCATGAGGTGGTCGATCAGATGTTGATTGTTCTGCTGGCAGGCGGCCACTGCCTCATCACCGGAGCACCCGGTTTGGCGAAAACGCTGCTGGTGAAAACCGTGGCCGATGTCTTCGATCTCAGCTTCAACCGCATCCAGTTCACGCCTGACCTCATGCCCTCCGACATCACCGGCACGGAGATCCTCGAGGACACCGAGCAGGGCCGCCGCATGGTCTTCAACAAAGGCCCCGTCTTTGCCCACATGATCCTTGCCGATGAGATCAACCGTACGCCGCCAAAGACCCAGGCCTCGCTGCTTGAGGCCATGCAGGAGCATCAGGTCACGGTCGCAGGAAACACCATGCATCTCCCCGAGCCTTTCTTCGTGCTCGCCACGCAGAACCCCATCGAGATGGAAGGCACCTACCCGCTGCCCGAGGCGCAGCTAGACCGCTTCATGCTGAACATCGTCATCGACTACCTCAGCGAGGACGAGGAAGTCGCCGTCGTCACCCGCACTACTGGCGGAAAAAATGAGCCCGTGCGGCGTCTCTTCACCGGCGCGCAACTCCAGGCCTTCCAGCAGGTCGTGAAGAAGGTGCCCATCGCCGAAGACGTCGCCCGCTACGCCGTCAAACTCGCCGCCAGTTCCCGCCCCAACCGCCCAGGCACCCCCGACTTCGTCAACGAATGGGTGAGCTGGGGAGCCGGCACCCGCGCCAGTCAAAACCTCGTCCTCGGCGCCAAAACCCGAGCCCTCATCCAAGGCCGCTCCCACGTCACCCTTGATGACATCCGCGCGCTGGCGCTGCCGGTGCTTCGACATCGTATCCTCATCAACTACCGCGCTGAGGCGGAAGGCGTGACGGTGGCGAAGGTGATTGGGAGGCTGATTGAGAGCCTTGGAGGAAAATGACGAATGTGTAAGCACGAATGACGAAATAATGACGACGGGCGAACTCTGAACACTGATGAATGCTGATAGTGATAAGCCTTTTGATCTCGAAGAGCGGACTGCTGTCTTCGGGGAGAAGGTCATCGACTTCGCCAAAGAGGTGCCAAAGAATGAAATCACTCGACCGCTTATCAGTCAGATTGTTCGCTCAGGAACCAGCGTTGGTGCCAACTATGTCGAGGCCGATGATGCTGTCTCGAACAAGGAATTCAGAAACAAGATAGCCACCTGCAAGAAGGAAGCCCGCGAGACCAAACACTGGTGTCGCATGATCGTCCGTGCTGCTCCGCAGATGCGAGATAAAGCCAAACACATCTGGCAAGAAGCCAAAGAACTCCACCTCATCTTCGCCGCCATCCTCCGCAAACGCCCCGAATAGCCTGCTCCGTCTTCGTCATTGCTCATTCGTCATTATTTCGTCATTCGTGCCTACTCATTCGTCATTCTCCATCGACACCACCGCGCTAAGCCGGATTAAATCCCTGGAGCTTCGCGCGAAGGTCATTATGGAGGGCCTCTGGAAAGGCATGCACCGCAGCCCTTACCACGGTTTCTCGGTCGAGTTCTCTGAATACAGGGCTTACGTTCAGGGCGATGATCCGCGCTACATCGACTGGAAGGTGCTGGCGCGCAGTGACCGCACCTTCATCAAGAAGTTCGAGGATGAGACGAACCTGCGTTGCCAGCTCGTGGTGGATCACAGTCGCTCGATGAATTTCGGTTCCGGGCCGATGACAAAGGCGGAATACGCGGCCACACTCGCAGCCACGATGGCGCTCTTTCTCATGCAACAGGGCGATGCCGTGGGAGTGACGACCTTTGGTCAGACTTTACAGGAGCACATACCCGCGCGGAATCGCCCCGGCCATCTGCGGCGGCTCATGCTGGAGCTGGAAAAGCCAGCACCCTCCGGGGCCACCTCGCTCGATCTGAGCGTGAGCCAACTCGCTGATCTGCTTCGCAAGCGTGGCCTGATTTGTCTCGTGTCTGACCTGCTTGCGCCAGTGGAGCAGTTGGAAAGTCAACTCGGTCTGCTCGGTGCCATGGGACATGATGTGGTGCTCTTCCACGTCATGGATCGCGCCGAGATCGACTTCAGCTTCGACAAAGCCGCGCACTTCCGCGATGCCGAAACCGGCACCGAGCGCTTCATCGATCCCGCCTCCGCCCGCGAGGTCTATTTGAACCGCCTGAACGTCCACCGCGACTTCATCCGCCGCGCCTGCGAGCGCCAAGGCATCGAGTACCACTGGACCCCGACGGACACTCCCATCGAGCATGTCCTCTTCGACTTCCTCTCCGCCCGGCTGAGAAAGAAAGGAGGCGTCGCACGCCGATGACTTGGCTCTTTCCACTCTACCTGCTCGGCGGAGCCGCGATCATCGGGCCGATCCTGATGCATCTGCGCCGGCGTCCACCGCAGGATCGGGTGGAGTTCAGCTCGCTGATGTTCCTCG
>CAJCCF010000442.1 GCA_903960845.1 uncultured Verrucomicrobiota bacterium | reverse complement strand
CCCTGTTGAGTGGATGAATCCGCATCATCCCCCCGTCACAAACATCCCCTTGATCACCCGAGCAGCCACTCGGCAGGGCATCCATGCCCGCTGACTTCCATTCCCGTTTTTAGGTTCATAGGTTGGAGGTTGCTTGTTCTCAGGCGGCATCAGGCAGGTAAACCAGCCCGAGTTTCTCCGCCGTGGTTTGCCCGGTGAAGAGCCGCCACAGATCCACCGCCAGTTGCCGGGCCACCGCCACGATGGCTTTCTTGCGCGCTCCCGCACTCCGGCTGGGATCGCCCAGCACCGGGGCCATTTCTTCAGCGCGTGGTAGGCCGGTTGCCAGCGCGTCATGCGCCAGACCATCTCGACGAGCATGGCCCGCAATCTGGGGTTGCCGCTCTTGTTGATGCTTCCGCTTCGCCGCTTGCCCCCGCTGCTGTGTTCGCGCGGACAGAGACCGGTGTAACTGGACACCTGTCGGCGGTTGGTGAAGCGCGCCCAGTCGCCCACTTCCCGGCGCAGCACCTCAAAGGTCAGCGCGCCCACTCCCCGGGGAATCTTCTCCTCCCCGCCGTCCTGCTCAACCAAGGCGGTGAGCTTCGCCTCCTCCGCGTCGATGGGATCGATGAGCCGGATGAAGACTTCCAGCCGCTCGACGACCCACCCGGGCGCTTCGCTGCGGATGAGGCTCCACGTCCTGCCTTTCCACCACTTGCCCGTGACGTGGATGCCGTGCGAGGCCAGAAGGCTGCGGCCCATCGCCTGGAAGCGCTGGAGCTCGCGCACGATCTGCTGGCGCTGGCGGCTCAAAGCGCGCTCGCGCTCTTCATCCGGGGTGGGCACCCGCACGATGCTGAAGGTCTTGCGGTTACCCCGCGTGAAGCGGTCCAGCCGCTGGCAGAGGGCCAGGGCATCGAGCCGGTCGTTCTTGACGCCCTTGCCATGCTCGTCCCAGTCCTGGGGCTGCACCACGTAGTTGGTCACGCCCATCTCCGTGAGGCGACGGTGCAGGTGGTAGCCGAACGCCCCCGCTTCGTAGCAGGTGAAGACTTCGCGGGCCAGGCGCCGCTGCCTCGCCACGAAATGCAACAGACCCTCGAAGGTCATCTTCTGCACTGGCTGGGGCGTGGCCCCCTCGACTTGCCGCGCCATGTAATAGAATCGGGCGTGGGCGTCGATGCCCAGCTTGATCGATTGACAGATTTCAGTCGGATGGGATTGAGTTGATGTGTTCATAGGCCGTCAATATTGCGGGTCCCACGCCCGCCTGACAAACCCATGCCATCTAGCAGTCGAGTTTCTCAGTGCCACGGGGCGTTGAGACGTTTAAAAACCGTTAACCAGCATTTCTCACCCTCTCAGACAAATTGGGCTGATTGAGCCTCCATGCCGAGGCATTCGCATCGCTGGAGAGTGTGGTGGTCATTCACCCCATTGAGAGGGTCCGCATGAATGGGCAGCATGGGCATTGGCAATGGCCCCAATGGACCGGAGCCAAAACACCAAACCAAAATAATACCGATGAACATGCTCACCCGCTCGACAATGGCACTCACGATGGCCCTGGCCGTCTTTGCCCCCATGACCACCCAAGCTGCCGATTCGCTGGCTCCGAAGCAATACGAAAGCTGCCTCGCCGCCTGTCAGGCCTGCGTCACCGCCTGCGAAAGCTGCGTGACCGGCTGCCTGAATGAAGATGATGTCAAAGCCATGGCACCGTGCATCAAGCTGTGCCGCGACTGTGCGGACATTTGCAGCCTGTCCGCGCAATTCATGGCGCGTGACTCCGCCCATGCCGCCCATCTCTGCGAACTCTGCGCGAAGATCTGTGACGCCTGCGGTGCTGAGTGTGCCAAGCACAAAATGGCGCATTGCCAGCAATGCGCAGAAGCCTGCAAAAAGTGTGCTGACGAGTGCCGCAAAATGGCCAAGTAAAGACGCCCTGTCCCGTCCATGCCCGGCCTAACAAGCCGGACATGGCATGGGACTCAACCACCCAACACCCACCATTATGAACACACTCGAAATCAAAGGCGACTGGAACATCATCAAGGGCAAGCTGCAGCAGAAGTGGGCCGCGCTCACGGATGACGATCTCCAATTCATCGAAGGCAAGCATATAAAACGCGGTTAAAAAGTGCGGGGGGGGGACGCCGTGTGGCGGTTTAAAAGTGCGGCACCTCTGGTTTAACCAGAAGGATGTTCGCGTAAATGGAGCAATGGAGCGAGATACAACGTCGGGTGCTGGTTGATGGAATCATCCGCAGGCGGGTGCATCGCGAGACCTGGCTGCACTGGCGGACACTGAGGAAGGTGCTCGATCACAGCGCAGCGCCAGGCTTCCGGTTAAACCATCCTCGACATCCATCAGGCGAGAAACCCGATCCTCCGCCGACTCTTCCCCTTCTCTCCTGAGTGCTCCGCCTTCGCCTTTCTCAACTTCGCAATCTCCCGCT
>CAJCCF010000441.1 GCA_903960845.1 uncultured Verrucomicrobiota bacterium | reverse complement strand
TGCACGGCGCGAGGGGGTGGGCGCCAACAATCTCACACCGCGCGGCATGGTGCTGAAGCTTGATCATGAATGCTGGGCCTGCTTTGACACCGACCTGCTGCGTGTCGCGGCGGTGTGGCGCGGCAAGGGCGTGACCGACAAGGCGCTGGCTCCCGGATCCTATCTGGATGCAGGCCGCAAAACACCGGGAGGCCAATTCCCGGCACCCCAACCGGATGGCAAACTTTGGCTGGGCAACGGCCTTTTTCCAGGCTGTCAAAACGGCGGGCAGGTGGTGATGAACGATCCGCGTGAACCGGCACCGAGTGTCGAGGAAGTCGGGCGCGGTCCGGTTGCGGAAAGCATCGGCCGTTTCGATGGCGTGCGATTGGTGAAGGATGGCGTCGTTCTCGAATACACCGCCAGCGGCGCGAAACTGCGTGAATGGTGGCAGGCTTCGAAACATGAAGGCAGGATCGTCATCGAACGGCATGTCAGCGTGGGTGCCTCTTCCAAGCCGCTGCTGCTGGTGATTGGAGCCAGAATGAACGGCCCGGCCCAGGAGATCGAAACAGGCGTCACCGTGACCGGCGCTGCGGAACTCGTGGCCGATGACACGCTGTGGATCGCACGGGTGCCTGCACATGATCAACCGGTTTCGTTTTGTGTGTCGCTCTGCGATGAACAGGCGGCACCGGCGGTGAAACCGCGGCCGATTTCGAAAGAGCCTGCCAAAGTGCGCTGGCCGCAGGAAGCCATCTCAAAGGTGATTCCCTCAACAGCGAAGGGCGCCTATGTGATCGATCACATCAACCTGCCCGATGACAATCCCTGGAAGCGCGCGCTGCGTCTGGGCGACATCCAGTTCCTTAAAGACGGCACAGGCGTGGCGGTCACGGTGGATGGCGATGTGTGGATGCTGCGCGGCCTGCATGAAACGAACAACAAGGTCCGGTGGAAACGCTTTGCCTCAGGTCTTCATGAACCGATGACGGTGGCGATCCGCGATGAGCAAATCTTTGTCTTCGACCGCAACGGCATCTGGAAACTCATCGACACCAATCACGATGGCGAGGCGGATGTGCATGATTTGTTTTCAAACGCCTTCTCGCAAACAGCGGACATGCGCGAATTTCCCAGCACCCTGCGGCTTGCGCCCGGCGGCGGGTTTGTCATCGCCAAAGGCGGCCAGGAGTCCACGACCTTTGGCAAGCACAACGGCAGCGTCCTGCGCGTGTCGGCGGACGGCCGGAAGAGCACCGTGCTCGGTTACGGATTCCGCCAGCCGAGCGCCGGTGTGAACATCCGCACCGGACTCGTCACTTCCAGCGACCAGGAGGGCCAGTATGTGCCGAGCACGCCGCTGCACATCGTGCGCGACGGCCAGTTTTACGGCTTCATGAGCGACAAGCGTCCGCATGAGCAATACCCCGCCCCCATCGCCGATCCGCTCGCCTGGATGCCGCATGCGGTGAACTCGTCGGCGATGTCACAGGTGTGGCTTTTCGATGCGAAGATGGGACCGCTCAACGACTCGATGGTGCAGATTTGCTTCAACAAACCGGAGTTGCTGCGCGTGCTCATGAATGATCGGGGCAGCCGGCCCCAGGCCAGCGTGGTGAGCATCACGAGCGCGTTTGATTTCACCCCGCTGAATGGCTCGGTGAATCCTGCGGACGGCCAGCTTTACCTCGCAGGTTTCCAGGTCATCGGCTGGGGCAATACCCTCGACACGCTCGCCGGACTCGGCCGCGTGCGCTACACGGGTGCTGACTGCCTGCTGCCGCGTGAAGTCGTGCCGATGGACAAGGGCGTGCTGCTCCGCTTCGACGTGCCGCTTGATGCGGGAAAGGCCGCTGATCCCGCCAATTACTCGCTCGCCTCCTGGAGTTACAAGCGCGCCCACACCTATGGTTCCGCCCAATACAAGGCCGACGGCACCACAGGCATCGACTGGCTGACGCCGAGCAGCGCTTATGTCAGCAAAGATGGTTACGCAGTCTTTGTTGGTGTTCCTGAAATGAAGCCCGTGATGCAGCTGCGCATCGGCTATTCGATCACCAGCACGAGCGGAGCCGCGCTGGAGGAGAACATTTACACGACACCCTATGAACTCGTGAAGTTTGACCCAAAGGCGGAAGGCTTTGGCGAAATCCAAAT
>CAJCCF010000440.1 GCA_903960845.1 uncultured Verrucomicrobiota bacterium | reverse complement strand
GGCACGTGATAGACATCGCTCAGAGTTGTCCAGCCGTGGGAGTCGGTTGCGCCATCCATGGGATACTCCGGCTCGGAATTTGGCTTCTGCCCTGTCGCATAGGAGGCCGTTGATGGGTCATCATGTTGGACAACCCTGCCTTTTTCATCCCGCCAAAGCACACGCGCGACCCCAGCACGTCGGGGCGAATCCACACCCGTCATTTTGCGCAGCACGCTGAAGCGGTAATGCTCACCACCCTTGACGGGAAAAGTCTTTGCCCAGCGTCCAAACAGTCCCTCACGCGGGCCTGATTCGATGATGAAACTGCCCTGATGATTCGGACCACCCTCCGGATTGTAAGAGAAGTCTGGTCTGATCTCAGCGCGTGGCGAAACAGCCGTCCATCCGTCAGGAGCGGTCGTCTCCGCCGCCATGGCAGCGGAGCTGGCAAGCAGGGCAAGGAAAGTGATGCAGAGTTTCATGCGTGTCGTGGTGGGATGGACCGATTGATTCGCGTTAGCCGGATCTGAAAGTCAGAAGGTACAGACGCTGCAAGTCTGGCCTAAGTTGCCAGCCATTTCCTGTTTGGCAGCGCTTCCGCACACTTCACTTGATCCTCTCCGGCAAATGCATTGATGATTGGATAATATCTCAACACACCGTCTCCTTCATTCATTTGGGCTAGCCTGATGAAATTCACTGTCACTACCGCCAAGATAAAAACTCGGCTTTGCGGGCAAAAACGGTGGTCGCATGGGGCTCTGCCAGCTACATCTTGGAACGATGAAAATGCCCATCTCTCCACGTCTCCTCATCACCCTCGCTGCCATGGTTCCATTTGGCCCGGCCTTGGGCTGGGGTGAACCCCATGTGGCGATCACGAAGGCGGCGCTGGAAGTTTTGCCGGCCTGGCAGCAGGATCTTTTGGGCGATGAACGCGCGCGGCTCGGAGACAACTATTGCCTGATCCCGGATCACGTTTACACGGACAAGGCGAATGCGAAATACGCGATGATGGAGTCGCAGCCTAACGAGGTGTATCTGAAGATTCTGCATCTGCCGACGCAGCAACCGGAATACCTCGAGGCATTGCGTTACTTCATGGACAAGGCTGTCAGCGCGCTCAAGGCGGGCCAAATTGGCGATGCCGCGCGCTACATGGGAACGATCTCTCATCAACTCGAGGACTACGGAAGCCCTTCACACACCGTGCCTGGTGACAACATGTTCACGCTGCTCCAGCAGTTTCTGCCGCCCACCGATGCGATGAAGGAAAAATTGATGCACGGCCCGATCGAGAACGGTGATTTTAAAGTGAGCATCCAGGGCTACCAGCCAAAGCTGCTCGGCAGCACGGTGAACGAAGCCTCATGGCGTCTGATGCATCGGGTTCATGAAGGCATTCTCAATGCCAGGACCACCACCATTCCAATCATCCAGGCACTGTATGCCGGGGATCAGGAATCTGTGGTCAAACATCAACTGCGCGCTGCCGTGGTGGATGCCCAAATTGTGGCCGATGCATTCCACTCAATCCTCAACCTCGGATCGAAGGAAAATGTCAACTCCGCTCAAACCGCGCAGAGCCCATTGCCAATAGGGAATTTTTATCCACTCGAAGCCGTCAGTCTGTATTACCCGCAAACCCAGTTTTCGGGCGTCCCCAACTGGGGCCACGCGCACAGCGGATTCATCCTCGCCGGTGGAGACAAATCCATGCCACTCAAGCTGCGGATTGCGTCCGCGAACAAAGAGTTTGTGAATGGCATCAGCCCCGTCATGGGCAAATCGCTCACCTTTCTGCTGCCAAAGAATGTGTTCTCCCGCTTCACGGTGCTCGCCGGACTGCATCCCGAACTCGGAGCGAAAGGCCGCGTCGAGTTCACCATCACCGGAGATGG
>CAJCCF010000439.1 GCA_903960845.1 uncultured Verrucomicrobiota bacterium | reverse complement strand
TTCCAGGGCGCCATCGGACAGGAGACCAATGACTGGCAGGTGGACCTGCTGGCGGTGCAGCCGCTCAACCGTTCCAAGTATGGCTGGGACCGGCCGGTGGAGCAGCAGTGGATGTATGGCGCGATCGGCCACTGGCGGCGCTGGTCGGACGTTGTCACGCTGGAGCCTTTCTACCTGGCGCTGAATCAATCCGCCCATGGCGCAGTGGCGGAACGGTTGGTGCATTCACCCGGCCTGCGTGGATATGGTGTCATCGGCGGCACCGGTTTTGATTATGATTTTGATCTCGTCTATCAATTCGGTCGCAGCGGTGCGAGCACCATGCGGGCCTATGGCGGCAATGTCGAAATGGGCTACACCTTTGATCAGAGCTGGAAGCCACGCCTGAGCCTCTTCTATGGCTACGCGAGCGGTGACCGCAATCCAAAGGACAATCAGGACAACCGCTTTGAAAAATTCTTCGGTTTCGGCAGACCGTGGTCGGCCAATGATTATATTTACTTTGAGAACATCAGCACGCCGAAACTGCGACTGGAGGTGACGCCGAACAAAAAGCTGCGCATGGATCTTGGCTACAGCTGGTACTGGCTGGCGAGCAACACGGATCGCTTTTCAGCGGCCAACAATGCCCGGGATAAAACCGGCAGGAGCGGTGGGTTTGTGGGTCACGAGGTCGACATGCGGGCGCGCTACCAGCTCAACACCAGGGTCGAGGCCATCGTTGGTTTTGCCCACTTCACACCCGGCAATTTCATCGACAGCACCGTTCGGCCGCAAGGCACCGATTTTGCCTACCTCGAAATTTCCATCAACGCCTTCTGAGCGCCTTCCTGAAAGTCGGGACAGGATGCTCCGTTCCCAGCAGCGCCATGCGCCGCTCCAGCCTGCTCCTCTGCCTGTTTTCATTCCTCGCCATTTTGCCGTCGTCATTCTCGGCCAGGCCGAACGTGCTCATCATCGTCGCCGATGATCTCGGTTACCACGATGTCGGTTTTCAGGGTTCCAAAGACATTCCCACACCCCATCTGGACCGGCTCGCGGCGTCCGGCGTGCGTTGCACGAATGGTTATGTCTCGCATCCCTTTTGCAGCCCGACCCGGGCTGGTCTGATGACGGGGCGCTATCAGCACCGCTTCGGTCATGAGAACAATCCCGTGTGGCTGCCGGAGGACACGAAACAAGGCCTGCCGCTGGATCAGACCACGCTGCCACAGCTGATGAAAAAGGCGGGCTATGCGACGGGGGCCGTCGGCAAATGGCATCTCGGCGCCCACCCGCAGTTTCATCCCATGAAGCGCGGCTTTGACGAGTTCTTCGGCGCGCTCGGCGGTGGCCATGTTTATTTTCCTGATCAAAAAGCAGGGGCCGAGTACACCATCCCGCTGAATCGCAACGGCGTGGATGAGCCGCAGAAAAAATACCTCACCGAGCAATTCGGTGACGAAGCCAGTGCCTACATCCAGCGGCATTCCGGGCAGGCCCAGCCCTGGCTGCTCTACCTGGCCTTCAATGCACCGCACACACCGCTCCAGGCCCCCGAAAGCTGGCTGGAGAAACTGGCGCACATCGCTGACAAAAATCGCCGGACCTATGCCGCCATGGTATGCGCTCTCGATGCCGCCGTGGGGCAGGTGATGGCCCGGCTTGATGCCACGCAGCAGCTGCAAAACACGCTCATCTTCTTCATCAGCGACAATGGCGGTCCGAATCTCAGCGCCAAAGGGGCGGGCAATTTCACCGACAACAGTCCCCTGCGCGGAGCCAAGGGCATGGTCTATGAAGGCGGGATGAGAGTGCCCTTCCTCGTGAGCTGGCCGGCAAAGTTGAAACCCGGCATCTATGACCGGCCCGTCATCGCCCTCGACATCCTGCCCACCGCGGTCGCTCTCGCCGGTGGTGAGGTGCCGCAGGATCGTGTGATCGACGGCGTGAACCTCCTCCCCTACCTCACCGGTGAAGCGACTGGAACCCCGCACGAGAGCCTCTTCTGGCGCAGTCAGGGTCCTCAGGGCATACACGCCATGCGTCAGGGAAACTGGAAACTGGTGCACCTTCCCGGCGGCAAACCCGAGCTGTATGATCTTGCTGCCGACATCGGTGAATCCAAAGATCTGTCCGCTGAAAAGCCCGAAGTCGTCACTCAACTCACCAGCGCCATCACCGAGTGGGAAAAGGGCACCAGCACTCCAGTTTTTGGAGGCCCCCGGGAAGGCAAAACCAAGGCCAAAAAGAAGGCCAAAAAGTGACGCGTCCTTCGCGAGTCCAGCCCGCCCATGCTCGCCCTGAATGAGGCGGGTGCGCCCTTCGCCGTGCAGCCGGCTTTGCCCCGTGGCGTGTCTGGAAAGCTGGATTTCAAACTCCGCCGAAAGTTCGCCCTGATGACAAAGGTATGAGTTTGCGGCCTTGCAATGGCCCTCGGGATTTGGTTTCTCTGCACTCTCATCATGAAAAAATACAACGTCGGCATCATCGGATATGGCTGGGCAGCGACTGCCCACATCGAAGCAATCAACAAGACCAAGCAGGCTCAGGTCACGGCGATCTATTCCTCACGCCCGTTGAATGAGGCGGAGCTGAGCGCGAAGCATGGCGGCAAAATCAAGGCCTACCAGGACATCGACGCGATGCTCGCGGACCCTGACATTCATGTGGTGGACATCACCAGTTACCCGAGCCAGCACCGCAATCAGGCGGTGGCTGCGGCGAATGCCAAGAAGCACATCATCCTTGAAAAACCGATGGCGAACTCGCTCCAGGAGGTGCGTGAAATCGTCGCCGCGGCAAAATCAAACGGCGTGAAGGGCTGCGTGTGTTTTGAGTGCCGGTTCTCCGGCCAGTTCCAGTCCACGAAAGCAATCATTGATCAAGGGCTGCTGGGTGATATTCACTATGGTGAAGTCGATTATTACCACGGCATCGGGCCATGGTATGGCCAGTTCCGCTGGAACATCGGTAAAAAAGACGGCGGCAGCGCGCTGCTGACCGCAGGCTGCCACGCGCTGGACGCCCTGCTGATGGTCATGCCAGGTGAGGTGGAGAGCGTGACCAGCTTCAGCACCAAGTCGAAGAGCGAGATCTTCAAGCCTTACGAATACGACACCACCAGCGTGACCCTGGTGAAGTTCAAAAACGGTGCCGTGGGCAAAACCGCCGCTGTGGTTGACTGCCTGCAGCCGTATTACTTCCACACCCATCTCGTCGGCAGCGAGGGCAGCATGCTGGATAACAAAATCCATTCCAACAAGCTCAAGAGCGACAAGAAGGAATGGGGCAATCTGTCCATGCAGATGCTCGATTCCGGCGATGTCAGCGATCATCCCTATGAGACGCAGTTC
>CAJCCF010000438.1 GCA_903960845.1 uncultured Verrucomicrobiota bacterium | reverse complement strand
GGAAACCGCGCAGCGACATCACTGATGCTGTCCACGTGGATGTCATGCAGCACCACCGGCACGTCGTCTTGACTCAAAACGACATCCTGTTCAATAAAGTGCGCGCCCATGGCATGAGCCATGGCCTTGGCCTCTAGTGTGTGCTCCGGCAGATAGCCGCTGGCACCGCGATGAGCGATGATGATGGGCTGTGTTTCCTGGGCCATGACGGTGAGTGAGATGAGTGTGTGGAGAACCAGGAATTTCATGCGCATGACGACCGACTTTCAGCTGGAGATCGCGGAGTGATGGCTGAAGACAAGGTCAGAACCTGACAGAACGACGGACCAGACGTCAACCCTGCATCGGAAGCTGGATGCAAAACTTCATCAACCATGCCATGACTCACCTATGAAGCGCTATCAACTCCACCGAATGACCACGGACGCTCCTGATTGGACTCAGGCCGAAGTGCTCACGGATTTCAGCTTCTCATGGGAGAAGCGGGAAGCACCAGTCACTGAATTTCGAGGCCTCTGGGATGAGGCACATTTGTATTTTCGTTTCGACTGCATCGACCACGATCTCGTGCTGGGTCAGGGCTCGACGGTGAAGGAACGCGTGCTCGACTCCGACCGTGTGGAGATCTTCCTCACACCGGATCTCAGCCTCACGCCTTACTACTGTTTTGAAATGAGCCCGCGTGGCGAGGTGCTGGCTTACCGGGCGCGCCACCATCGACAGTTCGACTGGGATTGGACATGCCCGGATTTTCAACTCAGCGGCAGCATCGATTCACCTCACTACCGGGTGGAAGGTCAACTGTCCCTGGCCATGCTGCGCGAGTGGGGTGTGCTCAAACCGGGAACTCGTGATTTTTTTGCCGGAGTCTATCGCGGCGAGTTCTCTCATCGACCCGATGGCAGCATCCAACCGGGCTGGATGCCGTGGGTGAATCCGCAGACCGGACGCCCTGACTTTCATGTGCCGGAGTCGTTTGGCGTGTTTGAAATGTTGGAATAGTCGGGTTTGCCGCTCTTCAAAATCGCGCTAACGGACGGCATGACTGCCGACACGCCCATCACCCCCGACCGCTGGTCCCTCGAATCCTGGTTTTCCGCCTTTGCCGCGCCTGACTACATCGCCTTCAAAGCGGAGTTGGTCCGGGATGTGGATGCACTGCGCAACCGCGCAGCCAAACTTTGCAGCGACGTCCAGGAGATCGCGCAGGTCATCGTGGATTTTGAAGCATTGAGCGACCGCCTGGGCCATCTGTCAGCCTACCTTGGCTGCCTGTCTGCCGATGATGCGAGCAACGAAGCGGTGAAGAGCGACGAGGCCTGGATTTCCACTCTGGAGGCCGAAAGCGCAAAACTATCCGCATCGCTGCGCGGCGCGCTGGCGGCTCTTGATGACGGCGCCTTCGAGCAAGTCCTGCTCACCCCTGCCCTGACTGGAGCAGAACACGCCGTGAAGCGCATGCGCGAGGAGGGTCGCCATCAGATGACGCCCGAATTGGAGGCTCTGGCCGCTGATTTAAACGTGAATGGCCTGCATGCCTGGGGGAGGCTCTATGACACACTGACGGGCAAGATGGTCTTCCCCATGACCTTTCCGGATGGACATACCGAATCGGTTCCGATGGCGCGGCGGCGCGCGCTGATGTCAGAACCGGACCGTCGACTGCGTGAGGCCGCCTTCCATGCCGGGCAGAAGCCGTGGCTCGATCATGCAGACACGCTTGCCGCCGGCCTGAATGGCATCGCCGGCACACGCCTGAATCTCTACAAGCGGCGCGGCATCCCGCACTTCCTCGACACCCCGCTCTTCGATGGCGCGATGAGCCGTGCCTCGCTGGATGCGATGCTGGAGGCCATCCACTCTCACATCGAACTGCCGCGTCGTGCTCTGCGCACTGCGGCACGCCTGCAGGGCACTCCCGCCTTGCATTACTTCGACCTGGAAGCCCCGCAAATCGCCGCGCCGGAGGAGAAACCTCTCTCCTGGGACGAGGCCTGCGCCACCGTTGATCGCGCCTTCAGCAGCGCCTATCCAAAACTCGGTCAATACTTCCGCGGCATGCTGCAACAGCGCTGGATTGAAGCCCAGCCACGCCCGGGCAAGCGCCCGGGAGCCTTTTGCACCGGCACGCAATTCAAGCACGAGGAACGTATCTACATGACCTGGCACGGCACGGTGCATGACATGGTCACGCTCGCTCATGAAGCGGGTCATGCCTGGCACTCCAATGTCCTGCGTCCTGCGCGCTCGATGGCCGCGAGTTACCCGATGACACTTGCCGAGACGGCTTCTAATTTCGGCGAAATGATCCTGCTCAGCGGACTCATGGGCGATCCCGCTCTGACGCCGGGAATGAAAGCCTACCTGCTGGATCAGGAGATGCTGCGCGCCCACGCCTACCTGATCAATATCCCCATGCGCTACGAGTTCGAGAAGGCCTTTTACACCGAACGCGGAACAGGTGAGGTTCCTGTCTCACGCCTGAGCGAACTCATGAGCGAGACTCAACGCCAGATCTATGGAGACACCCTTTTAGCCGACGGGACGGACCCGATGTTTTGGGCCTACAAAATGCATTTCCACATCACCGGCGTCTCCTTCTACAACTTCCCTTATGTTTTCGGCTATCTTCTCAGTCAGGCGCTGTTCGCCCGATTCAAGGAGGAAGGCGCAGCATTCCTGCCACGCTACGAGGCTTTCCTCGCCATGACCGGCAGCGCAACCTGCGAAGAAGTCGCCCGCAAGACACTCGGTGCCGATCTCACTTCGCCTGATTTCTGGGCAGAGGCCATTCGGGCCATCGAACCGACACTGGTGGAGTATGAACGGCTGAGTTGAGATTCCGGGGCAGGTTTAAAACCCAATCCCGTTACCCAGCGATCAAGTCCTCCAAATCGCTCTCCTGAAGCCCACTCATGAGCGGTGATTGATCGTCGATCGACGCCTCCACAAGTCCGCGCTTTTTGGCCTGCAGGGCCAGGATGCGCTCCTCGACCGTGCCGCGCATCGCCAGACGATAGGCGGTAACGACCCGCTGCTGGCCAATCCGGTGCGCGCGGTCGATGGCTTGGGACTCGACAGCGGGATTCCACCAGGGATCAAGGAGGATGACATGATCAGCAGCGGTAAGGTTCAAGCCGTAACCGCCGGCTTTGAGACTGATCAGGAAGACTCGCCGATCAGACTGAGTCTGGAAGGATTTGACCTGGGCATCGCGATCCGTGCTGCTGCCATCCAAATAGGCATAGGTGATTTGGCGATCATCGAGCGCTCCACGGACCAGTTTCAGAAACTGCACGAACTGGCTGAAAACAAGCACTTTGCCGCCACCTTCCAAAATGGACTCGAGTCGCTCCAGAAGCATGGGCCACTTGCCAGACAATTCGTCCTGATCGAGACCGCCCAGAGTGTCCTTTTGCAAACCAGTGAGCCGCAGGTCACAGCAGGTCTGGCGCAGGCGGAGCAGGACGGTGAACATGGTCATCTTGGCCCCACCCTGACCCGAACGCTTGCGAGCAGCCTTGATCTCGTCACGCCCCTCTTCCAGGACCCGGCGGTAAACTTCAGCCTGAGCCGGGGATGGCTCGCACCAGAGAATTTGTTCTATTTTTTCAGGCAGATCCTTGAGCACCTCGCGCTTGGTGCGACGGAGGAAATAGGGGCGTAAAAGTTTCTTCAAACGCTCGCTCGCAGCCAGACCCGCAGGAGTCTCCATGCCACCATGAATCGGCAATTCAAAGCGTTCCTTGAAGTTCTCCCGGCTGCCCAGATAGCCCGGCAAAACGAAATGGTAGATCGACCACAAATCGCGGGTGCTATTCTCCACAGGAGTGCCCGTAAGTGCCAGGCGGGAACATGCTTTGAGCTCCCTGAGCGCCTTTGCTGCATCGGTTTCAGCGTTACGTATGTAACTGGCTTCATCGAGCAAAAGTAACTGCCATGACTGTTTCTTTAAAACATCCAAGTCCCTAACCACCAACTGATAAGTGGTGATGATGACATCATAATTCTGAAGACGGCCCAGCAAATCAGCGCGATTCGAACCCTGAGAAATCGCCACCTTCAAGTCAGGGGCAAAACGCTCAAATTCTGCACGCCAGTTGCCAGTCAGCGACTTGGGACAAACGATCAGGACGGGCAGACGATTAACCTGATCCACCCGGCTTAAAAGCATCACAACGAGAGCGATACTCTGCACGGTTTTACCCAATCCCATCTCATCCCCAAGCAATCCACCCCGCCCCGCCAGAGCCAGGGAAGCCATCCAACGAACACCGAGCAATTGGTAGGGACGCAAGCGGGCACCCAATTCGCCCAATTCAGACAACACCACCGACTCATCAGGCAAATGAGTTTCATCATCCTTCCCGATTCCTGAAAAGTAGGCCGCATGCAGACTGCTGATCCGCGCACCATCAGGAGTGAGTTGGATGGGGACATCACGCAGAGTGTCCTCAAATTCCTCAACACCCTGAATATCCAGCAGATAACGTTTGCCATTCTTCCCCTGAACCGAGCGCTGACCGGAACGCACCAATCGCAACACCTCAGAGCGCGGCAAACGAAAGCCGTCCGAGGATTCATAGCCAAACTCCATCACCAACCAGTCCGAACCGGAGACGGAACCGGAGCCCTCCACTGGACGCTGACGAACTTGCGGAACGATGCGCGCCACACCCCTCGTAGCACTCAACCAGCGATCACCCTCAATCACCTGAATATGTTGCTTCAATCGGACCAAATCAGAGGCGTAAAAGCGAAGCACTGCCTCAGCGCCTGAGAGTCTGTATTTTGTTACATTTGTAACGCCATCAAAAACCCCTGAAGACTTAAAACCAAGTCCGCCCAAAAAGGCAAAAAGGCGGGATTCTCCATCCACATTACGAACATAATAAACACCCTTGGATTCCTTATCCTGAATGGGATAAATGCTTTCCAATATTTTAACATCCGGGTTTTCAACAACTGACCAAGATCGCCCTTGGAAAGTGACACTAACCGTTACATCCACAGCCTGTAATGAGCCGTCAAGGTGCAGCGCAAATTCGCAAGGAACAGGCGCGACATGGAAATTTTCCAACACGCCACGCAACTCAAGTTGAAACGCTTCCGTAACGCTATCGCGACTCCCAATGAGCCATCGCAACGGCCTGATGCAGGGAAGTTCAGCCACCAATCGCTCCAGATCAGAAGACATTTGAGGCAGCCGAAAAAGTGTTGCGGTTTCACGGCAGCACCACCACCCGGCCATCTGACTTTTAATCAAAGGCCCCTGCCCGGCTGCATCCAATCGAAGCCTGATCTCCCCTTCCCTTTCAGCCGGCTCGATCACCAAGGGCAATCTCATCGGGTCAGCTGCCACCGAAATTGCCAGCCCCCCACCTGAAGGCTTTCCAGCCAACAAGCGAGGGTGATCTGATGCGCTCTGAAGAAACTCCGAAAACAGCGAAGCCGGCAACGACAACGGCGCACTCTGCCCAACAATTCCTTTCCCCGACAACCAGGCCGCAAGCAGAGATTCCTCAGTTTCGGCACCCGGCGTGAATCGCACATAAACCCCAACCGGTTCACGCAACCCTCCAACCAGCAAAGATTCAGGCAAAAAGACGCTATAAAGCCCAGCCACACGCAGCGGTTGGCGTTTCATTAGTAACGGCGAAGCGATCTCATTACTGGTTCGTTGAATGCCTGTTGAACCACCTACTTGGCCGCGTTGAGGCGCCAAGCCTGAAGCAGACTGACGCGTAGGACTCTCCGCCGCGCCCGCCCTGAGATGAACTAAAGCCACTGCCAATGAGTGCTCACAGATAAGCCCGCGCCGTGCCGTCGGGCAGTTGCAGAGGTTATCCACATCCTTGGCTGAGCGAATCAGCAGTCCACAGGCAAACTTCGTTTTACCATGCCCGGCAAGACCACGCAGCCTCCCGGGTTCAGCCGCCTGAACGGACACCATACCGGCATCGTAGAGACTGCGCGCGGCTTTCAATGCCTGCCAGCCGCCAATTTCTCCAAGCCATTTTTCCGTGATTTCCATTTCTTTCTGGCGCTTATCATTGTTCCCGTTCAATGTCATGCACTAAGGGTTTCATATGCGGATAGTTGCGATCACCAATCAAAAAGGCGGAGTTGGCAAAACCACCACGGCCATCAATCTGGCCGCGTGCCTGGCACAGCGCGGCATCCGCGTGCTTCTGATTGATCTCGACCCGCAGGCCAATGCCACCAGCGGACTTGGCATGGCTCAGGAAGATGGAGGCAGTTTGTATCCCGCCCTTGTTTTAGGCACGGATCCACATGCAGCCATCCGCCCTACCCGCCTGCCCAACCTTTCCATCATCCGCTCCCATCAGGAACTGGCGGGATGCGAAATCGAGCTAGCTCAGAGCGGCAACCACCTCGCCCGCTTGCGCGAGGTCCTCCACCCTCTCCGCTCCTCGGGTCACTTCGACTACATTCTCCTCGACTGCCCGCCTTCCCTGGGCGTGCTCATGACCTCGGCACTGGCCGCAGCCGATGAGTTGCTCGTACCTTTGCAGTGCGAGTACTTCGGCCTTGAAGGCCTGTCAAAAATCGTACACGTCGTGCAGCAGATTCGTGAGTGTGGAGCCAATCCGGACCTACGCCTCGAAGGCATCGTGATGACGATGTACGATTCCCGCGCCAATCTCTCCCAGCAGGTCGTTGGCGACGTGAGGAACTATTTTGCCGAGATTATCTACAACTCGATCATTCCGCGCAGTGTGCGGCTTGGTGAGGCACCCAGCTTTGGTAAATCCATCATTGAGTATGAGCCAAATGGTCGCGGAGCCACGGCTTACCGGGCGCTTGCAGCGGAGTTTCTAGCGCGCCGCGTGGAAAACAAAGGTTAAGTGTTCTTAAGAACACTTGGTTCTGCCAACTCAGCCTTATTGGATGCCCTTATGAACACCATGCTAAAAATATTACACTTTTGTTGATAATTAACTTGGAAGATACCGTTGGTTCTTCTATTCTTATCACCAACCATGACACGTTCCCAATCATCCGTGCTTTTCTTGGCTGAGACAGCCCCCACTCAGCGGTGCCCTCGGGTCCGCATTCATTTTTTAGACTACGCATTCCTGACTCTCGTTCTCATCGTGATCTGCGGTGGCTGCCTTTTTGTCATGGATCTAGCGGCGGCCCATAGCTCAGGACAGTCTTCACCCGCGACGCAGATGCTTTCTCAGGCAGGCGGTTTTTTCTCGTTCGTCATGCATGGGGCAGCCAACTACGCGCTCCTCTTTCTGGCCAGCATCATCAACTCGGCCTTGATCGTCGCCCTTGTGCAGGGACTCCATGCCTTGGATCGCAAATTCAGCCGTGGCACCCGCCACCAGCATGCCATTTTTGTGGACCTGCCACTTTCAGGATCTCAAAACGTGGAAGAGAACGCGGTGCCTGTTTGCTCCTCTGAAACCGGCCCGTTTCTTTTATCACCGGTTTTCCGCTAAGCTCTAACGCTTCAGTTCCGCCTCAGTCCAAAGCCCGGAACGATCCGCAGTCGCGTTTCTGACGCTTTTCACAATCTCCGGATCAAGCTTGCTCGCCTGATTGCCGAAACTGGACCGCACATAGCTCAAGACATGAGCCATTTGCTGGTCATCCAATCCCATCGGAGGCATCGGCAGCGGAGCAAGTTGTTTGAACTCCACTCCATTGACCATCACCGGCCCCTGAAGTCCGTGCAGCAAGATTTTAATCAGGCGCGCCGGATCACCTTTCACCCAGTCGCTACCGGCGATGCTTGGGTAAATGCCCGGCAATCCCTTCCCTTCAGGCTGATGGCAATTCAGGCATAGTGCATCATAGATGATTTTTCCCGGATGCGCGGCCACTGGCGCGGTGCTAGCGATCTTCTTCACGTAGTCCGCCTGACGCGCATTGCCGCCAAAGTTCAGTTTGGCCAGAACCGGCTGCCACTGCGGCTGCAAGGCACGCACGGCCTGACGCAGCGCGTAGTCGATGAACTTGTCCGTCGGACGATCCAGCACCTTCACGGCAATTTCCACGGCCTCAGGTTTCGCCACACGTGCGCTGGTCACAACAGCTTCCAGGCGCACTCGCGGATGCTCGTCTTGAGCAACTCCGGCCAAAAGAGTGAGCGTGTCCGGCAATCGATTTGCCCAGGCTCCGATGACGCGGGCTCCATAGGCACGCACCCGACCATCCTTCGCCGCGAGCAGACGCTTCAGCAGCGCCGGGTTCGGTGACTCGTGCGCCTCATAGATGCCGCACACTTCCATGAGCAGCCGCTCATCATCGTTTTTTGCGATGAAGGCATCACAGGCTGGAATCACCTCATTGGTTAGGCCATCAAACAGCAGGCGCTTTGTCTGGTAGCGTGTCCAGCGCTCCGGCGAGCGCAATTGTTCGAGCAGTTCGGCAGGTTTCATCTCCGCCAGTTTTGGCTGCTTCACCACCGGGTGACCTTTTGCCGTGATGCGCCAGATGCGGCCATGGCTGCGGTCACGGCGCGGGTCTGCGTAGCTGGCCTGATAGTGACCGATCACCGGGTTGAACCAATCGCACAAATACATCGCGCCATCCGGCCCCACACTCACATCCACCGGGCGAAACGACGTGTCGCTGGAAGTCACCAGCTTTGGCAATTGGGTGGTCTTGAAGCCTGAGCCGTCATCCTCAAAACGATGCAGTTCCGCCACACTGCCAAAATAACCGCCAATCAGCGCGCAGCCCTGAATCGCCTCTGGCAGAGCCCTGGTGCCAATGATTTCCAGAGCGGTTGTTTTTGGGTTGCTATCAAAGAGCGCACCAGTTGGATGATACTCATCCGGATCCTTCATCGCGATCAGGCCTGGGGTGCTGAAATAGCCTGCGGGCCGGTCGCCGCTCTTGTGAAAGATTTGGTTATAATCATCAAACGCCACGCCCCAGCAATTGTGCCCTGCCTTGCCGCCATTGAAGAACCCATCCATCTTCTGGGTGCGCGTGTTGAAACGCCACACGCCCGCCTTTTCCAGGGCCGCCAGACCGTGAGCAGTCTCCACCCGCGAAAAGGCATGCAGTCCCTGAGTGAACCAGAGCGAGCCGTCAGGACCATGACAGATCGAGTTCACCAGTTGATGCGTGTCCCCGATTCCGAAACCCGAGAACAGCACGCGCTTCTCATCCGCCCTGCCGTCACCGTTCGTGTCTTTGAGATGCAGGAGTTGATCAAAATCGCAGACATACACGCCACCGTCCCCCGGTTCCACGCCCTGCACCATCGTCAGTCCTTCAGCAAAGCGCGTGCTCCGGTCGGCCACGCCATCAGCGTCGGTGTCTTCAAGAATGAGGATGTAATCGCCTGGCTTCACGCCTGGCAGTGCCTGCGGATACGTCGGCGAACAGGCCACATACAGGCGGCCTCGTTCATCCCAGGAAAACTGGGTCGGCTTGGCCACGCCTTGAGCTTCTGAAGCGAACAATTTCATCTCATAACCATCGGCGACCGTGAAAGCCTTCATCTGCTGCTCAGGCGTCAGCACCGGCTCTATCACCGACTTGGGTGGCGACTCCACCGCCGCGACAACTTCACCGCGGGCCAGTGCGTGAATGCGTGCATCCATCTTCGCAATCAGCGGTTTGTGACTCTCAAAACTCTCCCTGAGTGACGGCGCATCCACGCTCGGCTTGCCAAACATTTGGGTCACGCGGTCGCCATACACAAACGACCAGTTCGCCGGCCGCCAGCAATCGAACCACAAGCGGTTCTTCTCCACGATCGCCGCCTTCATTGCGGCCAGATCATCAGCCTCACTCGATGACACACCGAGCTGTGAAACGATTATCCGCGCCACAACCCGCAGCCCCTCCTCATTCAAATGCAACCCGTTGTCCGTCAGCCTCGGCTCGTCTTTGCCACGCTTCGACAGCGGGGTGAACACATCGACAAAGATCGCCCCACGTTGCTTCGCCACCTCACGCACGGCATCGGCATAGGCGGCCACATCATCGTTCCTTTTCGTCAGATCCGGCGCATGTGATGCCACGGGCTTCTCAAAAGGCATCGGCGAGATCAAAACCAGCCTCGGCGTGCGGCCACGGAACTGGTCCAGAAGGCGATGATAAGCCGAGGCAAATTCCGCCAGCCGCGCCTTGCCATCAAAGGCTTCCACCTGACCAAACTGAGCGATCACGATGCCAGCACCCGTGGCGTCGAGTTGTGATTTCCAGTCACCAAAATTCAAATCCCGCCATTGCTCATACACCGTGTCTCCTTCCCAGGCCATGCTGCGAAAATGCGGCAACTTGTCCCTCAGCGCGTGGGTCAGCACAGCCTCCAGTTCACCGTCTTTTTGTTCGCGCACCAGGTTCGTCTGACCTGTCATCACGATCACTTCATTTGCTGACACTTCGAATTTCCCATCCTTGAATGGCACCAGTGCCGTCGTCGGAGCATCCGCATCACCAAAACGGTTCATGATCTCCTTGGGCCCGGGAACCAGCGCGTCCGGCAGTTCCTCCATCACGATGTTGCGAAAAGCGATCTCCGCCTTGCACTTGCCATGGATCTGCAGGGCAATGTGGCCCTTCATTGCAATGCCAGGTTCGCGCTCCGTGTAGTCCACGGTGCGCACACCATTCACCTTGAGTTGGATCCGCTGGTCCTCGGCCAGGATCTCGCACTTGTTCCACTCACCCGGCTTTTCCGCCCTCTTGATCAATTCCTCGGCAGGCTTGGAAAGCATCGTCTTGCGTCGTGATTCATCATAAAGGCAACCACTGTATCCCGCGCCGATATCCGCCTGATAACCAATCATCTCATTCGGTGGCTGCGGAATGCGCAGGCTGCGAAACTGCACCCCGCCATTCACAAAACCTTCCGTGCCCACCAGCTTGTATTCCACCGTGAGATGGAAATTCCGGTACTGCTTCTTCGTCGCCAAAAACTCATTCTGCGGATTCCCATCCATCGTGCCACCCGTGATGACGCCGTCCGCGATCCTCCAGACCTTCGCCGTTTCCCCTTCCCATCCGTTGAATGTCTTGCCATCAAAAAGCGGCACGGGAGCTGCGGAGACGGCGGAAACGAGCAGCAAGGAATAGAGAATGGACTTCGTCATGTGGAATGGCACTGAACGTCGCCAGTCTCCGCGCCTTTACCACCGAGTTTTCCAGCCTCTTCCATGAAACCCACCCTCTTCTCCGCCCTCCTGTTCCTTTCATCATTGGGCTTGTGTCATTTGTCATTCGCGGCAGCCCCCTTTATTGAGAAAAAAGACCTCTTCACCGCTGGCGAAGATCCAGCCTACAGCCTTTATCACATCCCCGGTGTCGTCGTCACCGCCAAAGGCACTGTGCTAGCCTGGTGCGAGGCGCGGAAACGCGCGGCGGGCGTCAGCGACTGGGATGACATCCGCATCCTGCTTCGCCGCAGTGTTGATGAAGGTAAAACCTGGAGCCCGCCGAAAAGCATTGCCGACGTGCCCGGCCCGAAGACCAAGAACCCGTTCGCTCTCGCGATGAAGAATGTCGATCCCGCCGATGTCACCTACAACAACCCGGTGCTCATTGCAGATCGGGACGGCACGGTGCACATGCTCTTCTGCCTCGAATACATGCGCACCTTTTACCAGCGCAGCATGGACGACGGGCTCTCCTGGAGCCGGCCCACTGAGATCACCTCTGCCTTTGAGGCTTTCAAAAAAGGCTACGACTGGAAAGTGCTAGCCACCGGTCCGAATCACAGCATTCAACTCAGAACAGGTCGGCTCATCGTGCCCGTCTGGCTCTCCACCGGCACCGGCGGCAATGCCCATCGTCCCAGTGTCACCGCGACCATCTACAGTGACGACCATGGCCAAACCTGGAAGGCGGGTGACATCGCGGTGCCCTGCACCGAGGAATGGATCAATCCCAATGAAACCGTCGCCATCGAACTCGCCGATGGTCGTGTTTTGCTCAATGTCCGCAGCGAATCCAAAACCCACCGCCGTCTCATCACCACCAGCCCAAACGGCGCCACTGGCTGGAGCACACCCAAATTCGACGATGCCCTGCTCGAGCCTATCTGCATGGCCGGCATCGTCCGCTACCAGCACGCAGGCCAGAGCCTCATTCTCTTCTCAAATCCCCACAACCTCGACAAAGCCAAAGGCAAGGCCGAGCCCGGCAAAACCCGCGACCGCAAAAACGTCAGCATCAAGCTCAGCCGCGACGAAGCCCAGACCTGGCCCGTCAATAAGACACTCGAACCCGGTCCCAGCATGTATTCCGACATCGCCGTCACACACAACGGCACCATCTTGTGCTTCTATGGTCGCAGCGGCGACAACCAGGGCCTCGCTGCTTTCGCCGGCGGACGACTCACCCTCGCCCGCTTCAATCTCGAATGGCTCACGGCACCTTAACGCCAAATCGCCTCCATCCTCGATTTAGGCGGAATAATTCCGCCTAACATTTTCTTCCGAGGATTTGCACTCCGGTCAGTAATCCGTTCGAGGCATGATTCGGCTTGATCATGGATCACCACAGCTCCTAGACTTGCCACATGCGCCCGATTCTTCTCATTTTCTGCCTGATCTTTACCTCCTGTCTGAGCGGGTTCTGCGCGAGCGCGAATAAACCTAAAATCATCCGAACATGGAAGTCGGCCGATGGGCGCGAACTCAAGGCGGAGTTGCTGGATTTCGATGCCGTGGAAATCAAGATCAAGCGTATGACGGACTTTCAAATCATGAAGGTGCCGGTGGCTAAATTCAGTGCCGAGGATCAGGCTTTCGTCGCCGAACTGGTGCATGAGCGCAATCTGGATCAGGGAATGACAAAGGGTCCTTATGCAGAAAAAATCACCGGAACTTTTGTCAAAGCTGTGTCCAAGCAGGGCCTGAACTACCAGATCTTTGGCGATCCAAAATGGGATGGAACACAGCGCTATCCATTGGTGATATGGCTGCATGGTTCAGGCCAAAGCGGCAGCGACAACCAGGCTCAGATGGGTGGTCCTACCGGCCTTTTCACCGACCCGGAACACCAGAGCGCAAACCCCTGCTTCATGATTGCTCCCCAGTGCCCGGACGCTGACATCGGCTGGAATAAGCAGGTGGCGGACAATCTCATGGCACTGATCGCAGATATCACGAGCAAGCTGCCGGTGGATCTGAAGCGTCTCTATTTGACCGGTAGCAGCATGGGGGGCTTTGGCACCTGGAGTTTGTGCGCCAAGTACCCCGGCGTCTTTGCCGCAGGCGTGCCCCTCTGCGGCGGTGGTGATCCTAAAAAAGCCGGGGTGCTAAAAAATGTACCCATGTGGGTTTTTCATGGTGACCAGGATCCCATGGTGCCCGTGGAGCGTGACCGGGTCCCCGTGGCGGCAGTGAAAGCGGCGGGCGGTCTTTTGATGAAGTACACGGAGTTTCCCGGTGTCGGCCACAGCTTGACCGGCCTCGTTTATCCCATGCCCGAACTGCACCGCTGGCTCTTTGAGCAGCGTCTTGCACCTGCCAGTGCCAGCGAAAAAGTCGAGTGAAGGCCGGCTTGAAACGCATAAGTTTGAAGCTGCGCGCAAATGCCCTTTTATGGAAACCATCACCCCGTCTTGTGCGTACGACGAAACATGAAACTGATCATCTCACTCGCCACGCTCTCATGGGTCATGGCCAGCCCAACCCAAGCGCAGGTCATCGATACCGGATGGCCACGCTGGCGCGGCCCAGACGCGGATGGTCGCTGGAATCCGGGAGGTGTTCCGGCCGACCTTGCGAAGCGTGCACCACGCGAACTCTGGCGCATCAAGATCGGCAGTGGCTTCGGCGGCGTGACCGCCGCCGGAGGACGGGTGTATGTGATGGACTACAGAAAATCGCCCGAGCAGGAGCGTGTGCTGTGTTTTGACTCCACCACGGGCAAGGAGATCTGGTCGCAGAGCTGGCCTGTCACCTATGGCAAGATGGACCATGGCACAGGTCCGCGCGCATCAGTGGTGATCGATCAGGGTGGCGGGAGTGCGCTGGCATATTCGCTAGGTGCCACGGGTATCGCTTCATGTTTCGATGCCGAGACGGGAAAGATCCTCTGGCAGCATGACACGCAGAAAGTATTCTCCACCAAAATCTCCACCTGGGGCTTTGCCGCATCGCCATTCATCTGGAAGGACAAAGTGATCCTGCACGTCGCGGCTCAGCCTCATGGATGTCTTCTGTCACTCGACAAGAAAACCGGCAAAGAAGTCTGGCGCGCGGGAGATGATTCGGCCGGGTACTGCACGCCGGAACTCATCACCCACGCCGGCAAGCCGCAGCTCATTCAATGGGGCCCTGAGCACGTTCAGAGTTTCGATCCCGACACTGGCGCGGAGAATTGGAAACACCCTTACAAGATCACTTATGGCGTGAGCATCGCCCAGCCTCTCTTTGCAGACGGCATCGTCCTCGTGTCAGGTTACTGGCATGGCACAAAGGCGTTCCG
>CAJCCF010000437.1 GCA_903960845.1 uncultured Verrucomicrobiota bacterium | reverse complement strand
TTTGATTATGGGTTCAAGCACCTGACGAATTCAGGGGGTGGTGTGGGTTATGAAGCTGTAAATAATTGGAGTAATCTGGCAAAAACTGGTGGTGCTCTGGCTGCTGCGTCCTTTTCAAACAAAATGGCGGGCGTGGATGCGGATGCGACGGCCTACAGGGACTACATTGCCAGGTATTGGACTGATAATGCCAGTTGGGACGGCACCAATGCTGGCTGGGCTGGTCAATGGTATGCCATGTATGGTTTGAAAAAAGGCTTAAGTTTGCAGGGAGTAACATCCCTTGTGACTCCATCAGGAACTCGTGACTGGAAAAAAGATCTCAACGGCTGGCTTCTGGGTGAAGCCTCTGAGTTGGATTCACAAGGCGGCTCGATCGGGCTTGCGGCGAGAAACCAGGCCAACATGTTTGGACAATTAGTCAATGGAAGTTGGACGAGCAGCATTTCACCAGCTGGATATGGAACCACGACAAAAATAGACACGGCGGCAGCAATTCTCATTCTTTCTGAGTCTGTTACGCAAGCTGCGCCAGTTGCTGTCATTTCACCAATTCCTGAGCAGAGCAATAAACCAATTCACCGATCTTTCTTGGTGAGTGGGGTGGAATCGTATCACATGGATGCTAATAGCGCGATTGTGGAATACCTATGGGACTGGGATGCCAGCAATGGAGTTGATTGGGCAAATCCAGACGATTCGGGTGCGCTACCTACCAATCCGGGCTATTCAATTGCCGGCAATTATATTGTCACACTCAGGGTTAAGGATAACAAGACTCCTGCCACATTCAGCACTGCCACAACAACCGTAACTGCGAGCGCCAACGATGTGGCCCCGATAGCGATAGCCAAACCGATCGGTGGCTACGACGGCTATGCTGGCAAGGTGGGATTCCCGATCACACTCACCGGCACGGGCTCATATGACCCCGACGGAGATCCGATCCTGACCTATAGCTGGGATTTCAACGGTGATGGGATCTATGGAGACGCAACCGATTCCACTTATGGAGACCCTACCGTTGCTGTAACTACGGTTATCTACACGACACCCTACCTTGGCAGTATTGGCCTGAGGGTGACGGCTAATGGCAAGACTAGCTCAAATCTCGCAAACATTGATATTCAGGCAGGTGATGCAGACCTGCGTATTGATTCGGTGACCTACACCAATTCGGTGGCGGGCACGAGCACTGATGCAAGCATTCAAGTCACCAATGATGGTGCATCAGGACGTGCGTTCAACAACGTGCGTTTGCGTTTGTATAATGGTGATCCGTATGCAGGCGGTGGCCCGATCGGGACTGCGCAATTACTGAATTTTGGCGCCGGTGAGACAAAGACGGTCAGCCTCATCAACGTAACTCTTGGTGGAGCACTCACACTTTATGCATTCCTGGATACAAGCAATTCGGTGGTGGAATTTAACGAATTAAATAACATTTCAGGACCGGCCAGGCTGGAACGTGAAATCGCTATCGAGCAACCGGCTCTCACCAACCTGATCGATGGCAGCGCGAGTGTGGCCTTTGGCACCAAGAACGTGGCGGAAACATCCAGCCTGACCTTCACTGTAAAAAGTGTCAACGCATCAGTCCTGACCCTCGGGGCAATCACCTTCACTGGCACCAATGCCACCGACTTCAGCGTCACCACGGCCCCGGCGGCCTCTGTGGCGGGGGAAGGCAGCACGACCTTTGTCGTTGCTTTCCAACCGCGGGGTTCCGGATCGCGCTCGGCCGTGATGCACATCGTCAATGACGATCCGAATGAAAACCCCTTTGACATCACCCTGACGGGCGCGGCTTTGAACACCATTGGCAGTTCCGTGCCAGATGGCTCCACTCCTGTGCTTGAAATGACAGCCGGTGAGGATTTTGTGGCAACAGGACTGAACTTTAACACCGGTCTTGGTTTCACCCCGACTGCTGGCACTGAATACACCTTCATCAACATCGTCGGTGCCGGGAACAGCGTCATTGGCTATTTCAATGACCTGCCTGAAGACGGCGTGGTGGCCATGTCTGTCAATGGAGTCATTTACTACTTCCAGGCTAAATACGGCGGTGGCACGGGCAATAATGACCTCATAATCACCAGCTTCACTCCTACGGCAGCCCCAGCCTGGCGCTGGGTTGCCGGGCCGAAAACGCGCGGCAACGCAGCGAACTTCGGCACGCTCAACGTGGCGGCAGGGACCAACAATCCAGGCGGCCGTCAGGGTGCCATGAACTGGCGCGGCACGGACGGCAGCCTATGGATGTTTGGCGGTTATGGTTACGCCACATCGGTGGCCAATCCGTCCAAACCTCTCAATGATCTCTGGCAGTACGATCGAACAATAGGTCGGTGGATCTGGCGCAGCGGTTCCCGCACACAGAGTGCCGTAGGTGTCTATGGAACCATCACCGTGGAAGCTGCAGGCAACACCCCTGGTGCCCGCCACACCGGTTCGACCTGGACGGATAGCAGCAACAATCTCTGGCTCTTTGGCGGCCTCAGATTGAATTTGAGGACCAATGATCTCTGGCGCTATAACCCAACCACCGGCCGCTGGACATGGATGAAAGGCAGCAGCGGCACCGGTCAAGTCGGCGTGTATGGCACGCAGGGCGTGGCCGCTGCAGGCAACACCCCCGGTGCCCGTCAGGGAGCCACCTCATGGTTCACGCCGGATGGCAACCTGTGGCTCTTCGGCGGTTTCAATGGCACGGCATTTTTCAACGACCTTTGGAGCTATAACCTGGCCAGTGGCAACTGGACCTGGGTCAGTGGCAGCAGCAGCACCAATGCCAACGGCACCTACGGCACGCAAGGCACTGCGGCCGCAGGCAATACTCCCGGCGCACGCCGTGATGCCACTGGCGGTTGGGTCGCCGCAGATGGCAGCCTTTGGATGTTCGGCGGGCTCGGCCTGCCAGCCGCCGGAGTTACTAGCGGCGACATGAACGACCTGTGGCGTTTCAACCGCAGCACCAGCCAGTGGACCTGGATGAAGGGCAGCAACAGCATCACTCCAGCCGGTGTCTATGGCACGCAGGGCACCCCCAATGCAGCCAACACTCCTGCCGGACGCAGTGCCGGCAGTGGCTGGGTCACGGCGGATGGTAAGTTCTGGCTGGTCGGCGGATACCAAAACAGCAGGAATACTTTTGCTGACGTTTGGATCTACGACAACACCACGAATCAATGGGTCTGGATGCAGGGACCCAACACCCTTGATGCCCGCGGCGTCTATGGCACGCTCGGGGTCGCCGATCCGTTGAATCAACCCGGCGCGCGCTTCACCCCTAGCACCTGGGTCACGCTCAATGGAGCCCTGTGGATGTTTGGTGGCGGCGGCGTGGATGCCTTTGGCAGCACCGGCCGCCTCAGCGACTTGTGGAGCTACAGTATTCCGCTGGCAGGTGGAGTGACATACCCAGCACCACCCGAGCCGTTCCCGGCGTCATACACCATCAATGACGATCCAAGCACAAGCGATACCAGTGCCGGGACCATGGCCTCGGTCCCCGTCAGCGGCCAGCTCACTGGTACTGATGCCGATGGCGACATCATCCTGTTTGGCACCGCCGGAACGACGTTGAGTCACGGCACGCTCACGCTGCAAAGCAACGGTCAGTGGACCTACGCCCCAGCTCCTGGTTACGTCGGCACGGATACATTCACGTTCAATGCCAGCGACTACTACGGCGGTCAGTCACCGACGCGGACCCTAACCATCACTGTGGCCACCAATCCGGCTGACGCTGATAACGATGGCATCGCCGACAGCTACGAGGAGAGCACGTTCGGCAGCACCGGTGCGGATGCGCTGGGCGATGCCGATGGTGACGGCCAGAACAACTACTTCGAGTACCTCGCCGGCACCAGTCCGGTCGATGCCGCACAAACGCTGACTGCCGCGCCAAGCATCGGCGCGGGCACCAGTGCCAGTGGAGGCAGCTTCAAGCTCAATCTCAGTCATGTGCGGCCCGGTGTCAGTTATCATCTGGAAACCAGCAGTGATCTGGATGTCTGGAACCGGATCGGCACCTTCACCT
>CAJCCF010000436.1 GCA_903960845.1 uncultured Verrucomicrobiota bacterium | reverse complement strand
GTGAGCACCAGCCAGAACTCGGCGGTCTCGCTGCCGGATGCTCCGCCTGACTTGCTGGATGTGCCGGATGTGAGTTCCATGATGGGTGGTGGTTCGCTCGGCAGTGGTGGTTTTGGTAAAGCCGGCAGCGGTGCTGGCTTTGGCAAAGGCATGGGCATGGGTGCCATGCAGGGTTTTGTCAGCCTGCCGCCTTCCATGCGCAGTCGTTGCTCACCACAGGAGCGCCTGCAAAAACTGGCACAGAATGGCGGCAGTCCCGAGTGCGAACGCGCCGTGTCAAACTCGCTGGAGTGGCTGAAGCAAAAGCAGAATCCCGACGGCTCCTGGCCTGGTCCCAACAAGGCTGCCATGACTGGATTGGCCCTGCTATGCTATCTAGGCCGCTGCGAAACTCCTGAATCTCCCTTCTACGGAGACACCGTGATGAAAGGCATCATGTACCTTATCGAACTTTCAAAGAAGAACGAGTACGGCTACATCGGCGAAGAAATCAAAAGTGGTGGCAGCACCTATGCTCACGGCATTGCAACTTATGCATTGGGTGAAATGTACACCCTGGCCCGTCTCGGCAGCAAGGAATTGCCCGGCATGAAGGACGCCTTTGTGAAGGGGGTCAAACTGATCATCGAAAATCAAAACAAACGCGGTTCCTGGAGCTATGGCGGACCTGAAGCAGGCAAGCCCTATGGCTATAACAAAGACAGCGCTGGCGAAGATCTCTCCGTGGCTGGCTGGCAATTTCAGGCACTTAAGGCTGCCAAGAACAGCAGTCTGAAAATCGAAGGTTTGCACAGCGCCTTGGACAAGACGGTGGACTACATCCTATCAAAGCAGACCAAGGATGGAGGATTTGGCGGTCCGAATCGCGATGCGCATTACAATCAGTGGAGCCTCACCGGCGCAGGAACGCTCGCACTGCAAACCGCCTCCAAGGGAAAGACCAAGGCCATTAAAAACTCCATCGAATTCCTCCATAAATTCCTCGCCGCGGAGCCTCTGGATTGGAACAAAAACTGCAATCTTTATTGCTGGTACTATTACACCCAGGCCTTCTTCCAGGCTGGTGGTGACGAGTGGAAATTCTACAATCAGCAGTTCCTGCCGCAGATTCTCGCCAATCAGAATCCAGATGGCAGCTTTAAAAAAGGTCGTCCCAACTGGCCAAGTGGTGACGCTCCTGATCCAGTTTATCGCCAGTGCCTCTGCACACTTCAGCTTGAGGTATTCTACCGCTATCTAAAAGTGGCTGATCGTGACGAAGAGTCCTTCTTCGATCGCAAGTGATGTGACATCATTCCGAATGCGGGATGGCGTCTTCTTCCAGTCGAGCTTCAGTTGGCTTTTTGCCTTCCGAACTCCATGCGTTTTGGTGGCAAATGCCGTACACTCCGCGAGCGATCTTTGCTTAATGGCATCTCGCGGTGGACGCAGGCTCTGAACTGCGTTCATGTCTATTTCTCTTCATTATGATTCGTGTCCGTTTTGCTCCCTCTCCCACCGGTGATCTTCATGTTGGCGGTGCCCGCACTGCCCTGTTCAACTGGCTCTACGCCCGCCATCTTGGCGGCACCTTCATCCTGCGCATTGAGGACACCGACGGCGCACGCAATACGGAAGAGGCCGCTCGGGGCATCCTCAAGGGGCTCCGCTGGCTAGGCCTTGATTGGGATGAAGGTCCTGATGTTGGTGGCGATTATGGCCCGTATTTTCAAAGCCAGCGCAAGCACATTTACGACGCCTACTTCGCGAAGCTTGAGGCCGCCGGCCGCGTTTACACTGAGGATAACGGTGCCGCGCGATTCAAGTTCAGCCGCACTGCCATCACCGTGCATGATCTCGTTTGCGGCGATGTCGCCTTTGCACCCACTGAGGAGCCGGACATGACCATCCGCCGCCCTGATGGCAGTTACATTTTTCACTTCGTCAATGTCGTCGATGACATCGAAATGAAGATGACTCACGTTTTTCGCGGAGAGGATCATCTGTCCAATACCTGGAAGCACATCGATCTTTGCAATGCCCTCGGAGCCACGCCTCCGGCCTATGCCCACATTCCGCTGATTCTGAATCCCGATGGCACAAAAATGAGCAAGCGTGATGAGGGTAGCGCCATTGAAAAAAGCTACATGAACGGAGGCTTCCTTCCCGATGCCGTTTTCAACTATCTATGCTTGCTCGGTTGGACTCCGCGTATTGATGGTGAAAAACTCCCCCGTGAAACTCTGGTGGCCCTCTTCGATCCTGCAGAAATTCACAGTTCCAATGCGCGCTTCGACATGGCCAAATGTTCCTGGTTTAACGCGCAATATCTCCGGGAACTCAGCCCGGGGGCACTGCTTGCTGCCGCGCGTCCATTCCTTGATCTGGCTGGTCTAACCATCACGGATGAAACCACGGCCGCTGCTGCTATTTTCAGTGTGAAGGAAAAAGTCAGTCTGCTGACCGAAATTCCATCATGGGTGCATTACTTCTTCCGCGAAGACTATCCTTATGAGCCTGATGTGATGGCCAAACTTCTGGCTAAGCCTGAAAACCAGATCCTACTCAAAGGCGCAGCTACCGCTTTTGCCGCCACCAGCGAATGGACTGAAGCCGGTGCTCATGCCGCCATTGAAGATGCCGCTAAGATCGCCTGCGTCAAACCCGGTGCCCTGATGCCCCTGCTACGCTTCGCCCTCAGTGGCCAGTCCCGAGGCCCCGGTGTTGCCACCATCGCTCATCTCATTGGAAAAACAGCCACGCTGCAACGCATCGAGCGAACAGTAGGGATGTTGTGACCGATCAAGTGAAGTTTTGAAGCGTTAGTCGTTCACCGCATTGCATGATTCGAAACGGCTGCTGGAGGTGCTGGCAGGCCATCGTGAATTCCTCAGTCGTCGCGGTGTTGAAGGTGAACATGTCATAGTGGCAGGGCACCACAAGGCGTGCATTGCAGGCCTTGGCCAGAGCGGCGGCTTCAGTGCCGTTGAGGTTGCCGGAAACGCGGCGTTCAGGTTTGTTACCGTTGATCGGTAGCAGCATCAGGTCGCACCTATGTGGCAGCAGATTTGCCACCAAACCCTCATGCCAAAGAGTGTCACCACTGTGATAGATCACGAAACCACCGCGCCTGATGATGAAGCCCAGGTAGTGGCAGCGGCCCGATGCATCGCGTTTGAGATCATTGTGGGCGGCGGCCACACCGGTGATTTGCCAGTCGCCTTCATACGTTTCACCGGCATCCAGCCCAATGAGTTGGATCGGCGCTTCACCCAGTCGTGTCCGTGCCTCACTCAGAATCGGATGCGGCAGGAGCAGTTTGAGCCCGGGATTGCTTTGAGAAAGCGGGATCAGGGTGGCGGCATCCAAATGATCGGTATGAATGTGGCTGGCGGCGACGAGCGGAATGCCAGTGAGTTGTTCCGGTGCCACACAGCGTGAAGTCATGCGCTCATGCGGCTTGTCCGTGTCGGCATATTTGCTGGTTAGTGATTCCGAGAGGTATGGATCCAGAAGCAGGCATGAACCTTTCTGCTTCAGCAAAAACCCGCTCTGCCCGAGCCACCAGACGTGCAATTGCTCGTCATTTTGTGAGATGCCCGCCATGTCGGCGAGCAGAGCGTCATCTTGCAACAGGGGCTGGATCATTTGCCTACCGTGGCACGAATCCGGGCATGTTTGCAATGGCCGGATTGCATGCTCCCTGCCGCACTGCCTACTTCTCCACTTTAATTTTCGGCAGATTACCGCTGATCTTATCGGCTACATCAGAGAAGAAGTTGCCACCTTCTGTCTCCTTGTTGTGACGCATGTAAAGGCCCGTGAGGAAAGCGGCAATAAAGAGGAAGATCACGATCAACGCCGTGGCGCACCCGCTATCACTCGAGTCAGGATACCCCGACATGCGGCGCACCGCGGGTGGCGGAGGGCGGCGACCCGGTGTCGGACGGTTCATGGGTAGGGCCTTGTCTGCTGGCGCTCTGGGCGGCTGTGCATCCCTGATATCAAAAGATGGCTCTGGCGGGGGCGCCTGAATAAGTGGGGCAGATACGACCGCAGGTATCTTTCCAGTGTCTCCGGAAGGTGGTTCACCCACATAAAACACAGCTTGGATGTCTCCGAAGCTGATTCGGTCCCCCTCCTTAAGCTTGGCTTCTTCAATGACGGCGCCATTCACACGGGTGCCATTGCTGGACTGCTGGTCGCTCACATGGCAGCCGTCGTCCTGCATTTCAATGATAGCGTGGTGTCCTGAGACGGAGGGGCAATCGAGAACAACGACGCTGTCTGGATGGCGACCGATCGTTGTCGTGCCAGGCTCCAGCGTGTGGGTCATTGATTTTCCATCGTCGAGGTAAAATACAAGGGTGGCCATGGAGGGAATGAATTAAAGATGCGTCTGGCAGAAAGTCTACCTGTTTACTGGTGTAAAGGAGACTTGGCTTTTTCGTGATGCAATATCTATGTTCGCACAAGTGCATTCTCAGCGTAATCTTGCTCATATGAATTTCGTCGCCCCCCTTATTTCAGTCCGCAGCCTGTGCATTCTGGCGTTCGCTCTGCTGTCTCTCATTGGTCATGCCGGTTCCGCCCAGGAGGCTGAGGCTGCTGCTTTGGCACTGGCCAGCGATCAGGAGAATGCCGGCTACATGTTTCGTGCCGAGGTGTGGGTCGGTGCTCTGAACAAAGATATTGGCAAAGCCGTGCGCGTACAGCTGTTCAAAGGCAGTGAGTACTGCATTGGTGTGGCCGTGCCACGCGGCTCAGGCATCCATATCACCGGTTCCGTGCTCGATCTGGATGCCAGGCCTGTTGGTGAAATCCAGCCAGTGCTTGATGGCTGGGGTTACCTGCTTTTTTTCAAGCCCAAGAAGACCGGGGTTTATGTCGTCACCGTTCGTGAGGCCGCTACAGGCAAGAAGGGGGACACTTCCTGCGCCATTGTCACAGGCTACAAATGAGACGCGGCGGTGATCCGCCTGCGAAATTTGGCGCACCTGTTGCAGGGCTAGGCACTTACCGGTCGAATGCGCTTCTCAATCCAATTGGCCAGAATGGCTGGATCACGCCGGGTTTTGGTGAGGCGACCGCATTCCTGCGCAGCCGCGGCAAAGGAAGGCTCGTGAAGCAGGCGCTGAAGCGCCAGAGTGACGCGTTCCGGTGTGAACGTGTTCTTGGTTAGGCTGATGCCGGCGCCGAGTTGTGTTAATCGCCACGCGTTGTCCGGCTGGTCATGGGCCATTGCCATGACGAGTTGGGGAAGGCCGGCGGCAAATCCTTGTGAGAGTGTGCCGATGCCGCCGTGATGAACAAAGGCAGAGGCGCGCGGCAGGAGGGAGGAAAAGGGTGCGTAATCCACGCCGAGCACGCCTGAGGGCAGAGATGCCGGCAGTTGATCGAGCTTGCGTGTGATGAAGATGGCCCGGCAACCGAGTCGCTTGACGGCGGTCAAAGCGACCTCAAAGAAACGTGCGGCCTGCACATTGGCGCTGCCCGGAGTGAAGAGAACGGGTTTCTCACCGTCATTGAGAAAGTGAAGTATTTCCGGGCTGAGCGGACGTTCGATGGCGAGATCCTCGAGAGGGAAATCCCATTGTTTTACATTGGGCGGCCAGTCGGGCTGGGGTGGTGCGAACCACTCGGGAAACAGGCATAAAACTCCATCCGGAGAGTTTGCCCAATCCCACCAGAGACTCCTGGGTGGTGTGACATGCCGTGCAGTGCATGCGCGTGCGACACTCGCGGCAGCGAACCGGTCGGCGGTGTTTGGCAGGCGAATGAGCCAGCGCCGCAACCAGAGAGGTAAGCGGTGCAGGTGTTCCATTCCGGGAAAAAGGAC
>CAJCCF010000435.1 GCA_903960845.1 uncultured Verrucomicrobiota bacterium | reverse complement strand
CGTTTGCAGGGCGAGATTTGAACTTTGTGTGATGCCATATACCACGGAATGCGAAGTCAACTGACCGGCGGGCACGTAGGCGGAGCCGTCCCAGAAGGGATGGCATGGAGTGCAGATGATCTGTCTGCCATTACTCAGGGTGAGGCTGCAAATGCGACCGGTTTCCCTGCGAAACACCCGCGTCACCGACCGACGCACCGCAACGCCGAGGCCGTGGTCGAAGGCGTTGACCGCGTCGCCAACGGAAATAGTTTCAATGGGCCGACCATCGACGAGGGTTCCGGCGGGGAAGCACTCATCCACCACAATGAGGCCGAAGTGATCGCGCGGCCAGCGGGAGCGCCGCTGCTCGCGCATCAGCGTCTGCACACTGGCCACCACCACCGGTGCGTGGTGGCTGGCATGTGACCCTGCCATTTCCACATCAGCTTCCAGCCCGGTGGTGCGCATGATCTTGTCCACCGCCTGGTCGATGAGTTCCTCCCGGTGGGCAAGAACAAGCGTGCGCTTGGGTTGGTAGTGAGCCGCGAGGGCAGAGAAGAGCACGGTCTTGCCGCTGTTGTGGTGAACGGTGAAGGAGCCGTCGAGATAAAGGTGGTCACCATCCAGCGTGAAACCGAAGTAGTTGCCTTCGCCCTCTGGCTCCACGGAGAAACCGGTGACGAGGACACTCTTGATCTGCCTGCGAGCTGATGCCTTCTTGCGCTTGATTCGCACTGGAATCACCGAGCAATCACCCGAGATATAAATGCGTTGGTAGGGTTGCTCCTTGACCACCTTCTCGCTTTGGTAGGCTGCGAAGCCGAGACTGCGTGCGACAAAGAGGACATCTTCGGCGAGCCGCAAACTCTTGGTGGAATACTCGAATCCGCCTTTGGTCATGTGACCGTCGGTGTCCAGCAGTCCCGCCAGAAGCTCCAAGCGCTCATGGCGTGTGGCGATCTTGTATTCCTCAGGAACGAACTTCGCCTCACAACGAACGTCCAGACCCATGCGCCGGACAGCATACCTGAAGAACTCAAACCCGTGGCGCTGCAACTTACCTTTGAAAAAGTAGTTGCTGGCCTTGTTGTCTGGGATGGCTTCAATGCGGATGTCAGAGTCGATGCAGTAGGCGAAACGGTTTAGTTCGCGCACGATTTCCTTGTCGGGCGTGCAGATGGCGATGTTAGACTTGTGCAGGCTGCCGTCGCCAATCGCCACGCCGAGGATGTAGGAGGAAATGTGCCATGGCTTGCGTTCGCGGGGCGCAAACTCTACGGCACAGCGCTCCAGCTTATGGAGGTGCTTGAAGTTCTTGGAGCGTCCAAGATACTCCGACACGCTAATGTCACATGTCCATGGGTGGCTGTCCTCGGATGCCTTGCCTGTTGAGGTGCGCCGCAAGTGCAGTATGTGACCTGCATTCACGGTGAACGCTTCGCCCTTTGTTGGGGTGATGCGAAACAGGGTATCCTGGCCTCGGTGAAGTTCCAGCACGGTGCGCGGCGTTCCATCCGGTCCCATCACTTGGTCACCGATCGCAATGGTTTCCACCGCTTTGATGGAGCCATCCCCCATGAGGATGGGATGCCCGGCGGCGTGGCATCCCGTCGGCTTCACCGCAAGCTGGTGTTGGTAATCCGTGAACCCTCGCGTGATGGCTTCCATTGCCGCATGCTGGTAGGGCCGCAGTTCGATCAGTGGTTTAGAACGGGCGGTTTGCATGTGGCACTCCTCCCGTGGTTGAGGTTTGAGCAGCGGGCTGTGTGAGCCAGGCGGCCACCTTGTTGCGTTTCCGGCCCTCGTATTCCTCGACCATGAGGCGCACACGGCCGGTGCGTCCGATCAAGTCGTCGGCGATGATCTCCACGTCTTCGTCAGGAGTGATCTGTTCGCCGGTGGCGACACGGAATGCGTCGATCTTCCAAAACGAGT
>CAJCCF010000434.1 GCA_903960845.1 uncultured Verrucomicrobiota bacterium | reverse complement strand
TCTCCTTGTCGGTCAAGGTGCGTGCGGCAAAGACCCACAAGCGCTCTTTGCCCTGCGGATCGGTGATTCGATAGAGGCTCGGGCAGTTCTTGAAGTTGACGTAGTTCGGCGGCAGCGCGTCGTCGATGCGCTTCCACGTCAGCCCCGCGTCCTCGCTGCGAGCCATTGGCCCCGCGTGGCCGCCGTGGCCGAGGTTCCAGACGCAGAACATCGTCTTGTTGTCCGCGAGCATCACCGTTGTCGGATGCGCGTGATACTCGCCCGGCTTCGGCGAACCACGAGCGATGACGATCTGTCGCTGCGTGTCATCGGAGAGGTCGATATTGATCAACGCATCGCGCTGCTGTTGCCAAAGGGCCTTCGTTTCAGAGGGTGAGGACTCCCAAGCTCGTTTCGCGGCTTTGGTGGCATTGGCGACTTCGGGTTTGGCTTGGGCGAATGCGGCCAGCGGCGCGAGCAGGAAGGTGGTGAGGAGCGTGAGGGTGCGTTTCATGGAAATGGCTATTGCTTTGCCCGCAGCAGTTCGACGCGAATGTCATCGAACCACGAGGCGAGTGGTTTTTGGCTTTTTCCGCCCGGCTGAAGGCCGATGTCGTTCTTCGGCACGTCACCACAGAGCGTGGTGTAGGTAAGAGCTAGCTTGCCGTTGAGCGTGACCTGAAGTTCTTTGCCACGCAGTTCGAGGACAAGGGCGTGCCACACATCAGGAGCGATCTGGACCTTCTCGGTCTTCGCGTAGAAGAACTTGCGGTTCCATATGCCTTTGGCCTTCAGTTCTGCGGCTTGTGGCGAGCCTTTCGGCTGCAAGACGTCATTGTCCCAAGCGGTGATGCCGTCGGCGCGGATGTGCAGGCCCGCGACATTGAAGTCTCGCTCCACGATGGGATTCGGTCCGCCGATGCTGATGCCGATCTGACCTTTGGCAGCCATTTTGAAGCGACAGTGGAGCCGAATGTCGGTCCCGCTGATGGCTCGGCGCAGTCCAGGCGGATGTTTCTCCTCTGGGAAGCACTGCCCACGCAAAGCCCCGTCAACGATCTGCCACCATTCAGGCCGCGCGTCCTTGCCACTCACGGTCTTGCCGAGCGGATGTTTGGCATCGATGCCGGTAGCGAGAAAGCCATACGGCCGCCAGTTCACAGCAAAGGCAGCCGCGTCAGAGAAGTCGTCGCTCCACGATCCAGAAACGGGAGCGTTGTCGGTGGACTTCAGGAATGTGGCCGGAAGGAGCAAGAGAATAAGGAGAATTGTCTGCATGATTCGTGTCGCTTGGTCGGACGTTGGCAGTTTCATCATTTCAAGACGTTTGGGTTGCTGATTCACGTCTATTTCTTCTGCCGGAAACTATAGATCACCCATGCCATCCAAATGATCGTCAAAGCTGCCAGAGGGAGAGCAATCAGGATGCTGAAATGGAGTTGGTTTTCCTCCCATTGGCCCGACGCGAGCCAGGTCTGGCGCATGAAACGGGCTAGCACCAGAGTAGCTGCCCAGAGCAAAGCGAAATGTGCCATCAACACCACACGGTATCTTGATGGTCGGTGCCAGATCACCGCAGTGGAAACCAGCACGATTCCGGCGCAGGCCGCCAAGAACCCGAAGATGACTGCCTCGGGTGTCTCGTGGCTCAGCAAGCCCAATAAGCCGACGGAGAAAGCCAGAAAGAACCCCACAGCAACGATCACCCCTGCGATTGTTCTGCGAAACTGAGGCGTTCCCGTCTCCAGAGGCGCATATTCCTCGGAGATGAGACCATCCGACTTCCGGATTTGGTGCCGCCTTCGCTTGATCCACAGACCCAACGGCCAAGCAATCAACCCCGTCGTCACCGGGGTGCCAACGCAAAGCAGGACGGCGAAGCCCGGCTTCATGGCCGCGAGGACTCCCACCATTAACCCGAACACGATGCAGACCGCCGTCATCCACATGAATGCGCGTCCCATGAATCTTCCTTCTCCGGTGGACCGGGCATCATCAACAAAACCCTTCATGATATTCCAGAGCCCCCCGGTGACTCCAGCCAACGCCACCATGGGTGCAATCATGCCCCCCGCCGAGGTGCCGGCAGCGGCCTTGGCCAGACTACCCCCAGCAGTAGCAGCAGCCGCGGGTGCCGGGATGGATGCCACCGCCCCCATCACTGCGAGTGTAAATGCCCCTCCCGGTGCTGAACTGCGCAGCATGGCCCGAATTGACCGCTCCACCCGCTCCGCGAGCAACGCACGCCCGCGTGAGAGCCGCTGCTTCACCGCGTCCTCGGAAATACCAAGCGCCTCTGCCACCGAGGCCACTGACTCGTTCTGGCGATAAAACAGCACCATCGGTTCGCGATAGGTCGCTGGCAGCTCTTGCAACTGCCGCATCAAGATTGCCCTCTCCTCACCATCAATCAGATGCTGCAATGGCGTCAGTGTATCCGCCTGCGTCTCCTCGCCGCATTCCTCGTCCGCTAGTGCCGTCGGCGTGCGTTGGTCTTTGCGCAGCGAGTTGTTCGCCACATTCCGCACGATGCCGCAGATCCATGACTTGAACTTTTCTGGCTCCCGCAATTCGCCGAGCTGCCGCCACGCAGTGGCAAATGCCTCCTGCCCCAAGTCTTCGCTGCGGTGCAAATCTCCGCAGGCCCCGAGCGCCAGCGCACACACGAGCGATTGATGCTTTTCGACTAGCCGACCAAACGCCGCCGCATCACCCGCGAGCGATTGTTCAACGAGATGCGTGTCGGAAGATGCAGTGTCATTCATCAAAGTAGTCATGGCTGCTGATGAGTGGCGAAAACCGGCTTTAAGGTGACAAGAATTTCCACACGAGTGGCGCATCACGCGGATTGCTCGGCTCGACACACGCGCATCAAGAGGGTGAGTAATCTGAGCGTTTGCTTCACTTCTTCGACGCAGACGGCAGTTGTTTGACCCACGCAAGGTTGAAGGCGTAGTGGTCCTTGCTGGTGATGAGCTGGATGCGTCCGTCGCGGGTTTGAGTGAGGGCGAGGTAGCCGCCGATGTCGGCGGTGGTTTTGCCTTCGGGGGCGATGAGGCGGCGGTCGGGCCAGGTTTTGCCTTCGTCGTAGCTGACGGCGGCGTAGAGGCCAGTGCCGGTGTAGTCGCCG
>CAJCCF010000433.1 GCA_903960845.1 uncultured Verrucomicrobiota bacterium | reverse complement strand
GGCCGAGCTGAAACTGCTGCCGGAGGCGCGTATGGCGCACACCTCCAGCCGCAGAGGTTTCCAAGGCAGCCAACTGAGCGATGACGAGCCGCTGTGGGTGGAGGTGACACTGCCGGAGGAGTCGCTGGTGGATGCCGTCGCTTTCATACCCGTGCCCGTGCGCAGTGACGATGGTCGTGGCACCTGCTTCGGTTTCCCCCTGCGTCACCGCATCGAAATCACGGATGCCTCGGGACGCTCCCAGCTCATCCATGAATCCTCCGCCGACCTGCCAAATCCCGACGGATTCCCGGTGCTAAAACGCATCACGCCTGTGAAAGCTCTGCGCATCCGCGTCACCGCCACCAAGCCCTGGCAACGGAATGAACTGCATGTGTTTGCGCTTTCAGAACTGATGGTCTTCTCCGGCAACCGCAATGTGGCGCTTGGGGCGGCCGTCACGGCATCGACCAGCCGCCAGCAGCCTCCCGCGTGGAGCGTTGAGAACCTCACCGACCATATCACGCCTCTGGACCTTCCCGCGTTGCCTGGGGCTCCTGTCGTGAAAGGCTTCCACAGTGCTCTTGCCAAGTCAGGCCGCGATCAGAAGTACGTCGGCATCATTTTGCCACGCACAGTCGAGCTGGATGAAATCACGCTCGTGCCGATGCCTCGCCGCGAGATGCCCACCTGGAGTGCCTACGGCTTTCCCGAACGCTTTCGTCTCGAAGTCTCTGCCAGCGAAGACTTCAGCAATCCGCAAACCGTCGCCGACTTCCAGAATCGCACCTTCACCACCCCTGCGGCGAATCTCGTCAGCTTCGCTCTGCGCAAACAGTCCGTCCGCGCCATCCGCCTAACCACCTTTTCCCTGTGGCAGCGCTCCGGCGATTTCCTGCTCGCCCTCTCCGAGATCATGGCCTTTGCCGGAGGCGAAAATGTCGCCCTTCATGCCAAAGCATTCGCCAGCGACCAACTCGATGATCCCGCCTACAGCCTCGCCGCCCTCACGGATGGAAAAGCCAACATCGGGCCTCTGCTTCCATTGCCCGACTGGCTTGAGCGATTACAGCGTCGCCAATTCCTGGAACGCGAACATGCCGCCCTCAGAACCAGACTCATCGCCCTGCAGGCCAAAAGTCAGGACCAGCTCGTGCAAGGCAGCGTCGCCGCCGGTGTCTTGCTGATCGGCGGGTTCATCTGGGGACTCATCCATCAGCGCCGCGTGCGCCGCCGGGATGCCGAGCGCCTCCGCGAGCGCCTCGCCCGTGATTTGCATGACGAGATCGGCTCCAACCTTGGCAGCATCGCGCTCATCTCCGCCTACGCATCGCAGGATGATGCCACGCCGGAGAGCATGCGTGCCGACCTCGTCGAGGTCCAAACCATCGCCCGCGAGAGCGCTGACTCCATGCGCGACATGGTCCGTCTCATCAGCCGCCGCAGTGATCGCGGGTCCGAGGAGTGGAGCGCCGTCGTGCAGGGACTCGCCCGTCGCCTGCTGCGTGGCACCGACTTGGACATCCAACTCAACGCCGACAGCCCCAGCCTTGAGACCCGGCGTGAGCTGTATCTCTTCATCAAAGAAGTGCTCCACAACATCGCCGCGCACTCCGGTGCCAGGCATGTCCGCCTCCACACCAGCCGAATGACCATCGAGGTCAGCGATGACGGCATCGGCTTCGATCCCGCAGCTCCATCGACCGGACACGGACTGTCCAACCTGCGCGAGCGCGCCGCCACGCTGAATGGCGAACTCCACATCCAAAGCGAGCCCGGTCAGGGCACCCGCATCACCCTCACCCTGCCCGAATGAGCGAAACCGACCCCATCCACGTCTGGTTTGTCGAAGATCACGACGCCTTCCGCCGCAGCCTTGAACGCCTCTGCACCCCCCGGCGCGGCCTCGCTCCTCCCCGTTCGTTTGCCAATGCCGAAAGCATGCTCGCCGCCCTCGCTCAGAGCGATGAAAAACCGCAGGTGCTGCTGCTCGATGTCGGCCTGCCAGGCCGCAGCGGCCTGGAAATCCTCGGCGACATCCACCGCGACGCCCCCGACTGCCGCATCGTCATCCTCACCGTCTTTGAAGATGAGGCCAAGATCAGCCAGGCCATCAGCGCCGGTGCCAGCGGCTACTTGTTGAAGACCTCCACGCCCGATGAGATCGCTGGAGCCATCATCGAAACCTTCCACGGAGGCTCGCCCATGTCACCCCACGTCGCCTCTAGCGTCGTGAAGCTCCTCGCCCGCCTCACCAAGCCCGCCAAGTCCACCGTCTCGCTGAGCCCGAGAGAGATGGAACTGCTGCGCCATATGGTGGACGGCCTCACGGCCAAAGAGATCGCCGCCAGCCTCGACATCAGCATCCACACAGCCGACACCCACACCCGCAATCTCTACGGCAAACTCGGCGTCCGCAGCCGCGCAGCCGCCGTGGCAAGAGCGCTGCGGGAGAAGCTGGTGTGAACTATCCTTCAATCACGAATCCGTTTATCAAGGGTGCCCGATGTAACTCTGCGCCAGCACCTCGCCCAACTTCAACACGGCGGCGGTGTCGAGCACGAGTTTTTCGCGCTGTGGCGGCAGATCGAAAGCTTTGAGGTGAATGAAGGCCGGGTCGGCGGCGGCGATGCCAGTGAGGTTTGCCGTGACGTCGATGTTGTTGAGACCCTTTTCATCGGTCGGCGGCTGCTGACTGACATGCCATTTCAATGAAGGCATCCCCAAGTCCTTGCGACTCTGTGCAACGGTGGATTGCAACCACTTCGCGGCGTCTTTCCGATAGGGGCCAAAGGACATCTCATTCTCCCCGACGTGATACATGATGCCGGCCAATTCCACCGGATGACCTTTGGCTTGGAGTTCCTGGATCGACTCCCGGATGAAGGCAATGAAGGGCGCGTAGAGGTTGCGTTCTTTCGCCGCCGTTCCTTGCGGCGTCCAATCGTTCATCTGCGAGCCGCTGTGCGTGAACTTGGCGATGGCGATGTTGCCTGGCAGTCTGGCTTGCAGCGCCTGTCCGAAGCTGAGTTCGGGGCCAAAGGTGTCGTAGCAGCCAGCGGGGCCGAGCGGTTCCCAGCCGTTCGACGTTTTGAAGCCGCCACCGATGCTGTATTTGAAAGCGATTTTGTCATGGTCCTGCGCCAGAGATTCATGTCCCTTCAGGGCCCGGAGCTCCTGCGTGAAAGCGCGCTCGCCCTCCATGTTGCGATGTCCGGCGAGGATGAAGAGCTTCACTGGAGTGCCCTTGGCATAAGGCCAAACCTTGAGCGGACGAGCGGTGTTCATCTGCTTTCCAATCGTGCGCAGGTAGGCGTCTGCGTAGTTCACGCCGTGCTCCAGCTGACCGAGGGTTCCATAGTGATAGTGCAATCCCGCGCCGCCACCGATCTCCACGGCATCGTGCGAGGTGGGGATGTATTCCGCCAGCGGATCCGAGCCGGTGACGGCTTTCTGCGCCGTGCGGATGGCATACATGTTGTCGCGGTTGTCCATGCCCCAGATGGTCTTGGTGCACATTTCACCGATATAAAACTTCAGGTTAGGCGTCCTGAGATCACGGCGCCAGCTTGCCAGGAAGTTCTTCAAGTTCGCCGCATAGGCTGGTTTGAAGACTTTGTCGAACATGTCGTTCTCGCCCTGATGCCACATGAAGCCTTCGATGCGGTAGGCGATCTTCTTTCGATCCAGCTCGGCCAGCGAGGCACGCACATGCTCAAGCGCCAGCGGGTAAAGTTTGAAGCCGTCCGGCATGTCCGGATTCCAGTCCTTGCCCAATGTCGTGCCACCCGAGGCCACCTTGATGATCGCGATGGGTGCTTCGATGTTCTGCGACACCTTTTTGGCAAAGCTCAGCTCCGGCCCGAAGAAGTCGCGAGTCGGCTGCATTGGAATCCAGCCATTGGAGGTCTCCATGGTCTCACGCCCGAGCTTGTAGGAGAACAAGACCTTCGCCTGCGGCTGGTCGAGCCCCGCAAACGGCGGGAAGCGGTTGATGTCCTTCACCCTCGAGTGCGTGCCCACCATGTTCGATTGGCCCGCGAAGATAAAAACGCGGAGTGTTTTGGTATCGGTGTCAGCGCTGCGGGCGGTGAGCGAGGAGATCAACAGTGATGCGAGAAGGAGGAGTTTCATGAGGCAAGTGGTTGCGGCTTCAGCCGCAGGGTTTGGAGAGGGATTCGGCGATGCAACGGCATGAGGAAAGTAGTTGCGGCTTCAGCCGCAGGGTTTGGGGAGGGATTCGGCGATGCAACGGCATAAGGAAAGTAGTTGCGGCTTCAGCCGCAGGGTTTGGGGAGGGATTCGGCTAAAGCCGAAGCTTCTTTGAATCGCTTTGAACCTTGTCCAACCGCATACTCGTGCGGCTGCAGGCGGGCCTTGATCGGGTTTTCGGCGATGTAACGGCGATAATGCAGCAACTGAGCCTCGCTGCGGACGATGTGATCATACGGTTCCTTTTGCCAAAGGGTCCCTGTGCGCCCGAGCAGCCGATTGATCTCGAAAGCGCTGCCTCCCTTCCAGCTTTGCATCACATCACCAAGCGTCCTGCCGTCCGGCGTGATGAGAGCGTGAAGGTGATTTGGCATGATGACCCACGTATCGAGCGAAGATTCAACGAGCAGACGCACGATCAAAACATCGCGCACGTCGGGACGCCGCAGCACACACTCTCCAAAACCCGCATCAAGCCATCGGTGCCACTGCTGGGTAAAAGTCGCGTGAAACTCATGCTGTTGGTCTTCCGGGAGCCTGTGCACTTCGGATGGCTTTTGCAGGCCGCGAGAGGCAAGCCAGGCGTCACGACCGTTTTTCCAGTCGCTGATTTTCTCCTGCGGCATGGAGTCCGCGAGTCGGGTGGTAACAAAGTAGGTGACACGATCCTGCCGCCAGTGCGGCAGATGCCCATGATGAGTTGCGAGATCGTCGTGGAGCCGAAAGAAAGTAGCTTCGGCTTCAGCCGAATCCAGCGTCTCCAAAGGCTGTGTTTCATTGCGATTCATGATTCTCTCGGATTCGGCTAAAGCCGAAGCTACTTTTCCAGCCTGACCAGTGTTGGCGTCTCCGTGCTCATTTCGATAGCCTTGATGGTATCGCGGACGGAGTTGGCCTTCTGGAGTCCGAGGTTCGGAGGAAAGTCCTTCTCCTCTTTCTCAAAGTAGTGCGCAAGTTTCTCCAAGTCGGGAATCACCGACTTGGCGTGGGTGCCATAAGCGAGGAGAATCTTCATCAGTTCCGGTGTGCGAATCTGGCTGGCCCAGGGGTTTTGATCACGGGCGTATTTCACGCAGGCGCTGATGCCTCCTTCGATGTGATGCTGGGCGAGGAGACGCAGGCCTTCCACACGAATCGAGTCGGCAAACATCTCGCCACTTGGAGCGGGCTGGATGATGGCCTCATGGATGGCGGGCAGCAGCGGCTTGATGTCGTCCGTGGAAAGATGGCGATAAACGGAGCCGATGCTGCCGCGTGCGCGACCATCCTGATTCTTCAATCCGGCTCTCACGGCCTTGAAGAGGGCATCACGATCCACTCCATCCAGCGAGCGGTTGAGCATCCCGCCGCGTTCAAAAAGGGCAAAGGTCAGATAGCGCTGTTGCATGCCACGGGGATCGTTGTCCGTGTCAACCTGCGCCAGCAGTTCAAGGAGTTGCGGAACGGCTTGCATGGCTGGTGCGCCGATGCTTGCCAGTGCCTCGGCGGCTTTGATGCGCAGCCAGAGGTCTTTATCGCTCAATGATTTCCGCAGTGCATCCACGGCGGGCGCTCCGCGCCCGCGAAGGGCGATCAGAGCCTGACATGCACCGTAGCGCGGTTCGAGTTCCGGAGCGCCGAGCATCTTGAGCAGGAGGGAGATGGGAACATCCTTGCGGCGGCCAATAGCCATCGCCGCACGTTCGCGGACAATGGGTGACCAACTGCCAAGGCGTTCAAGGAGTTGCGCTTCACTGAGTTTGTCATAAGCACTGTTGCGGTCTTTGTTATTCCAACCCTGGCCATCGAGAATGAGCGCACGCGCCGCTGTGGTATCGAGCTGCGTAACGGCTCCCTCACGTTTGCCGGTGAGATAGATTTTCTTCAATGGCAGCGCATAGGCCAGCAGGTAGGATCCGGTGCAGTCCCAGCCTGCGTAACTGTCGTTTTGCGGCTCAGGCGGGCCCTGGTGAGGAAAGGTTCCGTCCCACTGCCGGGCGAGGTCAAAATACCACGCGCCGAACTCCTGCATCCAGGCTCCCGTGGCACGGGGACCAGACAGGGCCACTCCGGGCATCGACCACAGAATGTTAAAGAAATTGCCCGTGTGTCCGGTGTCGCGTTCGGGACCGTGAGAGGCGGTGCTCATGCATGAGAAAAACTCCGCGCCCTTCGCTTCACCGAGCAGGTTGAATAACACTGCAGCCATGCCGCACTTGCCATTGTCATCATGGTTTTCGATCCACGGGTGATGATCGCCATATGGAATGGCTCCCTTGCCGGTGTAGAAGCGTAACAAGCGGGCGCTGAGCTCGATGGCGCGCGCTACTTCCGGGTCTTTCACGCCTGCTGCGCGAGCCATCACCAGTGAGATCGTCAGCGGCAATCCCGGAGAGTTCATCATCCCGTAGCCGCGGAGCCGTCCATCGGGTATCGCGAATCCATGTCCCCATGAACCGACCGCGCTCTGGCCTTTGGCCGCTTCCAGCGCGAGCCGTCGCAGACCTGGCAGCACAGACTGATCACCGGTCGCCATGATGTACTCGGAGAGGAGCATCATGACGTAGCCATAGCGCCATGTTTGCATGCTCTGCGCGGAATAGTCTGCCGCCCATTCCGCTTCCTTCTTCACCAGCGGGAGGTAAACCGGATTGCCGCTGGCCAATAAGGCGAGCGCATTGAGTGAACGCACGATGGGATCCTCACGCTTCGAGGATTCCGCGATTCTTGCGGCGAGCACGTTGCATCCTTGTTCGAGAATGTGCTTCGATTTCACACAATCAAATGGAGCCGTCGGCGAGTAACTGCCGAGCACGGTAAGTTTGACGACGACCTCTTCGGTCTTGCCCGCCCGCCAGCGGGTGAGTGCTAATTTTCCACCACCCGCTTCGGTCTCAGCCATGGTGAGAGCTTTGCCAAGCTCAGTGCGCGGGTCGTATGAAAACAGTTTGCCGCCGGCTCCGAGGATAACGTCTCCCAGTGCGATTACGCCTTCAGCCGGCGAGCCTTTTTCCACCTTCGTGATCGCAATCTGCCGCGCATCACTGGTCACCATTTTGTCACAATACATCCACCCACGCAGCCCCGTGGCTCCGAGGTTCCAATCGTGCTTTGCCTTCACAGGTAAGGCATCGCCTTTGGTGAAATCGGGCGGTGGAGTGGATTCGTTTGGTCCTGCCGCATGTGCGACTGTGGACCAGATGAGGATGAGAGGTAAATGGAGTTTCATGAGATAGGTTGGTATTGTTTCTTCATTCACCGGGGATGAGCCAGATGTTGCGGAAGACGACGGGGTTGTCGTGTTGTTGGAGATGGATGGGCCCTTCGGGGCTGGTCAGCGGCATGGAGAGCGGGGCGGAGGTCGTGAAGTTCTTGCTTAGCGCCACATCATTATGAATAACGACGCCATTCAGGCGCACGGTGATGCGCGGCCAGCCCGTTCGCTGGCCGGTGCTGTCAAACTTGGCGGCGGTGAACTCGACATCGTAGGTCTGCCAGGTCAGCGGCGGCAGGCACATGTTCAGCTTTGGTTTCGCAATGGAATAGAGGCCACCGCACTCGTTGTCCCGGCCATCAAGGCCGAAAGAGTCGAGGATCTGCGTCTCCCAGCGTCCGCTGTGATACACACCGCTGTTGCCGCGCTTCTGCCCGCGTGCATCCGGCTTGTAAGGCGTGCGAAACTCCAGATGCAGCGTGTAAGTGCCAAAGTGCGAGCGTGTGGTGCTGCCGTTGGCGGTGAGGAACCCGTTTTCCTCTTTGCCGTTCTCCCATTTGTCGATGGAGAGGATGATGGCGTTTCCTGGTGGCTTGGCCTTCAAAGTCGGGCTGCCGCGTTGGAGGCGCGTGAGCACCTGCTTCGTCCTGTCAGCTTTGATAACGGAGAGCCGGCCGCTTTCAAGCGAGGCTGAAATCTTGCCCGCATCATCCGAGGCGATAATTGTGCCATCCTTGCTGACGGCGTGCAGCCGCGTGCGCGGCTTTCCTGGCTCCCATCCTGCGCCCGGCAGGCCGCCTTCGAGCAGATAGATGTCGAACTCGCCGCGTCCCAGTGCCACGACCTGCGCGCCCATCGCGGCGGTGCCTTCATCGCTGCGGTATTCTCCCTGGATGGGAAAGTCCGCATCCTCGCGAGCCGCGACTTCGGGATCGGTCCAGATGCGCGTTGCGGCATCTGGCGCGGCGGCGAGCAAGGTGGCGGTCACCGCCATCAGGAGACAAAGATCGACATGTTTCATGCGCGTGATGATTTCAAAGTGTCTCGCCATAGCTCCAGCCTTCGCGGACGGGTTCTTTGACGAAGGAATTGAGTTCGGGGCGGTTCGTGATGCGTCCGGCCTGCGCATCCCATTCGATGCGTGTGTTGAAGCGCTGCGCCAGCACACCTAGCAGGATGATCTCCGTGAGCTTCGCGGAGTAGGTGAAGTTGGAACCGGGCTCCGGGCCTTCGCCTTTGATCGCCCGCAGCCACTCGCGGAATGGCCCGCCAGGGACACGCGGGATGCTCTGCGGTGGCGGATTGTCCTTCCATGCCTGGCGCAGTTCGTTGGAAAGGATGGTCGGCTCGCCTGCATGAGTGCCGCAGCCGAGCATCCCCTTCGTGCCGACCATCCAACAGGCACGGCCAAACTGCGCGGCATGCTCCACGCCATGTTTCTCGATCCTCCCCACCTTGTTCCAATCCTGCGGCCCGTCGAACCACTCAAGCGTGACCGGACCGCGCGCTCCCTTGGCGGCGAAGTGATACTTGATGTGGCTGCGAGCCGTGATCACGCCCTCCAGCGATTCCTTGCGATCCAGGCACTCCACCAGCGTTGGCGCATCGAGGTCCAGCGCCCACACCGGCGTGTCCAGCGTGTGGCAGCCCCAGTCGCCGAGCATGCCGGAACCAAACTCATAAAACGCGCGCCACTTCTGCGGCAGATAGTCGCTGCAGTAGTCGCGCTTCGACACCGGGCCGAGCCACAGATCCCAATCGAGTCCTGCAGGCACCGGCGAAGATGGCGGCGGCATCACGGCGGGATTGGCAAAATGCGGTCCGCCCATCTGCGGTCCGCCATTGTGGCAAAACACCTGCGCGACATCACCGATGACGCCTGCACGCACCGCTTCGACCGATTTGCGTATGCCGTCGCCCGCGTGGCCTTGATTGCCCATCTGCGTGATCACCTTGTAGCGTTCCCGCGCCTTCACCAGCGTGCGCGCCTGCCAGATGTTATGAGTGATCGGCTTCTGCGTATAGACATGGATGCCCCGCTCCATCGCCGCAAGCGTGGCGGGGAAATGCGTGTGGTCCGGCGTGGAGATCACCACTGCGTCGATCTCTTGATGCATCTTGTCGAGCATCACGCGGAAGTCCGTGAAGAAGGGCTGGCTCGTGCGCCATGCCTTCAAGTTCTCCGCACACTGATTCTGGTCCACATCACAAAAGGCCACGAGGTTCTCCTCCGAGCATCCCTGGTTGTAAGGCTGCTGCGCGATCCACCCGCCGGAGCCGATGAAAGCGACGTTCAGTTTGCCATTCGCGGGTTTCCCCGGCTTGCCGATGGCAAAAGAGGGCAAGGCAGAGCCTGCCGCAAGAGCCGCGGATTTGGAGAGCAAAGTTCGACGATTCATGGCTTGGGAATTTGGCTGCTGGCGTTGTTCGACAGGGAGATGGTTGCATCGCAGAACGTGAGCGCAGCAAGACCGTTCTCACCGACCAAGAGCGTGTCCTGACTCCATTTCTTCTCCTGGAGATAGGTGATTTTTTTCTCTGTCGCAGGCGATTTAAGCTTCAGCGTGAGTGTGTTGCCCTTCGCGCTGCCGCTGGCGATGCGATCCGGCTCGCCATCGAGATAGAACTGCGTCGCGAGCGAGTCGAGCCAGACAACGCCTTGATCAAACTCGAGCGTGAGTGCGTCCTTCTCGGCATTCGCAAACGAGACGCGTTTTAGATTCGGTGGCGTGAAGGGTACGCTGGGATCACGGCCGTACAGATCGCGCCCGATGAGCGGGTGCAGCATGCGGGCGAACTCGTTGTAGCCTTCCTTCGGATAATGACAGCCACCGGGTGGACGGATGCCGAGCGTGGAGAGGATGCTCAGGTTGTCGAAGAGCTCCGGCAGCGTGCGCTGGGCCTCGCGCAGGCGGTCGCCCGCGCCTTTGTCGCCGCCCATGGCGCAGGAGTTCGGCCAGATTTGAAACATGAAGTAGCGCCGCGCATTCGGCAGATCACGCTGCCAGCCGGCGGCCATCTCAAGGAACAGCGGTGCATAGATTTCGTGACCGGGACGACCCAGCGGATTGTCCGCAGGCTGGTCGTTCTCGCCTTGATGCCAGATCACCGCGCGCACGCCATGCGTGAGCCGCGCCTGACGGAGGCGCCAGAGCCAGCGACCGTATATCGTGCTCATGTCCGCAGGATCGGCGACGTTGCGCTGATGCTGATCGATGCGCGTGCCGCCGAGTGCACCATTGATGATGCAAACGGGCACCTTCTCGCTCGCGATGAGCCGCTTGCCCAGTTCCATGCCCCACCAGCCGATGAAGGTGCGAAACTCCGGCTCTTTCGGTGCCCACACCGCGCGGCTCCAAAGATTCGGTCGGCCCTTGCCGGTCCAGTTCTGCCGCAGCCACGCCACGCCGTCATCGCGGCCCATCGGACCGCCGTAGGTGCGCAGCCACTCATTCGTCTCGCGCGGCTTGGGCCGCTCTTCCTTTAAATCGAGCGCCTCAGTGTTTGACTGGCCGTCGAGGAGAAAGACGTCGCCACAGACGAGATCGCCCACGCGGTCGATCACCGTCTCCACGCCGCCATCACGCGTGCCGAACTCGACGCGATACTTCACCAAGCCTGCCTTTAACGTTGCAGCGAACGCGTAGCGGCCTTGGGCGTCCGGTTTGGTCTTCACCTCGGCAAAAGGCCTGTCATCGGCAAAAACACGCAAAAACACCTCGGTGGCCTTTTGGGCCAAAACACCGCGATAATGCAGCGTGGCCTCGTTTCGGTCGTTGCGGGAATAAAACTGGCATTCCTCCGGCTTTTCATCCTCCTCCGGCTCGCGCTCGATCCACGTGTGTTTCGCAGGCTGCGTGACTAGAATCGTCATCGAGCGCGAAACCGACGCTCCACCGTTGCTCAGTGTCGCCGTGACGGTCAGCGGGCCGTTCTTCTGCGCCGCGAGCAGCCGCAGACGATCCGACAATACATCCTTCGTCACCGCGCCCGGCCCGGCCTGCCATTCCATGCGCACGTCACCGGCTTTGACTTTATTGGAAAGGTGCGTGCGAATCTCCATCGGCGTGCGGCCATCCCAGTTCGATGGCGCTTCCAGTGTGAAGTCTGGATCGGGCATCGTCTCCCGCACCGTGATCGGAATGTCGCGAGTCTTCACACCATCCGCACGCACGGCCTTGAAGCGCAGCGTGAGCGATTGATCGCCGGTCACGCGCCCCGCATCGAACTCGAACGCAAAACGATCCACTGCGAGAAGCTGCTCACGTCCCTCGCGCACGAGCGACCAGTAAATCTTCTCCGCTCCACCCGCCTGCGCCTTGAAACTCGCGCGACCGTTTTCATCCAGCACCGCCTTCTCCGGCGTGACGGCGAAATCACTGACCGCACGCATCAGCGGCCCCACCAGCGTCTGCAGCGGCTTTTGGTTCTCGTATTGCAGCCGAATCCATTCGGCGGAGCGGTTCACTTTGGAGATGCGCACCTCATCCATGTCACCGCAGAAGCCTTCCTCATTGAACCATCCGCCCATCCACAGCGAGGCCGGACTGCTGATCTTCATCGGCGTGCCAGGACGCGTCGAACTGCCCGCTGGCGCGCCGTCGATGTAGAGCCGTGCGCTGCCTTTCTCATACACAAAGGCCGCGTGCTGCCACTCGCCGAGCCGCAGCACTTCATCACCATGGATGCTTGCCTCCGAGAACCAGCAATCCATGCGAATGTGCGGCGGCCCGCGCAATTGAAACACCACCTTGCCTTGCGGCTGGCTGTTTCCCCAGCCAAACATACTGCTGCCGGCACGCTCCGTGCGAAACCACAGTTCCGTGGTGTGCGCTTCGTGCCCGGTGGGATAGCCCGTGAGATTGTCGCCCACTTTGATGCCCCCCTCACCGTTAAAATGCCGCGCCGTGCCGATCACACCCGGAGCGGACTGTGTGCGCGTCTCGCCCGGCGCCAACACGCCATCCATGTGCCACACGCCGAGATAGACCTCGCTGAACACCGCCTTGCCATCGGAAGCACTGCTCGCGTCCGTCTTTCCCCAATGCAGATTCAACGGCAGTCGCGTATTTCCCTCGATGCGTGGCACGCGCACCCAGATGCTGGCTTTGCCGCCTGAGGCATCCCATTCCTCGATCTGATGCGGCAGCAGGGTGCCGTCGCTTGTGGTGAAGCGCACATCCGCGCCGTCTGGCTTTGCTTGAGAGAAATCAAAGCCATCACGATCCAGTCGCACCAGCAGCGGAAACTGCTCCACCACCGCCCCCGCAGACAGATTCGCGCCCTCCGGCGTGGTGAGCACCGTCAGCACGCCCGTGTGCTTCCAGCCGGGAAGCGGAGCAGCGTTTAGTGCCGCTGCGGAGGAGATAAGTGCCGAAAGGACAAATGAGAGCTTCATGGATTGGTGATTTGGAACTCACTTTTTGCCAACCAAGCCAGCCAACGCTTCGGCCAAGCCTTTGCCGACGCCGCCGAGGATTTTCGCCGAGCCGAGGTAATGGAATTCGAAGTTGGAGATGCCTTTGTCCAGCACCAGCCGCTCACGCTCGGTGAGTCCTTCGGCGCGGAGTTTGTCATTCAAGGCTCTTTCCTCTGCTGGCTTCATGTTGCCTTCCTTCGCGAACTTCTTCGCCTTGTCTTTGATCTCGTTGTCCTTCGCTTTCGCAAGAGTCAGTTCACGGTCCCAATACTTCTCGGCCAGGACGGTTGCGACGTTGCCTTTGAATTCGGGCAACCCGGCCGGTGTGGCCATGGCGGCACGGAAGTTGTCGTGTGTGCTTTTGTAGCGTTGCTGATCGGGGCCGTATTCGGAAGTCGGGCCGCCCACACCGAGCACGCCGATGACGAAGGGCAGTTTCGGCACGTTCAAGTCTTTGCGCACATCACGGATGAACTGTGCCAACGCTGTGCTGTAGGCATCGTAGCCGCCGGGCTTGTCGCGAGTTGGATAGGTTCCCTGGTCCACCATGTCGTTCCAGCCCTGAAACCAGGCGAAACCGGCGAGTTCATAGCCTTGAGCGGCATCATATCTAGGCACCACGCGCTTGATGTCGATGAGTACTTTTTTCACGTGCTCGATCATGAGCCGGTAATACACACCCGTCTCTTTTTCTTTCTCCGCCTTGATGCTTGCGATGTCTTTGCCCTGCTTCTGGAATGTGGCGAACTGCGACTCATTGAACACATAAGGTCCAGCGCCCGGCGGGCGGAAGTCGGTGTTCAAACTCTTCCCACCCCAGGCGGTCTTGATAAGCAGGATTGGTGCATCGGTGAACTTCTGCATGTAGAGGCCAAAAGTGAATTCGGGTCCGATTTTCTCGGTCGTGGCACCAAAGCCAGCGGTTAATTTTCCGGTCTGCTCAGTCGTATCATCTTTGCCGCAGCCGATGGATGAAATCCAGACCCGCTCGCAAACCTTCGGAGTTCCGTCGGCGTTTTGCATTTCGTCGAGCATCGGCTTCGTGGCCGGGTCCATGCCGATGTGTTCGAAGGTACTGATTTTCGCATGCCCTTGCATGTTCGACTGCCCGGCAAGGATGAAGATTTGCAGTGGTTTGGCCAAGGCTGGCAGTGCGATGGCGAGCAGCGAGCTGAACAGGATATGTTTCATAGAGATACTCATGGATCGGGAGTGGCTGTGATTGACAAATGCCGGACGGGGACAGAAAATGTCCACATGAAAACCGCCACCGTTCGCGATCTCCGCAACAACTTCGCCATGATCGAGGCCTGGCTGCGTGATGGCGTCGAAGTCTGCATCGAAAAACGCGGTGAACCGGTGGCCATGCTCACGGCCCTGAAACGCAGCCGCAGTCCTGCCAAAATCAAGAATCCAGACTTCGCTGCACGCCAGAAGGCCATCTGGGGGGATCGCGTCTTCAGCGAGCAGGAAGTGAAGGAGATGCGGGAGTATGAACTTGAAGGCGAAGAAGGCTGATGAACTTCCCCGACACTTCTTTCCTCTGCTCCCTGTATCGGAAACAGGTTCACTCGCCAAGAGCGATAGCTTTCATGGCAAAGCGCAGCGGGCCGCTGCCTGTTTCCAGCCTGCTGCTGCTCGAGTTTCGCCAGTCTCTGCGTTTGCAAGTCCGGTTGCATACGAAGGACAAGACCAGGGGCTTCACCCGGAATGAGGCATCCCAGATGCTGCGTGATCTTCAATCCGACCTGCGCACGAAAGTACTGGAGATCATGCCGGTGGACTGGGCCGCAGTGCATCAGACGGCGGAAGAATTGAGTGAACGATACACGGAGTCCAAAGGGCATCGGTTGGCGGACATCCTTCACGTTGCCACCGCTCTGCACCTGGGCGCGGATGAGTTCCTGACCTTTGACGGCAATCAGAAGACCCTGGCCGAAGCGGAGGGGCTGACGGTCAAAGTCTGAACGGGTCATGGCCTGGCGAGTTGGTGAATGGTTCCGTGCAGGTTGCGGTCGTTGATCTTCAGCTCGTAGCACTGCGTGGGTGCGAGATCAGGGATGTCTAGAGTTACCGTGCACTTGTCTTCGCTGAGCTTGATGGATCGAATGAGCAGTGCGTGCTCGTCGTAATGCTTGGATCCATAGTTCTTCGTGCGTTTGAGCGACCACACTTTCATCGCGCAATCCTTGGGCTCGATGGGTTCGCTGAAGGTCACGCTCATCGCGCCCTGCATCGTGTGGATGGACAGTGGCATTTGCGCAGGTTTATCGTTGCGACGTATGCGGTGGAAGCCGCCAGGACTTGTTGCGTTTCCGGCCCAGGCGAACATGCCGCAGGTGTAGAGCGCACCATCGCTGCCGAAGCGACCGCGCATGATGCCGGTGGCAAAGGCGGGCATCGGCAGCTCGCACACCGCGCCCTGCCATTGACCGTTCACTGCCTCGTGAGGCACGATGAAGGCATGGCCGGTGCCGTAGCTGAGATTGAGCAGTGAGCCGCCGAGATTGCCCCAGGCGTTCTTCGGCACCCAGATGAGTTCAGCGGGACTGCGATCTTTATCATTGGTGATCCAGACCATGGGCTGCTCCATCGCGGAGTCGGATTCATCGGTCACGCTCGTGTAGCCAAACAGGTTCCCGTAGAACCCGCCGACTTTGACGCGGTTGATGCGGTTCTTCGGCGTCCAGAAGCCTTCCTGATCGGTGACAAAGAAGGTGCCGTCGTCGTTGAGGCACACGCCGTTCGCGGCACGGAAGCCGGTGGCGAGAATGTCGGTGGAGAATCCATCATGGCTCACACGCAGCAGTGTGCCGTGCTGCGGGACGACGCTGTCGAGCGCGTGGCGACCGGACTTCGCATAATAGAAATTACCTGCGGCATCGGTCTGCAAACCCATCGCAAACTCATGGAAGTGCTCCGTCACCTGATGGTCGCTGTTGAAGCACTCGATGAAGTCGATTTCGCCATCGCCATTCAAATCGACAAGTTTCGCCAGCTGATCTCGGCAAAGCACGAACAGTTCGTCACCGCGAAACTTCACGCCGAGTGGCTGGAAGAGCCCGCTGGCAATCCTGTGCCATGTCAGCTTCGCGGGGGCTTTGTCCATCACGCCATCCACTCGCCACACATCGCCATTCCACATCGCGACGATGGCCGCCCTGCCATCCGGCGTGAAATCAAAGCCGCCGGGGCGCAACCAGCTTTGCCAGGGATTATCGTGCGGCAGCGTGAAATCGTCCGCCACGAACGCGCCGTCTTCTTTGCCTGCCACGGACGTCGTGGTGATGGTTTGCGGCCACTGCGCAGGTCCGCCTTTGGTGAGGGGCGTGAGGTCCATGCTCTCTTTGAAGTTCCCCGCGAGCGTGTTGAGCGAACCAGGATCACACTTGGACACGAACACGCGCGCCTTTACCTCACGAATGTCGTTGGGCATCTCCAGAACCCAGTCGCCATTTTCCTTGATGAGCTTGCCATCGCCCTTCACCACCACGTTCATCGACTCCGGCGCAATACGCACATAATGCGAGGTGATAACATTGGTGATATTGATGGTGCGGACAAAGATGGGCGTGCTGCCGTAATCGATCCAGGCAGGTGATTCGAGAGCGGTGGTGCCATTCGTGCCAATGGCGAGCACGGTCTTGTTGCCATATTTGTAGAGACCTTTGAAGGAGGTGGGGCCCGGGCCGTAGGGGTTGCCATCTTTGCCCTTGGGGCGTGTGTCGGTGAAGGGCTCGCCCGTGCCGTAGCCGAAGCCGCCAGTATTGATGAAATGCCGCTCGCCCGCAAGACTCGTGTGCGAGCCGTGACTGCCATCAAACGCGATGCCCTTCCAATCCACGAAGTCACCCGTGGTTGCGGTGGCCACGCGCATCGTGTCGTGATCGTAAACCATCCACGCGCGGCCTTTGCTCACGCCGCCGGGGCCGTCGTCGAGACGGATGGCGATGCCCTTTTGCGCAATGTTGCCGGAAGCGACCTCAAACGTCCAAAACAAGGCCGGGCCGAGATCCATGCGCTTGTAGGGCGGCAATGACGTGTCCACCTTCTCCGCTTCAGCGCGCACCAGACCACGCGGTAAAAGAGAGAGGTCGATGTCCTTGAGTTGCGCAGGATTGTGCGGGCGCAGGAAGGTTTCGCGGATGTAATGAATGACCGCATACTTCTGCGCGGTGGTGTATTGCGGCTGCGGCACCATCTGGCCGAAGCCCTTCGTCAGGGTCGTGAACATTGAATACGGATCGCTGCCGTTTTTGAACTGCCCTTCCGCGAACCGCAGCGCGGTGGGCAGCGATCCTGGCTGCTCCTTGGTGCCGTGACAGACGACGCAGAGCGTCTTGTAGATCGTGGCACCTTCTTCGAGCGTCTTTGCATTCCATCCGCCCACGATCTCCGCGTGATCGCTGCGCTCCAGCGCCTGCACCCAGCCACTGCCGCTTTCGATGACCGGTTTGCTGCCTGCATTCGGTGTGTGCGTGAAGTCAGGCGTGTTTGCGCTGGTGCCTTCGTTTTTGAAAAGCAGCGCCAGTTCGTCTTCCGGCAGCGCACGCTTCCACATGCGCACTGCGCGGATGTTTCCGCTGGTGAGATCACCGGCAAAGTTCGACGCGGCGCGGCCTACTTTGAAGACATGCCCCTTCTGATCCGGCGTCGTGAACTTTGCCTTCTCCGCGATCTGCTTTCCATCCAGCCAAAGACGCGCGGTGCCGCCGCGCAGCGTGAGAACTGCGGTGTGCGGCTTGCCATTGTTCACCACAGGACCGCCGGTCATCGCGCCGAGCCAGCCGATGTCATACACCAGCCGTCCGCCGCGAATGAAGAGCGCCTTCGCATCCGGCGACCACTTGCCCTTGGGTGCGCACTTGGAGAACAACGTGCCTTCACCTTTCGCTTCAAAGGTCGCCATCGCGGTGAAATCCGCGCCGAGATCAAGGTTCGCATCCGCAAAGTCCCCGGCACCTGTTTGCGCCAGGGCCGGCACATCCACAGGTCCACGCACGAGCTTTCCTCCGCTCCAAACGCGGATCACCGGCGCGCCATCCGCCGGATTTTCCACGGCGATGTCATGCGGGCCTTTCGCATCGAGCACGATCGTCAAATCATCGCTCAACTTCACTTTCGCAGCGCCATCCAGATGAAGACGATAGTTCAGCGGCCACCCGGGTGCATTGAGTGGCAGTGAGTCACGCGGTGCAGCGGCGAAGGCAAGTGATTGAAGAGCAAGGAAGACGAGCAGGTGCTTCATGGATGAGATTACTTTTTTGTTTTTTGGCCTTCCTCATCAGCAAGGTGGCACTTGGTCTTTAGCACGCGGAAATCTCAATTGATCCCGGGAGTTACGGCAGGTTGAATGGTTGTCCGCATGAGTTTGATCAGCTTGTTTCCTGCCCCGGGATGCCCGCCGAACTCGTTCCGGATATCGGCCGCCGAAAAGCGCCATGAGCGTTTATCGGCGTCAAGGGTCGGCATCATGCAGCGTCTCTTCATGGCAATCGGGTTCATGGATTGTGGAAGATCATTTCCGCCATTTTTTCAGCCATGGCCTTGCCGTTGAGATACTGGCTTTCGCCGTTGTGGTTCCAGTGATAGCCGAAGTTGCTGGGAGAAATGGAAGCATCGCGCCAGAACGGGCGGACGTCGGTGGTCTTCACATTGCCATTGAAGGCTGGATATTTTTTGGCGTCGGCCACGGCGAGCTGGGCCAACTCCACCGCCGTGCGTTCAGGTGGTGGTGCCATGCTGGTGGTGGTGATGGAGACGGGCAGCTTGGGATTGCCGAATTCGGAACGCAGATCCTTGATCAGATCGACGAGGTTGGCCTCATAGTTGGCCGAGGCGACCTTGTCGACCCGGTCGTTCCATCCCTGGTGCCAGCCGATGCCTGCGATGCGATATCCCATGCCCTTCCATTCGGGAAACTCGGTGCCGAGATTGCTCACACAGTCGCGGGTGTAGTCGATCAAGGCCTTGTAATAGGGTCCCACCACGCCGCCGCGGGTTGCTGCGGCACCTGGCGGACGGAAATCGACGTTGAGGCTTTTGCCGCCCCAGGCGGTTTTGATGATCAGCACCGGTTGCTTGATGCGATCGCCGATGGTCCAGCCAAAGCCATATTCAGGGCCGATCCAGCCCGGGTTCCGGCTCTGCGAGTAACCGATCTTGAGATCACCCTTGATGACAGCGCGCGGGGCATGGATGTCGCTGTCACGCCACCAGACTTTGACATCGTCGCGGGTTTTCCATGTGCCGTCGGGATTCACCAAATGGCCGTAGTTTTTGGGATCGTGATCGACCTGGTAACGCAGACTGCCGATGGCTCCCTTCACATCGCCATGGCCGTCATCCGCCTTGCCGTGGCCGACCATGTTCGACTGCCCGGCGAGGATAAAGACCTGCACGCCGTTTGGGTCG
>CAJCCF010000432.1 GCA_903960845.1 uncultured Verrucomicrobiota bacterium | reverse complement strand
GGGCAACGGTTTTGGCAGCGGTGTCTTTGGCTTTGTCGACTGCGACCTTGGCAGCGGTGGCTTTGTCAGCGGTGGCTTTGTCAGCGGTGGCTTTGTCAGCGGTGGCTTTGTCAGCGGTGGCTTTGTCAGCAGCAACCTTGTTGGCCGCGACCTTGTTGGCGGCGGCTTTGTCAGCGGCGACCTTGTCGGCAGCTTCCTTGGCTTTGGCTTTCACTTCGATCTCGGTCAGTGCAGCGATGGTTGAGGCGAGGGATTTGGCATCGCCCTTGTGGAAGAATGCCAGGCCGCGTGCGCGCAGACGTTTGGCTTCGTGGCCGGGCTGCGTGACCGGGCCGATCAGAGGGCTGTCGGTTTCCTTCAGCAGATCGTCCCAGAGTTCCCATAGGATCAGGGTGTCGATCAGGCGGGTCCGGCCATAGCTGGCGGTATCACCTTCCTTGTCCAGCGTGTTAAACGCCGGGTGCTGCGGGATGCGGATCTGACTGCGTGCCAGGCCCAGGCCATCTTTGGCGCGTCCCAGTTCATTGAAGGTGCGCACCAGCCATTCTTCATTGTGAGCGTAGTTGTGAATCTGGTCGGGCAGGATCCAGTTTTTGATCATGTGGGCGTGATCCACGCGCGTGCTTGCCTCCTGCTGCCAGGCGGCATCGTCAAAGCGTTTGAGCTTGGAAAACGTGTGCCCCGGCATGTGCCACATGTGGGCGATCCCCGGTGCCACCTGGCCGTTTTGTGCGGCGGATTTCAGTGCGCGCGCCGGCTTGCTGCCATCCCACAGATGGATGCGGTAGTGATGCGCCGGATGCTGTGGATTGGCGGCAAAGATCTGATCCATCAGCGCATCCACCGCCTGGTTGCTCGTGATCGGAGCTTCACCATTGGACTGCCAGATTTTCCAGACCAAAAACGCCTTGGCCTCCACATCCCCGGGATGCTCCTGCACGATGGTTTCCAGATCGCGGATGTAATCCAGCGAGCGCTGCTTTTTGTCGCGCTTGTCGTTTTTGTCCTCTCTATAAAAATTCTCCAGCGTCGTGATCCAGAGCTTCTCGTGGGCGTTTGCCTTGGCCTTGAGGGCCACGGCTTTTTTGGTGAATTCGCGGGCCCGCTTTTCATTGTTCACGTTCGCCATCGCCATGCCCCAAAAGGCCATCGCGCATTCCTTGTCCAGCGTCGCCACCTGCCGGAAGGTCCGCTCCGCTTCATAATACCAGAACCCGTGGAGCTGTCCCACGCCCTGGTTGAAGAACTGCTGGGCCTCGGGCTTTTTCGTGGTGACCGGAAAATTCACCTTTCCACAACCGGGGATCAGCACCGCCGCCTGCCGCGGCCCTTCATTGAAAGCCTCACCATGCTGCGAGTGCCCGGGCAGACCATCAGGCCCCTCGTCAGCGTGCAGGTTGACGAGGCTGAAACAGAGAAGGAAGAGCGCGTGACGAAGTTGCATGGGAGGGGAGTTACCTTCAACGCAGCCACCCACACCTTTCTCACAGTTTCAGACGTGAGCGCTCACCCCAATGCGCGGCAGCTTGGGCCCATCATTGTTGGGTTCTGGCCTTAGCTAAAATGTTCCGTGGTTGGAAAACTCACCTGGCATCGAGTCCGCGTTTGATTTTGTAGAGCAGGAAGGCGCTGTGGGCGGGGCTGGCTTTGAAGGCTGGGGTGGTGGAGAGAAGGGCTTTGATGCGCTCAATCTCGGCGAAGGCCACGGACTGGGCGGCGGGGAGGTAGGTGCCGCTGTTGACGATGCGCAGGAGACGGTCGGTGTATTCGCTCTGCAGATTCTGGCGCGAGCTGTCGGGGCCGCTGGCGGGATCGCCCTGGAAGATGCCGCTGGTGAGGGTGCTCATGACCAGGCTGAGCGGGACTTCATTGCCATACAGGGCGCTGTCGAGGATGCGCCGCTGCGTCTCGACATGGGTGAGCTGATCAAGCAGGCTGCGCTGGATCTGGGCGGTGCGGTCGTGGAGTTTCGGGGCTTCGTCCTCCTTGAAGAAATCAAAGCCGCGCCGCTGCTGCTGCATGTGGGCGATGAGATCGGCGGGGGCCTTCCAGGCATCGGGTGCGAAGCCGTATTGATTGATGGCTTTCAATGCGGCGAGCTGCCGGGCTTTGGCCACGGGAGTGTAGGGTTTGATGGCGGGAGCCTGGCCGACGAAGGCACGCTCGACCTGCACGCCGCCGACGTAGCGGGACATGGCGACGAGGGCATCCGCCGACTCGCGGGTGAGGCTGATGTAAGCCTGGGTGAGGGACTGCCAGCTTTCGCCTTTCTGTGGTTCCTTGCTGAGCAGTTGACCGAGCTTTTTGTTCACCAGATCACAGCGCTGGATGCCATAGACGACGGGGTCGCTGCTCATGTCGTAGATCATGGCGCGCGGGTCGATGCCCTTGCCGGCCCTGCGCATGTCATCGGCGTCATTGGCGAAAGCCAGCTCAGGCTGATGCGAGTGCGCCGCGATCTTGTCCAGGCGCTGCTTTTCCTTCGCCGGATCTTCCAGCGCTTCGCTGTAACCATAGTTGATGGCCCAGTGGTCGTAGGGGCCGGGTTTGGTGATGTAAAACTCACCCTGCGGAGTGCCGTCCGGCGCGATGTTGGCCGGCATGTAATCCATGACGGAGCCGGTGAGGCCGGTCTTTGAAGTGATCTCCTTTTGATGAATGGTCACCGGATCATAGAGATGGCTGGCGCGGAAGTTGTGGTTGAGCCCGAGCGTGTGACCCACCTCATGCAGGATGAGCTTGGTGAGCGCTTCATGGGTGAGGGCCTTCATCTCGACGGGAGAGGCGGCGCGAAGTCGCAGAGCGGCGCTGCCAAAGAGGATGCCCTGCTGGGCGAAACCGGCATCGAGGCAGAGGTGCGGATCTTTGCGTGAGGGAAGGGGATCCGCCTCTTCCGGCGAGGCGAGACCGAGCTCGGTGAAGAGGCGCTGGCTGCGCAGGCGGTTGGTGAGAAAGCTGTACTCTAGCATGATGTCGGCACCGAGGATCTGACCGGTGCGCGGGTTCACAAAACTGGGGCCATAACCGCCGAATGGAGGATTGGGGGAGGAGGTCCAGCGCAGCACGTTGTAGTTGATGTCACCCGCGTCCCAGGCGGCGTTGTCGGGCTGCTGTTTGACGACGATGGCATCTTTGAAGCCGGCGGTTTCAAAGGCCTGATTCCAGCGCAGCGTGGCCTCACGGATCAGGTCGCGCAATTCCACGGGGGTGGTGTTTTCGATCCAGAAAGTGATGGGCTGCACGGGCTCGCTGAGTTTGGTGCCCGGCTTTTGCTTCGCCAGATTCCAGCGGTGGATGACATCGCGATAAGGAGTGGCGGAGCTGCTGGTCATGTCAGTGACCTGAGTGCTGAAGTAGCCGATGCGCGGATCATCAAAGCGCGGTTTGAAATCATTGTCCGGCATCTTGATCAGGCTGTGCTGCACCTTGATGCTGACGTAGCGCGGGTCGGCGATCTCCTCCGATTTGGCCCGCTCATCGTGGGACCAGGTGGGGGTGGGATTTTCAAAGACGTACTCCACCGTGGCAACCGTGTTGTCCGGATAGCCGCGCAGTGCCAGGAACTTGGTTTTGGTATCGGACAATTTGCCAAGCACCGACTTGCCGCCATCAGCGCCGGGTGATTTCACCATGACGAGACTTTCCTTGAGAAAGAGATTGCCGGCGGCGATGAGGATGCCGCCGTCGTCACGCGCCACAATGGGCTCGCTGGCCAGCACGGCGTGGGAGGTGTTGGCTCTTGAGGAGCGTGCCAGAGGGCTCTGCGGATCGAAATAGAAGGAGGTGTTTTCCTCGATGAACTCCACGCGCTCATAGGTCTGTTGGAGGCGGAAGATCAGCGAGTCGCCATAGGCCCCGCGGTTGTGTCCAGCCTGCACCACGCCATCGACCGTGTGGGTGAAGTAAATGAACTCGGGACCGAACTGATCCTTCTTGATGTAGAGATGCACGGTACCCTTCTCGCGGTCCAAGTAGAGATCAAAGAGACCATTGATGCGGACATGGCCTTTCACTATCTCCTCCACGGTCTTCTTTTTTTCGACCGGTCTGGAGGTGGTGGCCGCTGTGGCGGCTGAATTGGGCGCGGTGACTGGAGCCGGCGCGGCGACTGTCGGTTGCGGTTTCTTTTCCGGTGTGGCAGGTGCGGGAAGAGGCTTCGGTTCGGGCTTTGCCGGAGCTGGTGCGGGCGGCGTTGGCTTCGGTGCCGGATCCGCAGCGTGGAGCATGGTGGCGAGTCCGAGGAGTGGCAGAAGAAGTGAGCGCATGGTGAAAAGAAACGTTGAGAGTCAGGATTGTCTTGGCTTTGATCTTCAAGAGCCAGTTTAATCTGCGGCCTCTGCGATCTTTCCAGAAAAGGAAGGAACAGAGGGGCAGAAAAGGCCCGGCGTCCGCAACCTTCATTCCTTATCCCTCATCCTTTCCGGATGCGTTTTCCAGATGGGGCGAAGTTTTGTAAAACGCTGGAACTGTTGGTTTTGTGCCGGATTCACAAGGCGGCGAATGGGGCGCTTCCATAAATAGTTCCAGAAGTTTTTTTGCGTTGCGCTTTTTTTACACGGATATTGCACCGTTGCGCAGGGCTGTGAATCGCTTGCCGGCGGTGAGCAAATAGTGCGGAGCGTAGCCTCGGTTGTACGAGGTGACTTTGAGGTTGAGGCATCCTACGGCAAAGGCGTGTAGCAGGTCTTGATGTGTCTCGGCTGGGCTGACCCAGAGTCGGGCTGCGCCGGTGCGGAAACAAGGCAGGGGGCGATCTCTGCTGTCGGTGGCTTGGTGGAGAGGACCGACGTAGAACTCGGGTGTCGGGAAATCGATGGCAGCGAGGGTGTCGTCGTCGGATCGGATGAACCGGTCAATGAAGTCGTGCACGGGTTGCCATGGGAGCCAGTTCTTGGCCCATGGTTGGTCGTCTACCCAAACCAAGTAGGCCGGTGGAACAGCTTGCATTTGCTTGCCAGCGTGTTCACCGACGGGCATAAAGCTGCTGGGCATCAAGACGCGGTCGTGGCCCGGCCGGAAGTACGGCACTCCGTTCTGTTTGTGGACTTTCGTCGGATCGGGTGGCGCAGTGCGCCAGAAGCGTTCTTTTCGGGCCTGCTCGTTGGATGGTGACCAGTGGGTGCTCATGTGGACATTGGGTTGGTGGTTAACTGGCCTGATAAGTTTGCGGTATCCACCAGCGTCATTTCTACGCTGGTTGGAGGGACTGGACGGACGCTGCGCACGACCTGGACGATGATGTATTCATCTCCCCAGCATTCCGGTTTGCCGCCAGTGCGCAGACAGCCGCATGAGCTTATCCAATCTTCAGCGGATGTGTCTTTGATCCACTGTTCGGCGCTATTTTGCGTGGGGTATGGACCGTGTGCTTGGATCGTTCTTTCTGACATGCCTTCGATACCGGTGTCGAGCACCCACCATTGAGAGGCTGGCGTCGACGGTTTGCATCTGGGCGGTTGGTTTTTGCGTGCTGGTTTCTTGGTATTCATGCGGGTTGGACTGGTTGGCTGTATCTTTTGATGTTTTCTAGGCAGGAGTAGTCGTGGGCTGTGCCAGTCACTCTGCCGGCGTCGATGCCGTGCGTGCTTCGGTCGTAGCGGTGGACGCCAGCTTCGTCTTCGATGGTTTCGTAGCCGGCGGTCTGCAGGTGCCGAGCCACGATCTTCACGAACTGGCCGTTTTGCAGTTCGTAGCTTTCGCCAAGCGTGAAGCGGAATGGCGCTCCATAGGTTTGACGAAATTTGCCCTCGGGGAGTCGTGCCGCCAACTGGAAACGCATCAGGCACTTGGGGGTTTTGAATCCTCTCATGATAAGCGGTCGGAACCAGTCATCGAGTTCCTTTTGTGATTCGAATCCTTCGGTTTCCCATAAAGGCTTGTCGTTTTCCATGCCGTACTCGTAGTGCATGGTGCCGTCCAAGTGGTGGGTGATATAGATTGTCCAGAATCCGAGCACGACGATCGGTGCCACATCGACCTGCGGGGACCGGTAGGGTTTGCCGCTCCAGTTGTAGAGCATGATGGGTTTGCCGGTTGGCCACGGTTTGTCGCGGATCGTGGTGAACTTGCGACCGGCTTTGACGGCTTCGGAGAACCGTGGGTCGAGGGGGCGTTTGATCATAAGGCCGGCGTTTAGAGGATTGGCAGTGGGCTCAGGGCGGAGAATCCGGCGGCGCATGGGTGGCCACCACCGCCTGGGGACATTTTGGCGGCGAATTCAGCGACGTTGAACCCGCCCTTCCGGCTGCGCAGGCTGTAGGTGATGCGTCCGGTGGATGCCATGAACCACGAGCAGGCAAACGGGGCGTCGGGGTAGCGCTGGAGCAGCGCGTTGCAGGCGTCGCTGACAAGGCCTGAGTCGAGCCCGTTGACCGCCGGCACGATTTTACCATCGAAGTTCAAGAAGTGCGGGCGCTCGATGGCTGCGGCGATGATGTCGGCATCAGCCAGTCGGAGCTTCTCGCCGATTTTCAGGCATTCTGCCGCCAGATCCGGATCATTGAGCATTTTAATCCAGTGGTTGTGGGTGCGCGGTAGGCAGCGCATGAGGTACGCGTGCAGGTTGAGGCTGTCGGTGCTGTCGGGGTGCTCCGGATCCTGCCAAGCCTTGCCGATGTCACGGTGCGCGACCAGTCGCACGAGGGTTGGTAGAGGCTCGGCTGGGTAGTAGTGCTGCCAGGTCAGTTCGGCTCCGGATTTGGTGAGGTCGAACAAAACTTTGTGTTTGGCGTCGGGACCGTTTCGTGCTTCGGCGGTTTTGTGGTGGTCGATGACCAGCACCGTGGACGCCAGCCAATTCAGGTTTTTCAAGTCGTCCGCGCTGGGCGTGAAATCCAAGAAGGTCACATCTTGGTCGTTTAAGTCTTCAAGGTTCAGGCTTTCATCGTAGTTGATCGGTTTAAACTCGGCAGGAATGCCGTGCTCTGCATGATAGGTGCGGGCGATGCAGCAGGCCATGAAGCCGTCGGCGCAGTTGGCGTGGTAAAAT
>CAJCCF010000431.1 GCA_903960845.1 uncultured Verrucomicrobiota bacterium | reverse complement strand
CCTATCTGAACTCGTTACGGATCTCACAGAAAGCCGTGCTCGACGCCTGGCGCACTCTGCTGGACTTGAATCTTTTAACAGGGGGGAAACTTGATTCGCCCAGAGAGGCCAAACCGTGAATTTTGCCCTCAATTTTCTGCCACAACCTGCCTCCGGTCCTGTCTTTCGCTCCAATCCATCCAACATCTCATTCAGCAAAAAACTATGAAAAAAATCATCGTCATTACAGCCAGTCTTACCCTTCTCGCCGCAACAACCGCTGTGATTCTCATCAGCACAGCCTCCAAAGCTACAGCATCGCAGCCTGAGGCGGGACACGCTAGTGAGCCATGGAGTTTTAAGGAAGGTCGCGGCCTGACCCTCAGTGAGGTTGCCCGGCAGGCTACGGCCATCAGCTTGGCACCAGTGGAGTCCGCCAGCATCCTCCCGGAGCGCAGCGGCATCGCCGCACAAATCTACCGCTCCGCGGCCGAAGCATCCGATCAGAAAACGGCCTCTGCCTCATTGTGGGTTCCCTCCGCCGAAGCAGCCGCTCTGAAGGTCGGTCAACGTATCGATCTCTCAAGCGGTCATGGCGAGTTCCCCGCTACGGTCGCCGCCGTCAAACCCGCCGTCCAAGCCGGAGCACCTTCCGAGGTTCTCCTCACCGTGAGCGATCAGGAGGCCAAACTCCGCGTCGGGGATTTTCTTCAAGCCCGATTGGGTCAGGATGATGCACGGCGGCGTGAGGCCACCATCATCCCGGCCAGCGCAGTCGTCGAGTCCGTGCGCGGCAGTTTTGTGTATGCCGCAAACGGAGGGGCGTTTCTGCGCACCCCGGTGGTTCTTGGCTCCCGCCAAGGCGACCGGATCGAGGTCGTGGACGGTCTCTTCGAAGGGGATGAAATCGTCTCCGCCGGAGCGTCAAACCTTTGGATGATCGAACTCCAAGCGGTCAACGGAGGCAAGGGCTGCGCCGACGGCCACTGATCTTTTTATGCTCGAACGCCTCATTGAATTTTCCATGCGCCAGCGTGTGCTGGTGCTCCTCGCCACCTTGGTCTTGGTGGTCGCCGGGATATGGTCCGCCCTCCGCCTTTCCATCGACGCGGTGCCCGACATCACCAACGTTCAGGTGCAGGTGAACACCGCCGTGCCCGCCCTCGCTCCCGAGGAAATTGAGCGACTTGTCACCTTTCCCATCGAAAGCGCCATGGCGGGACTCCCCCGCATGGTCGAACTTCGCTCACTGTCCAAGTTCGGCCTTTCGCAGGTCACGATGACATTCGAGGACGGCACCGACATTTTCCGCACGAGGCAGCTCGTCATGGAACGGCTGACCAACGCCCGTGAGGAACTGCCCGATGGCATGGCCCCCCAGCTTGCGCCGATCAGCACCGGTCTCGGCGAGATTTACTACTACGTGGTCGGCTATGCGGAAAAGGCACCCAACAAGCCCGCCGATCCCTTCGAGCAGTTGCTCGAACTCTCGCTGATTCAGGAATACACCATCAAACCCCT
>CAJCCF010000430.1 GCA_903960845.1 uncultured Verrucomicrobiota bacterium | reverse complement strand
GTCCATTTCAGATAACGGTCACGCGCATCGGTCCGCTCACGCAGACCTTTGATGATGCGCTCCTTGTTGTTCTCGGCCTCAAGGTGAACCTTGAGTTCACGCGCCGGCGCCGTCGCGATGAAACGCGCAAAATGCTCATCCAGCGCCTGCCGACCGAGCGCGAGGTATTGCTCAAACTGATCGCTCGACATGAAAAGCGACGAACCCACCGTGTCGAACGTGCCCGCGCCGCCATCGGCAGGCAGTTCGTTCACACGCAGGTCCACGCCGAGTAGATCGCGGATCGTGTTCTTGTATTCGCGCCGATTCAGGCGGCGCATGGTGATCTTTCCGCGGGAATCACTCAGGCGCCCACGCGCCGCCGCGAGTGTGCGGGAAAGATCATCAAGGAAATTCGTCTTCTCTACCGCCTGCGGCTGCTTCTCGTCCTCAGGCGGCATTTCGCCCGAGTTGATCTGGTTGAGAATCTTCTGCCACCGATCCGCATTTTCCACCGAGTCGAGCGTGAAGGAAAGGTTATCCAGCCGCACCTTTCCCTTCTGCTTTTCGGCGTTGTGGCAGTTCAGGCAGTTCTCTTTGAAAAAAGCACGGTGTTTGGCGTCGAGAGTGGCTTGGGGTGGCTCGGCGGCGTGGCCGATCGATCCGTAAAGTAGCAAAAAAAGGATCAAGGATGGCAACCGGTGGTGCATGAGAATGTGGCGTTTGAGTCAAGGTCAGGTTGGGGTGCAAGACTTGGTTCACCAAGTCAGCGTGGGACTTCCTCAACGATGATGTCGTCGAGCAGGAAGGGGCCGAAGCCGATGAAGTTGACGGACTCCTTCTCCACGTCCGAGCGTTTGAGGTTGAGCGAGAGCGTCTCCTTGCCGTCCACCCACAGGGTCCACTTTGTGCCGATGTTCTCGACGACGAACTGATACCACTGGCCGCTGACGAGGCTGATCTTCTTGAAGGTGGATTCGCCGGAAATGCCGTAGGCGCTGCGGAAGGTGCCTTCGGGCAGTTTGAGCACTTCGGGATCAAGTTTCTTGCCGGCGAGCTTGGGATGGTTCACGTCGCGGGTAAAATCGCGCTCGGCAATCGCCACGTCATCACGCGCCGTGGGCTTGTTGATGCGCGTGACCACATCGCCGATGTGCCAGAGCACGCTGCCGGGTTTCCCCGGCCTGAGCGGTGCATTGATGATCATGTCCATCATCGCGCCTACGCCCTCGAACTGGATGCGGTAGCTCACGCGGACGTTGTGGGCCTTGAACTTCAGGTCGATGGACTTGCCGTGTGCTTTGCCGGGATGCTTTTTGCCATCGTAGATGCAGGCGATGGCCGCATCGCGGATTTCCCACGTCTCGGGGATATTCCAGCTCGGCCCACCGCCCCATTTCTGCGGCTCCGCACGTTTCTCGCCGCCGCTGAAGTCTTCCTTGATCAAGACGGTGCCCTTAGCGCTGCTTTGCGCTTGCGCAGGGGCGAGGCAAAGGTTAAGAAGAAGAACCGGTGTTAGCATGCGGAGCGGCGAGAGCATGGGTGTGTGTGGTGAATTGATTGAGAGCGGATGGGTCAGGAACCTCCGGTTAGATCCTTCTGACCGACGTTCCGGCTGATGCGGAACAGTCCCCACGCCAGAGCGAGGAGGATGGCGCTGTAGATGGCACCGCCGGGGTCGGCATACATCGTGGAGAGGTTTTCCTCCGTATGGGTCGCTTTTATGGGGCCAGTCGTTCTGCCAGTCATCGTATGTTTGGAGTCGGCAGCCAGGAACGGGCGCAGCGGAAGACCGACGCGCAATTGCCAATGTCGTGTCTCCTTGAAGCTGCCTGTGGCGTCCACGGGAACCTGGGGCAGACGGCCATCTTGCATCGCCTGAAATGCCTCCTTCATTTTCTGATCCACCGGAGTCCCGGTCAGCAGCAAGCCGGGCCACAGGCCGAGAATAAGGCAGCTCAAGGCGAAGATGCGGTTGAGGCGGTGTAGCAGGTGAATGTTTGAATCTTTCATGAAGATGGGTGTGTTCGTAACCGGCTTCAGTTACGCACGGGCCGGATATTCCTGAGCGCCCTCTTTGCCCGCACTTTTGCGATGATGCCAAAAGACGAAAGCCGCGAACGCAGCGATCGGAACCAGCCCGTCAAAGATCTCGAATCTTTCCAGTATTGCCGGGCCGGAATTGATGGTGCTGCTCAAGCCACTTTCCGTGTGAATGTATTTGGCCGTCCGATAACCAGCCACCAAAGAGTGGGACAGGGTGAGGACGAAACAGCAGCGGAGGGGAAGTTGCAGGCTCACTAAGTAAGCCGAGAAGACAAACGGAGCGATGACGCTGCAGGACCACTCAACTACCTTCATCGAGCCGAGAAAAAAGCCTTGCGAGACTGGCCCGCCAGAGCCGCTACTGAGAATCAGACTGGCCGTGAGCGATGAGAGGGAGCCGCAGAGATAAAAATAGGTGATCACCGGTGACACGACGACGGTGAAGAGCGGCGGGAATCCAGTGATGAGCCGGGCAGCAAAGCGCCACGTCCCCCAGCGCAAATCGAGCCGTTGGACTGCCATCAGCCACAACCAGCCGAAGGCCAGTCCGGCGAGTGGGATGAGGACCGGATCAAACTCGAAGCCGCCCTCTGTGAACTGAGGCACGCGTTGATTCATGATTTCCCTCCTCGAAGCTGAGTCAGCGTTGCGTAAACAAAAAGTGCTGGGATGCCCCATTTCGCATGAGGGGCCAAAGGCGCGTCTTTGTAGAAATACAGAGCGGCGATCCAGACCAGGGCAAGACAGGCAAGCGCGGCATATGGAACTGCGACGAGGAAAAGTCGGACAAAGAGAGTCATAGACGGGTTTCTCATTTTTCAGCGCCGCTTCCGTTCAGTCCCCAATGATTCGTCCTGCCTGCATTGCCTGGCAGCGCCTGAACGACAGGATGAGGTAGAGCGAGGACGATCCGGGTCATGGGTTTCAATAGGCAGAAGAATGGAGGCAAAAGAATCGGGCCATTCATTCTCCTGCCCCCATTCTTTTGCCTGTAGATGTTTCCCGATCACACGATGAGTTCCTTCACTACACCTGAGCTATCTCCGTGGCGTTCGGCTTGGAGGCCGAGGCCGTGGAGCATGGTGAGCCACACGTTGCATAGCGGCGTGTCTTTGGGCAGAACGAGGTGGTGGCCGAGTTTGAGGTTGGCACCGCCGCCGGTGAGGAGGGTGGGGCAGTTGTCGAGGAAGTGGACGGAGCTGATGTTGCTGCCGTAGCCGACGATGACGTTGTCGAAGAGGCTGGTGCCGCTGGTGTCCTTCGTCGCCTTGAGCTTGTCGATGAACTTCGCGAACATCGCGCTCTGGGTTTCGTCTCGCTTCTGGGAAAACTCCATGCGGTCGCCCTGAGAGCGCTCGTAGTGGCTGAGGTCGTGGCCGGTGTAGGGCACGCCGATGTCTTTCAAGACGGAGTTCACCGGCTGACGATACGTCATCACGCGGGTCGTGTCGGTCTGCATGGCGGCGATCATGAGATCATACATGACCTGCACCTCCTCGCGGCCGCCGGGCTTCTCGTGCGGCTCGGCGAGCGGTGGCTTGGCCTTTGGCACGGCCAGCCATTGCGCGTCCTTGCTGAGCCGCGTCTCGATGTCGCGGATGCTCTGCGCGTATTCGTCGAGCTT
>CAJCCF010000429.1 GCA_903960845.1 uncultured Verrucomicrobiota bacterium | reverse complement strand
CGGGTGGATCAGCCAGCACGCGTGTAAACGAGTGCTCAAGCTCTCACTACCCCGCAAAAAGCGCTCCTGGATGGACGCGATCTTCCGCCAAATCGAGGCCCGACCACCTCCGTTCTGCTACTCCATTGCATAATCCGGGTTGAATGGGTGCAGGTTAGGATAGAGAGTTTTCGATCAAAGATAGATTGCTGTGCTACGGACTTAACGGATTCCACACCTTCGAAAACCCAAACCCTTCAAAATCCTTCACATTCGCCGTGGCGAACTCGGTGACGCCAAAAGCGCGGAGGCTGAGGGCGGTGCGGGTGTCGTAGATGCGGCGGCGGGCGAAGTCGGGCACGGCGGCATGCTGCCAGAGTTCAGCGTGGAGTTCGCGGCTGGTGGGTGGAAAGCCCAGGATTTTCCAGCGAGGATGCTGACGGTAATTTTGGATGACGGCGACGGCTTCGGGAGCGGTCAATGGTTGGCTGAGAACTGCGGGATTGCGGAGAAGTAGATAGAACTCAGTGAGCACGAACTCACCGATCGCCACGTCTTCTCGTTGCGACAGGGATTCGATGAATTGGCGAGCTGCCCCATGTTGCGGCGAGGCTTCGCTGTAGCAGTAAAGGATGAGATTCGTGTCGATGGATAGCATGACCAGTCATGAGGTGCTTCAGGCCAGACGCGGATCGGAATCGGCAAATGCGGCATCGCGGAGTTCGGCGGCGCTGAGGCCCTTCCAACCAACGCGACTCGAACTCGGCGGTGTCCATGCCACGGCTGCCTTGTTTGGGGGCTCGGGATAGACCTGAAGTAGCAGCTCAGCACCACGGCGGAATGTCTCCGCCAGGGACCACTCGCGTTGCTTCGCAAAGCTCCGGAGTTCCTGAAACAACTCCTCGGGGACTTGGATCTGTGTCTTCGTCATGATGGAGATTATCCCACTCCATCAAATTAATGTCAAACATTGAAATAGTCTCGAAAGAAGGAGATCAACCTCACTTCCCCCAAAGCTTCGCGAACTTCTCGGGCACGTAGAAGCCGTCCTTGCCGGTCGCTGAATACGCGGAGCGTTCGATGGTCGTGCCGCGCACGCGCTGGCGACCGAGATTGAAGTGCCAGGGGAACAAATCCTTGGGCTGACTGCCGTCGATGCCTTTGAGCGGATCGATCATGCGCGAGCCTTCGCCGGTGATGGGGAGGCGTATTTCGAGGCTCCATTGCTTGGCGCCGCGATGCACGGCGAACTGCGCACCGGAGGTCCACTTCACGCCTTTGCCGTCCTTGCCGTGGTCGATCTCCAGCACGGTGCCGGCGGGATTGATGGCGATTTCGTAGTAGCTGTTGGATGCGGTCTCGATGAGCAAGGTGACGTGATCGCCTTCGAGCAGCTTCGGATCGTCGGGAGTGGTGGTGGCGATGGTCACACCGGGCATGTCGGGTTCGTGGCAGATGATGCCAATGTGCAGGATGCTGCCTTCGCGCTGGATTTGGAATTGCGTGGCGGCTTTGGGCTGCGGTGACTGAGGTGTGAGTTTGACGAGCGGTGCAGTGCGCACGTCGGTCCAGTACTCCTTGAGCACCTGGCCATCGAAGGTTTTGTCCTTCATCGGTTTGCCGCCGGTCTGGTGCGCCTCCAGCACGCGATAGGAGAGGTCCGTGTCGTGCTTGCGACTGAGTTGCTGCTGCAGCGTGCGTAGCGGCTTCATGAGGTCGGCGATCTTTTGAATGCGGCGTCCGGGGAGTGATTGCGGATCGGCGGCGGCTTGCGCGGCGGCGAGCAAGGTGAAGGCCTCGCCGATCTTCGCGCCGTCCTGGCTCATGTGCATCCAGTTGGCCTCGGAGAACTCTGCGAAGGCACGCATCGGCTTGGCTGCGGGGCCGTAGTAGCTGGTGAAATAGTCGGTGAGCAGTGCGTCGAGACTTTGATCGGCATCCCACCACAGGCGCGCGGTGACGTAGAGATTCAGGTGCTCAAGCGCGAGCGGATCATAACCAAAGCTGTTCTCTTTCCCGGCAGGATGATCATAGATTTCGATCATCTCACCGAGCGTGCGGCCTTTCAACTCACGCAAATCGCTGGAGATTTGCTTCGTGTACAACACAGGCCGGCCGGCCTGCTCGGGGCGCGCGTTGATGTTGTAGTCCCAGGTGAGGTAGTTGCCCGAGGTGAGCTTTTTCATCCAGGCCTCGCGCAAGCTGCGGTGCTCGCTGCGCTGCGCTTCATCCCAGAAGCTCTGGCGCTGACGTGTCTCGATGAGCACGAGGTTCGGGCTGAGTTTGTCGATCTTCGCCGGCGGCAATTTGTAAGCGCTGTAGGCGAGCCCGCTCACGAGGCGATCCGGGTGCGATTGGTAAAGCTCCAGCGCCACGCGATTGATGTAGCCCCAGACTTGATCGGACATCGTGCCCGACCAACCGCGCTCGGGCGTGAGCTGCGCCATCCACTTCGGATCATCCGAGGTGATGCCGCCGTAACCATCAACGAGGTCGATGCTGAGCATCGGCTCGTGGAAGTGATCGAACATGATGCGCGAGTATTTGAGGTGCTTCTCGAAGAACAGCGGCGAGTTGAGATCGGGATAGCCGCTGCCCTTCGTTGTCGTGTCACGTTTGCCGCCGGTGAGCAGATACATCTCCGGGTGCGCCTGCTTCATCTCCTCGCGCATGATGACAAACTTCGCGCCATGACAAACCTGCGAGATGCCACCGATCTTGTGTGCCTGGTTCAATCCCAGCCGCAGCATCCAGATGCCCTTGTCGCCAAGGCCCGTGTGCTCCGTGTAGAAGGTGAAGCGCCGCAGACCGAAGTCCGGCTTCACCGTCTTGTTCACCACTGGCAAAGTGATCGTCGCCGACTTCGGCACCACCTCGCCGAGTTCCCCCGGTGAAAACCAGCGCACCCCGAGACTGCGCAGAAACTCATACGCCGCATTTAACGTCCCCGCGTCATCGTAGTCCCAAACATCAAGGTCCTTGTGATAGCGCGTGTAGATGTAGCCGAAGTGATTCCAAAACGTATCACCCGTGATCTTGTCGAACTCCGCATTCACCCGCGCCTGCTCCGCCGTGTTGCGCATCCGCCCCCATGGCTCGATCGGAATGAAGTCTTCATCCGGTCCAAGCAATACCAGCCAGTCCACCCCCGACACCATGCGAAACGCGCCGTTCTTCAAGCCACCGGTGTCGAGCTTCAATTCCTCCGTGAAGCGGCTCCTGCCCACAAACACATGCGCCTTCCCTTCATGCTTCTGCGTCACAATCTCCAGCTTCGCGCCACTGATCTTCTGCACGTAAGTCTGCAGCTCTTTCGCCGCCAGCTTTGTTATGCGCGCAGGCTTTTCGGCGATGATGATCTCGGCACGAGCCTGGCCTTGCTCGATGAGGAAGGTGCCCTCGGCATGAACGGCAGCCATGGAAGAGAGCAGAAGTGCGGTGAAGGTGAGGAGGTGCTTCATGACGATGAGGAGTGGAGCTATAAGCTGATTCATCAAAATCTGCTCAAGTGAAGTGCGGCCAGGAAAATAAAGGCGTTTACGCCGGTGCTAAAGATTTGTCGGGAAGTCAAACCCGCTGCTGAGTTTGATCGATAACAGCAATCTAAATCACCGGGCTCGCTTTTCTTGAACACTCGAGATCACGGACTCGAGAATGACATCCGAAGGCACCGTCAGGCCTCGAGCGATGAGTGCCTGTTTAGCGACCTCACGATAGATGAATCGCTTCTTGAAGACGTGTTGGTCAAGATTATCGCCCTGCCAACTCTCCTCCTTGATGTAAGCACCGTGCTTCAGAAGTGCCGTCATGACTGCGTCATCTTCCTTCATGCGCCACGATGCGAGCATTTGGAGGGCTGTGCGCAATGGGTAGGCTTGCTGTCCAGAGATCTCCACCTCAGCCACAGATTGAGCGGCCTCCGACTTGAAGTGGTCGCGAAGAGGATCGTGTATCAGGCGATTGAAGGGATTTTGGCCATTGGCATATTCGTAGTCCCACAAAGCGTTGGCAGTCTCGATGGGCATGGTCTTGGCACAGTGCTCCCAAAACAAGTGTTCCTTATCTTCAAAGCTCGGTTGACGAACAGCACGGCGTGTCCTGCCAGAGGGATCGTGGGAGGTAATGAAGGCGAGTGTGGTGAGTATCTTGAGTTGAGCCTGCCCAGGCTGTTTCCAGCCGAACTCCACAAGATCGCTGAAGCGAGAGCGCCGCGCGAGGGACTCAGCCCCTAGGCTCTGAAGTCGCTCGGATGACGTTTGCGATAGCCAGCCAAGCAGCTCCTCGCCGGTGACCAGTGCATCCACAATCCAACCTGCTGACAGAACCGCATCCGCCCCGCCGCCTTTGGTTTTCTGTTTGGTTTCCTGCAGCAAAGCCACGGCAGGAGCAATGACCCTCTGCCATTGGCGCGGGTCAAGACCACTTGCGGAAGTGCCAGGTGATTCGCCGATGGGCGACGGCACTACGAGCAACCGCCAGGCAGTGTCTTTGGTCATTGAGGCCTCGGCGGATGAGTCATCTGTGATACGAGCTATGCATAGCTTCACCAGAGTTTCAGGAGACGGCTTTGGTAAGTCGACCTTTGCCAAGTAGTCATCAACGGCAGACACCAATGATTCACGATCATCGCTTGCCGGCAGCGCCAATGCCTTCGCCTCCAATTCCTTCACCCGATTGATCGCGAGTTCATTTCTGGGATACCAAATGAGAGATCGGAGGGCATCTGTACGGCTCTTTAGAGAGGGCATCTGCGGCAACGGTTTGCCGGCTTGCACTTCGAGCGCCTGCCAAAAATTGTAGGGGATCTCGCTGGCCGTGAGTGAGTCAACGGCTGCCGCCTTGATGTCCGACTCTGAGATCAATCCTTTTGATTCATTCGATGTCAGATCACCACCATGAATGGCATACCTCACCACCTGCTGGCTGCCCGTCATCGGCATGTAACCGCGGAAAGCGAAGAACTGTCGTGGCGGCAGGGTTACTGAGTAGTAGCTATTGCCGCACCCACTCGACATGTGTGCCTGTGCACGCCTCCAAGTGCCCGCCGCATCCTTGAACTCGAGTTTCACATACAGGTCATGATCCTGAGTGCTAAAAGGATGCTCCTTATTCGTCTGATTCACGACATACAATGGAACTCCCTTATCGTCTGCAGCTGCAAAGTCCGCCCATAGAGTCATTTTTCCTTCAGGCGCAGACACATTGGCCGGAAGACTCACCACAGGCAGCGGCTTTCCAACACTGCCATGAAACATTGCCGATGGATTATGACGCAAGAGTTCTTCCTCGGGTCTTTGCGCGATGAGAACACCAATGGCGAACAACTGCAGAACGCATATTTGAAGGCAGGTGTTTTTCGGCTTCATGTCTTGAATAGGTGATCGGATTGATGAGATGACAAGGTTCAAGTTTAGGCTGGTCTCACCGCCCCGGCAGTGCAAACAACCGGGTGAGTAGCAGGGCAGTGATGAGTTTGAGAATAGATTTCATCGTTCTACTCAAACACGATCCCGCCCATCACCCCCGCGTCATCCATGCTGGTGCTGGTGAGGGACGATGACCAAATGGCGTGGTAAATGACTTCGCGGCGGCCGCTTTCCAGACAGGACTTTCAGCAGCCGTCAGACTGCCATAAGCAGCATGGAGCAGGATGGTTTGAAGGAGAAGTCTGATGAAGAAGCGGGATGCACTCATGGCTTTGGTTGGGGATTTGGCTGAAAACAAAGGGAGAACAGATCCGCGTCGCTCATCTCGAAGCGCAGCCGCACTGCCCTGCCGGCATGGGCGCTCAGATCAGCGCCTGCCTTCCATTTCACGCTGCGTGATACGTGGTCACCCCAGATGGGCTCGCAGTCGTCGAGCGTGAGACCGGGGAGCGGCTTGCCATCGCTGTCTTGCAGCTCCACGCGGACCTGCCCGGCGGCGCTGGTGGCGTAGTTGATGTCCAATTGCGCCCCGGTAAACGTGAACGGCTTCGTGATGAACTCACCGCCTGCCAGCGGAGCATTCACAGAAGCAAAACCATCGAGCCGCAGCCGATAACGCCTGCCGCCGGTCAGGAACATCGACATCTCGGTGTCGCTCGTCTGGTGGATGCCGATGGCAGCGTAGTTCGCGCGATTCAGCCAGCCGTCCTTGCTCAATCCGGGCCTGATAAAGCTCTGCGTGAACTCTCGGTCGTAGCGATCCCCCCCGCGCGTGCTCATGAAGAGGATGTCGGTGGCCGCGCCGCGTTTGTCCATGAAGCGAGTGGGCGTGGCGATGTAGATGTGCGGTGCCCGGAAGTAGGGTTGCGTGCATGGCGTGTAGAGGTGCTCGCTGGGCAGATTCGCCTGCATCTCGACCAAGGGAGTCCAGGTGACGAAGTTCACCGACGTCGTGCGTGCGATGCCGCGGCAGCCTTTGATGAAGCGGCGGAAGTAGCAGACGTAGCATTGCTCGCTCCCGCTCCAGAAGGCGTAGTTTTGTGAATCGAAGTATTTGCCCCAGTCCTCAGGGATCACCGGCTCATCGCGCAGTCGTTTCCAATGAATGCCGTCGGGTGAGACGAAGGCTTTCAGTCCGCCGACCCCGCGCTTCTCGCGCACGGCCGACTGATGTGGCTGAAAGGCGAGCCCGCCCAGCGCCTTGTATTTCTGCTCCGCAGGCACACCCGGCCTGGTGTCGATGAAGGGCGTGAAGTTGTGGTTCACCGTGAACTCATTCATCAACACGATGTTACCTTCCGGGAACGAAGCGTGCTCGAACAGCCCAAGCTTGGGCTTGGTCCATGAGATCGCGTCCTTGCTCTCCGCATACAGCGTGACCTCACCATCGTGATAGGCCTCGATGCCATGCGTCTTCCAAGTCACCTTCGGATCCTTGTCGCCGCGGTAGTAGAACTGGAACTTGCCCTCCGCCTTCAACACCGTGGCATAATGCCCCTGCGGACGTGGCTCCTTCAGCGGCTCGGCAAGGATCGGCTCATGCAGCTTCAGTGAAGTGTTCTTCAGTTCTCCAGTGAGGAAGCGATCGACGAACAACTCGCGCCGCGAGCCAATGGCGACGGGATCGGTGGCATGCAGATTGGCGGCGAGAAGAAACGCGGCATGGAGACAGGCATAGGGGAGAAGTCTTTTCATAAGCGGAGTCATTCGATCCAAAACGAAAACAACCGCCCATTCTGCACGGCAAACTCCAGGCGCATCGGCTGGCCCTTGCGACCTGCGATCTTCGTCAGTTCGGAAAGGGCCAGATCGATTTCATCTCGTCCGCTGATGGTGACCTTCTGGAGCGACACGCCTTTCTCATCAAGCAGGCTCACCGTGAGTGCGCCGAACTTGACCGCGGAATTCACATGCAGCGTGCCGCCATCGTGAATGAAGGGTTTCGTGCGGAGGATGCCGGGCTTGTAGCTGGCTTCCATGGCGACAAAGCGGTCGCGCTTGATGGTGGCGAGACCGAGCGCGCCGCGAGGAGATGGCATCGCGGGCAGGAGTTTCGGTTCGTCCTCAAACTTCCAGCGTGTGCTGTGAAGTTGGTTGCGGCCGGTGTAGTAGAAACGCAGTTCATCGCCGACGAGGATCGGGTCTGTGGTGGGCGGTGAGATCACACCTCGATCCCATTCGCCGAGTCCTCCCATCGCAAGGAAGGGCGTTCGATCACTGAGGCGATGCCATGTTTTGTTGTCACGGCTGAAGCCGAGCTGAATGGGCAGCGTGACGCCGGTCGGCTCATTGTGAAACATGTGGACGAAGCCGATGTCGATGCCCTCGTAGGGGATGCGGCGCATGTCATAGATCTCCGTGATCGTGCTGTCCTGTGCATCGCTCGCCAGCACCAACCCGCCCTTCTCAGGCGTCCAATGGATGAAGTCCTCACTCTCGCAGCGGATGACGGCGCGGCCATTGTTGTATTGAAGATTTGGGTCCGCCGCATGCGCGGCTTTCTTTTCACCGGTGACCACGCCGACCGTGCGGCCATAGAGCACCCAGCGCTGACGTTGGTCGTCGAAGTTGATGTGAAAGGGCAGATCCACCGTCGCGCGGCACACAGGTTCATTGACCGGCGTCCAATGAATGCCATCCGGACTGAAGGCCACGCCCATGGCGATGAACTTGCCCGCGCGACTCGCACCAGGCGGCTGATACTGCCGGTTGATCCAGAGATAGGCCATTTTGTAGCGGCGTTGGGGATCGGGATCGCGCTTGTCTTTGATCACACCGCTGGCGTGCCCGAAGTATCGCCAGCCAGCCTCGCGAGAGCGCAGGTAGTCCAGCTTCTCCGGCGGGGCGGCTTTGGCATCGATCTCGGACGCGCTCAGGACCACGCGGTTCGTCGGCTCCTTGTCGAACTCGGGGAACAGCCGCATCAAGGGACGCTCCCACTTGATACCGTCCTTGCTGGTGAAGTAGAAGACGCCGATGCCGTAGCCATCGAGCCAGGCTTTGAAGATTCTCTCCTCGTCATCATAGATCACGCTCGGCACCACATAGCCCTCCGGCTCCCATGCGTGCTCCTTCACGAACAGCGGATTCGTCTCATGCTTGTGCGCTTGTTGCACGCGCCGCTTGAGATGCTCGGTGTGCGCGATGAGGTGGTCATCGAGGAAAAGCTGGTGTGCCTTGCCGATGCGGATCGGCTCCTGGGCCGCGGCGGCGAGAGGCGCGGCCAGTGATGTGAGAAGTAGAAGGGTGAGTGATTTCATTGGCGTGTGCGTGGTTGGTCCCTGCCTCCATTAAACTCTGGTCCGCCGCCTGCAACGTAGCCGCCGCTGCTGCCACTTTCGTCGGAGCTGATCCAAAAGGCGTAGAGGTCGCCTTCCGCGAGGTGGAAGCGGATGCGCACGGTCTTGCCTGCTTGAGAGGCGAGGTCGCCTTTCCAGTTCAGGTGGGCGCGGGTGCTGTCGCCGGTGAACGGGATGCAATCTGCGGGCGTGAGGCCAGCGATGGGCTTCCCATTGGCATCGAGCACCTCGGCGCGGAGACTGCCTTTGGCGTTCACGAAGAGATGCTTGCCGCTGAAACGCACCTGTTCCGTCGTGAGCACGCCGGGGCCGCGCATGGAGGCAAAACCATCGCGGCGCAGTTTGGCGATGCCTGTCGCGCCATTCGCATAGAGGCCGCCCCAGACGTAGTATTTGTCGGTGTTGACCGGATCACCGGCGAAGGCCCCATACGGGAAGAGAAGCTCATCGCCGACGATGAGACATCCACCGCCGACGGACGAGATGTAGCCGCGATCCCAATCACCGGACTTGCCCGTGCCGCCGATGAAAGTCTCGCGATGCCGGCTCCAATGAAATCCATCGCGGCTGAAGGCGAGCTGCAAATCGGTGCGCTTCGGTTTGCCTTCGGCGGCGCACTCGTCGTTCGTCGGGCCGCTCAGAATCTCAAACAGACCGAGCATGAGGCTTTCATACGGCGTGGCATCGATCTTGTAGATCTGCGCCAGCGTGGAGTTGCCGAGTTCGATGGCCGCAGAAGCCTGCTTCGGTTTCTCCCGAAGGTCGCCCGGTTGCTCGCTCATCCAGTAAACCGGCGGCTTCTTCTTCATCTCTTCACCAGCGGCGGAAAAGAAATCCTTCGTCTCCCAATAAGCGCGCGCTCGTTCATAGCGCCCGTCGTCGTGCTTGATGTGAATGCGATGGCTGAAGACCCAGACCTTGCGGAAGGGATTGTAAAACATCGTCGTGTTGTCCTTCGAGTGCTTCGTCTGGCCGCGCAGGGTCCAGTGAATGCCATCGGACGAGGCGAGCAGGAGCAGGCCGGGGTTGTCGTTGTCCAGCTTCGTGCCCAGCGCGCCCCTGCGGCAGAACATCGTGGCTTTGAAGCGCTCGTCGGGCCTTGCGGACTCGTGATCGAGCCAGATGGACACAGTGTCGCGCCGCCAGTCATCGTTATCGCGCAGCATGACCTTGTTGGTGCCGGGAAAGACATCGAACTCGGGCCGCTCCCACTGCAAACCATCACGACTGACCGCGAGCGCTGTCGAATCATACCAGCCCGAGGAATACCAGAGCATGAAGCGCTTCGTCTGCGGATCGTAGAAGCAGCCATCGCTGAACGGCGCGGCCATTGGTGTGCGGGTGGTGCCGAGTTCCCAAGGCTTCTCCGGCTTGAGCACCGGGTTCGCATCGCTCTTCACCGGCTGATGCCACACGCGCTGCAACGTCGTCTCCGCGATGAGGAAATCATCAACAAACAACTGTCGTCCCAGGTCGGTGTCGATCACCGCAGGCTTCGTTTTCAAATACGGCAGGGCCGGCGGATCACCTGGCTTCGAAAACGTCTCCAGCGGCGGCTTGCCCGCATCCCCGCCAATGCGCGGCGGCCATTCATGGGGAAGGACGATGCCGTTGGGAAGCGTTTCGCCGGCGTGGGCGAAACCTGACAACAGGAGGAATTGGAGCAGGCGCTTCATGACAGCCATTTTTCAAACCACGCCCAGGCATCGGCCTGGCGCTCGGCGTTGAACTCGTGCGGGCGTTCTTCGATGATGCTCTTGAAGTGATCGGGCGCTCCGGCTTTGGCATAGCACTGCGTCAGTTTCTCATGCGCCGCGCGCACGCCCTCGGGTTCGAACAGCGCGTCCTGAATGCCGTTGATGACCATCAGCGGCCTCGGCATGGCCAGTGAAGCGATGTCGGGGTGATCCATGAGACGGTAGATTCCGGGAATGAGCTTTGTGTGGCCGATGGTGCTGCGCACATGCTTGGCGAGCTGATTGGGAAACGAGCACATCCAACTGCACACGACCGCCGCCTTGATGCGATCATCCAGTGCCGCCAGATACGCGCTGCGCAGTCCGCCGACGCTGTGGCCCACGCAGCCGATGCGCTGCGGGTCCACCTCGGGCCTCGTGACGAGGTAATCCACCGTGCGCATGTCATCCCAGGCAATGATGCCCGCCCAGGTGACGCCTGCGCTGAGCAACGTGCGGCCCATGAGTTGCTCGCTGGCGCTGCTGCGTTGATTGAACTTCGTCACCGACTCACCGCTGATGCTCGCAGGCCGTGTCTTCCACTCCTCGGGATCCTCATCGAGCACCATGCGCCGCTCGCCCCAGAAGAACATGTCGATGCTGATCACCACATAACCGCGCCGCGCCATCTCGGTGCCGATGGCCTTCTTTCCGTAGTAGTCCCGCATTTCGATCAGTGTGGGATGCACATCATCGCCCTCCAGTTCACGCTCGCGGCCCCACAAATAATAGCCGCCATGCGAATGCAGCAGCACCACGGCGGGCGCGGGCTTCGTGAGTCCCTTCGGAATCAAAACCGTCGCTGGAACACGAAACACCGGCGTCGTGTTGAAGCGAATCTCCTCGCGGATGCAGTCACCGCAATCTTTGCGCGAGATGACCTCTGCCTGTGGGTCACACTTTTCCGGCGTGTAATGCAGCAGTTCCAACATCTTCGCCCGCGCCTTCGCCTTCCACGTTGCGAGATCGCGATGCTCGTCCTTCAAAAACGAAAGCGGCACCTCACCCTGCGGTTTCAGCTTCTGGATGAAGACATCGAGCGACCCCGTGTGCGGCCCGATCTTCGGCGGCGGCGGATTCATCGAGTAGCGAACTTCGGGCTTCGAATCGCCTGCACGAGCAGAACCCGCCGCAGCGGTTGCAGCGATGGTGGTGAGGAAGGTGCGTCGTGTGTTCATGGCTCGGAGTTTTCGCTTCCTTCAAAGCGCATCATCCACAGCGTGTCCTCATCCTTCTCCAGCTTGCGCTTTGGCAGCATGGGGAAGGGCTTCGGATAGCGTCCTGCTTTACTGATCCGCAGTTCATCGACGGCGGCATTGAGCACGCTGCCGATGAGCGTGATGAACTCGGCTTTGGGTTCGTCAATAGGCCAGGGTCGCGGCGGCAATTGTTTGTCGGCGTTGTCGGCCTCGAGGAAGCGGCCGTGGCCGGTGTCGAAGCGTGCCCAGCCGAGGCTGGGCTGGCCGTCGATGTAGAACTCGCTGATCCAGCCGCGCTGCGGGTCCGTGGTCCAGCTCACAGCGAGGTGATGCCAGCGCGATTGCACGACGGGCGTGACATTGAGCAACTGCTGCGGCGGAAAGGGGAATGGCGCGGGTTTGGCCATCGGCGGTGGCTTGATGGTGCAAGTGGCATCGAAGCGGAAGACGTTGCCTGCCCGCGGGTCTTGATCGTCACCGGCATAGCGTTTCAGCGTGATGGGCCAGATGCCGCCGGTGATGAAATACTTCTCGGACGTCTCCGCTCCCATGCCCGTGCTCCAGCGTGGCTGAAACCAGAACTCCAGCGTGCCTTCGTGGTAGTTGATGTGCTCGTAGATGCCGGGGCTGACTTGTTTGCCGCGGGGGATTTTGAGGTTGCGAGTGCCGGTGAGCAGCATGGCCTTGCTTGCGATGCCTTCGATGTATTCGTCGTTTGGTTGGGCGATCTCAGCGGCGGCGGTTTCTCGTGCAGGCATTTGCTCCTGGATGACTCTGGGCACGAAGTAGAGCTGAGCATCGTGTTGCGCCAGAACAGGCGGAATGCCGCCACGGAAGGCGACAAACACGAGTCCGCTGGTTTTGATGGAGGCCATTTGATCCGTCGCCCCACCTTGCAACGGCAGCCATTCGCCGCCTTTGAACTCAGTGAGCTCGCCTCCGATGTCGAGCGTGATGGGCTTGCTGGCATACAGGGCTCCACTTTTGCCAGCGGGGATCATGAAGTGCCACACAGGCGGCTGGTCATGAATGGCTCGCAAGATGATGCCATCCGGCGCCACGAGCACGAGACGCTTGGCATTGTGGCCGAAGAGGATCGGCACGTTGTTGAAGCGATACTCGCCCTCCACGGTTTCAGCGCCGAGTTCCAGCGTGGCATAGCCGCCGCCGAAGCCGGGGGCTTCTTTGGTGAAGTAGTTCGTGTGGCTGTCCCAATGCACCGGGCCGACATCGTAGTCTCGCTGGGGACGACCGTAGCCTGTGGGCGTCCAGGTGACTTGCATGTCGTGACCACGATCAAACTTCAGCTCGAAGTTCAGCGGTTCATGACGCTCTTTGGCAAAGTGAATCTCCACCGCGTGGCATTTCGGCCCGGCATCGGCCCCGATGAAGTGCGCACTCTTGCCCTCGGTGGCGGCGAGCAGGTCCATGCCGTAAAAGGCGGTCTCCAGAAAGTTGAAGCTGTGATTGCCGCCACGATGCGGTGCACCGCGAATAGCGGAAACATCACGGCGATTGCCCTGCGCATCGAAATACTCAAAGAGCACGCGATTGAACCGCTCCTCCATCAGTCCGGCATAACGGACATCGCCCGTCATGCGCCAGGCGAAGTTGGCGAAGTAGCCGCTCTGCTCCATGTAGCCAAAATCCGGCGCCGGCGGCTCACGCAGCCAGACGGGGAAGGCTCGATCCACGAGCATCTTTTGTGTCGTGGCATTGCCCGTGGCCCGCCAGTCCATCAGCGCACCGGCGATCTTGATGTGATACTTTTCCCAGGCTCCGAAGTAGTCGGGATCGGCCCAACCGGTGGCCGTATCGAGCCGGATCATTCGCGCGCGAATCTTGTCCAGCGCCTCTAGGTAGCGTTTGTCGCCGGTGTGCAGGTAAAGCGGTGCAGCGAGCAGAAAGGGCTGTGCTCCGTCACTTGATGCACCGATCTGCGGCAGCGCATCGAAGTCGAATCGCTTCAAGAATGTCTCGCCACTGCGCACAATCACCTCCTCGCTCCAGCGGTCGCCCGTGAGGTAGCGATGCAGCAGGAAACCCTCGGGGTCGAAGCCTTGATGTCCATTGAGCAAACCGCCGCCGAAGCGGTCCTCGATGCCGTTCCAGTAATGCGGATTGTCTTCCGAGCCATTGGAGCCGACACGCGATCCGAGGCTGCGGTTTTTGCCCTCCACATGCGCAAACTTGAAGTCCGCGAGATGCCGATGATGCGCTGCTGTGTAGTCGAGATACATGCGATCACCGCTACGGGCATAAGCCTGCCACAGCGCCGTCTGCGCGTGATACATGTGGTCCGCATAACGATAGTTCAGCCTCGGCGTCTCCTCGCCCGGCAGGTTATTGCCGTCATAGGTGTGCATGCCCGCGCCATAATCGAGAAAGCCATAGTCACCCCAGCGCCGCTCGGCACCGACGACATACTCCTCCACCGCATCACGCAGGAACTTCTCCAGCTTGCCAAAGCGCTGCGGGTCATACGGATGAATGAAGCCCAGCGCCTCCGTCTTGCGCATCCACTGCGGGTCCTGAACGGCCGCCGGTGGCTGCGAACAGAGCGCGCCAATGCCCGCGACATCCTTCGCCGTGCCCGCATCAAAGAAATGCAGCCATAAGTCATGTGTGCGCGCCGAGCCTTGCGCATTTGTGTCCTTCGCCTGCATGGCAGCGATGCCGCCCGGATGCTTCTTCGCCACCCAATCCCGCCCCCAGTGATCCACGAGAGACGAGGCCCGGTAATCCAGCATCCGCCCACCTCTCGATGACCACAGATGCGCCACGATGGACTCCGGCGTGACCTCGAACTCCTTCGGGAACAACTTCGCCGCATTCGGCATCGAGATAAGCACGCCGCCAGCGCTGGTTTGCGCAGCAGCGAAATTGCCAATGCCGACAAAAAGATTTGAGACAGAAATAAGGGCTTCATTTTTTGTCTCCAATCTTTTTGTCATCGAGATCGGAGTCTTCCCCTTCATGAACTCCACCCGCGCCGTCTTCTGCCCGTGGTGCGGATAATCTGCCTGCAACAGATAAGCTGACTCACCCTCCAACTCCACGCTCACCGGCTGCTCTCCTGGCATCGGCTCAAACATCCCCCTCGTCACCTTCGCCAACGGCACCCGCACCGCGATGTCCGCAAACTGCGTCTTGTTCGTATCCTCGGTCACGATGAACGAGTGCTGCATCTTCACCGTCGCGCTGCCCGCGAGAAACTCCAGCCGCACCACATACTTGGCCAGCGTCTCGCCCGTCGCGGTCTTCAGCAAGCCCTCGCGCCGCACGACGACGAAGTTACCACCCTGATGCTCGATCTTCGGTGCCTCGCTCTGCAACTCATCCCCCACGCGCCCGGCCTGATCCTTGACCGTCAGGCAGGCCGCACCGCCCGGCGCGACGACGCTCGCCCCAATCATCACCCGACCTATCAATGCGCCTTTCTTTGGCAGTTCAACCTTCGCCGCGCCCGTGTCGATGAGAATGGCATCAGCACCATCCTCCACAGTCATTCCCGCCTTTATCGGCACCGGCACCGCCATCGCAAAATAATCCACGCCACGCTTCGCCATGAAATGCAGCCCCACCCACTTCAGCGATCCATCCGGCACCCATTTCGCCAGGGGCTCCACCTCAACCGCCACCGCTTGCCCCGCAGCATCAACGACACTGATCTGCGCGGCTTCGCTGATGGTTTCCTTGGGACACGAGAACCCGCAATAAACCGGGAAAGCCACGTCCGCCGAAGACGGCCAGTCAATCTTCAAGGGGATGCGGTTCTGTGCCGTGCCCCTGAGCGCGGGCAGCAAGCAAAGGGCAACGATGATGAGGCGATCCAACAACTGGGACATGAAAACAAGACGTCCATTCAGCACTGGATCATTCGTCCGGAGCATGAACATTAGGCCTGGCAAAACTGTATTATTTCAACCATGCGCTGGCTTCCTCATCATCACGAATGGCCCCTTGTCCACGAGGGTGGCTACGGCGTTCAGGTGCACTGGTTCGGGCAGTTCGCTGGCTATCCTGACTGGCACATCGAGCGCTCGCGGCTCACCGCGCACATGGTCGCCTTTTTCTTCGTGAAAGCCTCCAGCTGCTGGTGTGAGCTGAACGGCACACGCTACGAGTTGAGGGCTGGCGACCTGCTCATCATCCGCGGGGCTGATGAGTTCGAGTTCGGCCACGATCCGAAGCATCCCGCCATCAGCCTCAGTGCTTCACTTGCCGTCTCCCAGGGCAGCGAACCCAACATTTTGCTTCAGCGCGCCATGCCAAGGCGCAAACGCTGGCACTCGCGCGAGGAATACATCACCAAGTTTGAAAAAGTGATGACTTCACTCAGTTCCAACACACTGGGCAGCGAGTTCATCAAACACGGAGCCGTGCTCCAATGGCTCGGCTACATCCTCTCGCATCTCCGCGCCCCCGTGCGCTCTGGCGGGCAGGCAGTGGCCGGACGCGAGATCGTGGATCGCATCCTCCACGCCCAACGATGGGCCAACGAACGGCTGAAGGAGGTCATCATGCTCGACGACTGGGCCAAAGCCGCCGGCATGAACACCATCTACTTCGGCCGCATCTTCAAACGCGAAACCGGCCAGCGCCCCATGAACTGGCTCAACGAACGCCGCATCCAACAAGCCGCCCGCCTCCTGGAGCAAACAAGCCGCACGATTCAAGACATCGCCGGGCAATGCGGCTTCGGCAGTCCCTTCTACTTCACCCGGGTTTTCAAGAAGCGCTTCGGCAAGGCACCCTCGGCATATCGGAAGATGGGATGAGGCCTCATCTATTCCTCAAACTCGGTCGCCGTTGCGCCAAGTTCCAGCTGGGCTCCGTCGATCCAGATCTGGCCGGGCTCGCGGAGGCGGATTTCGTAGCTGGCTTCGCTCATGTTGGCGGGGATCTGGCCCGTGATGGAGTAGCGTTGCCACTCGGTGCTGAGTTTGAGCGCAATGGCTTCGCCGTGCTCTTTTTCGGCGTTCATCTTCATGCCGCGCAGCCACGCATCGCGTCCGTTGTGGTCGGCCTTGAGGTAAACGGAGAGCGTGTAGTTTTGCGCGGAGGCGCTCACGGGATCGCAGCGCAACATCAGCTGCTCGTAGCCGCGGTTGGTGGTCTTGGTGAGTTGGATGCAGCGTTTGCCGAAGCGGGCTCCGTTCTCGTGAATCGCCGCACCGGGCGTCATGAGGCAGTAGTCGGCGCATCCTGCGGTGGTGGTGTCTTCGAAGCTGGGGTTGGGTAGCACGTTCTTGTGGCCTTTTCGGAAGCCGCCGGTGAGAAACGGTTCCACTTTCATGAGGTCGGGCTTCAGCACAGTCTGCTGCACACGCAGCGCTTTGGCATCCGTGTCGCCCGTGCTTTGCACATACCAGGCTCGAGTCGCATACGGCTCCAGGATGTCGCTGAAGCCATGGTCGCGGAGTTCCATGCTTTGCTCGCCAAAAACCTGCCGTGCGGCTGTCAGTTGGTCGAAATCAAAACGGCAACGCACAGGGTGATGACGACTGTTGGCGGCCAGCAGGATGACTTGCCCATTATCGTTCTGGAAGATGCCGACGTGGACATCCGGGTAACGCTCGGCTTTCGGTTCAAAGGGGGATTCAACAAAGCTGGGAACGTCTTCCGCCGCGTCCAGCACCGCTCGCTCATATCGGATCGCACTCGATGACTCCGGGCCGGCGATGAATGGCGCGAGCAGGCTGATCTCATGGCCGAGTTGCTGGCACGTCTGCCAGTCCCTCTCGCGCATGTTGCCATAGGCGAATGTGAAGATGCCCGTGGCTCGATAGATGAGGGCGAGCCAGGTCTGGCAGCGGATCTCGGCAGCCGTCAGCGGTCGCTTGTAGAGTCGGCTCCAGCGCGGACAGGCCAGGATTTGCCACACCGGCTGTCGTGCGGTCTCGGCTCGTTGCCGGGTCATCCACGTCACCTTGGCGACGTGATTGGGTGTGCTGCGCACGTCGTCTCCCGCAGGCGGATGCCAATAGGGATCGGTGACGAGGATGTCGCACCAATTCGTGTAGTCCGTGCCTTCGGGGATGTGGCTGGAGTAGTTGACGATGACCGGATGGTAGCCATCGGCTTGTCGGACTCGGGCAAAGTATTCCCGGCCGAACTTCACCTGGTTGAACGCCTCTTTGGGAAGCGGTTCGTCCATGATGAAGTGCGCGGCGAGATTCGGCGCGTGCTTCACGGCTTCGACTCCGGCGATCATGCGATCGAGGTTCTTGTGGAAAAACTCGCCGTAGATCGCCTCGCGTTCAGGAAGCGAGACCGGCAGCGTCAGCACGTTCTTGAGCTGGGTGAGGTTTTGCGAATCCGTGATGCGCCGCACCTGTTTCAAAAGCTCGCCGTCATAGCGGGCGTGCGCGTCCCAGAGGATCGGCTCGGCGCATTCGTCGGGGGCGCTGACGAGGGCGAGACGATGTTTCACCGCCAGCCGCTGGTAGTTGGCCATGCCCTGCGGTGTGGTCTTGTTCCAAACGACTAAGGTGTTGAATCCATGAGCGGCAAGCTGCTTGAACGCAGCTTCATCGTCGTCACGCACGCCGGACATGATCATGCCGAAGGGCACAAACGGCCGGCCGTTGTTCAATACCACACGTTGGGCTTGATCGATCTTCCACTCCGCTCCCGGCTGCGGCGGCAGCCTCCGCAGGGGCAGCTTGAGTTCAAAGATCACCCGCTTGTCACGCTGAAGTTGCAGTTTGATGAACTCGCTCAGCGGAACCTTGAGCTGACCGCTGACAGGCACGGGAGAGACGCTTCCGAGTTCACTCCCCTCCGACGAACGCGCCACCAGCTTCAGCCCTGTGCTCGGATTGACCCGGTAGTGAATCACCGCCTCGGCTTCGCTGGTGTAGTAGTTGCGATCCAGGAAGGCCGTGAGAGGTCGCCACGCGCTTGTGTCCTCGATGACCTCGGTACCAAGCACTTCATCCGTGGCGGCATCGAGCAACCTCACCTCCGCCTGCTCCGGGTCGGGATCCTGCAAGGCGAGCTGCGTTTCGAGGATCTGTTTGGGCTCCAGTTGCAACACTGCTCCACGAGTTGATCCGATGGTGAGGCGCACCTTGGCTGCGGCGGCTCCATGATTTTGCAGGCTGACACGGGCTGCCGACATCTCAGCGCTCGCCTTGCTGATACCCACAATCGGCGGCTCGCGGACCGCCAGAGCGGCAGGAAAACCCGTGACAGCACGAAACGCGGCCTGCTCATGAAAGCTGCTCTTCACAGGCGACCAACTGCTGCTCTCGCGTGACTCGCTGATGACCACGTTCTGTGAGTCAATCACCGGCATGCGTCGATTGCGCGCCACGTTGAGCCGCAGGTCGTGAAATCCGCCGCCGGCGCGCAGCAGGGAAAGCGGCACCGCGATCTCTGCCGTCCAACCGCGATCCGTGCGTCGAGTGGTCGAGCGCCAGGGCACGTCCCAATAGTCCTTCACATTCGGACCGGTGATGATCCGCTCGTCGCGCGCGCCACCGAAGCTCAGCGCATAGTGGTAAAAGTATGCAGGCTCCGTCACTCGCGGGGTGAGGAACACCTCGACCGACTCATCTTTCATCGCGCCACGGTCATGTCCCTTCACGGCAGGCTGAAGAAACTTCAGCGACTCGTGCCGGCAATCGATGCCGATGTAAAGCCATGCATCATCGTGCGCGAGCCGGAACGTGGTGTCGGCGACCTGTCTGCCCGTTTGAAACACCGTGAAGTCGGATTGCGCGGGGGCCTGCGACCAGAACGACTCTTCCAATGCGCCGTCGATGATGGCCGTGCCGCGAACCACAACGGCATCGGCTGCATGAAGTGTGGCTGTTGACAGAAGAGCGAGGAGAAGACGGATCATTTGTTGGGCGAGGGCATGTTTGCTGGCTTCGTCTTCTCCACGTCGATGTAGAGGGAGTTGATCCGTGCCAGACTGCCGGGGATCGGGCCGTCGTGCATGTAGAGCAGGCGGCCGGGGCTGATCTCGCGGATGGCGGTGTAGTTGAAATTGGCGCGATCCGAGATGACACGGTGGTCCCGCCATATGCGGCCGCCATCGACGCTGAACATGAGATTGGAAACCGGCCGGCCGTAGCTGCATGCGAGCACACCATGGCTCATGAGCACGAGATCCGGCATGACGCTGCCTTCTTCGAGCGTGCGCTCGAATTTCCAGGTCCTGCCGCCATCCAGGGAGCGATGCTGAAGGAAGTTTGACATGTGCGCATCGGGCCTGGTGACAGCAAGCCATTCGCGGTCGCTGAGACGCACGATGGCGGGCTCGCCACCGAGGCCGACGTGCGCGAGATGCGTCCACGTTTTGCCGAGATCAGTGCTGTGTAGCACATGCGTGTGACGCTCCGGAAAGCCGCGCCCATTAGGCAACTTCAGCGTGGCCCGGCGGCTCCAGGCCACAGCGGTGATGCTGCCATCTTTCTCGGCCCAGATGTGGCGTTCAAAGAGCAGCACTTCACCGGCCTTTGCTGGCATGAACTCCTTTGGCATGGTGATGGTGCTGTCGTGCATGGCGAAAGTCTCCGCCTTGGCATCGAGGATCGTTGTTTTGCCCGTGAGCGTGCCGTCCGGCTGCAAGTGCGTCCAACGCGATGGGCCGAGGATGCGCCCATCGGCAAGGCGCACGAGTTCCTGCGGCGAATCGACATTTTGCACAAGCCCCGTGACGACTTGCCAGGTCTTGCCCGCATCCGTGCTGCGCCGCACGCCATAGGGCTCCAGCAACGAGTCGGCGCCTTGCGCGTTGCTCATCAACAGCAGACCCTTGCCCATGTCGTAAAGGTAAGGGCGCGATTCGGTGTTCTTTGTTTCCACATTGAGCGGCCACGGCCCGCTGACGGTGATCTTCAGCGGCGACTTCTCCACCGACTCAGTCGAAGCAGGCCGCAAACCGAGCCGTACATACTCCCAGCGCGCCTCGCCAGTGAAAGGCTTCGACGTTGAGCCAAAACGGATGAACTTGCGGGGCGATGTCGCCGGCCGCCAAAAGGCATCGCGGCCCTCGATGATACGCTTGCCATCCATCTCGACGGCCATGTCCTCGCCGCGAATGATGAGGCGATATGTGTGAAACGCGTCCCGCGTGTCCGTCTGCGCAAAACGATCCGTCAGCGTGCGCACATAGCCTTTCGCCGCCTCGGGATGCTTGTCCTGCGCCGGTGTGAGCAAAATGCCCTCCTCATGTTTGCCATCGCTTACCTGAATGCAAATCGGTGCTCCATCACGCTGCGGCCAAGTCGCCGTCGGCGAATCGCGATGCCCGGTCATGTTCACCAGTTTCACCCGCGCCTCAACGATGATCTCCTTGCCATCGAGATCGCCACTCCACTCCGCCTCAAACGCGCCCATGTCGTCTTTCGAATGATCGCTCAAGTGCAGTGCGCCGTCCTCGAGTCTGGCATTGGGCTTGCCGATGGCGGCCCAGGTTGCGGCGGGCAAGACTTTGCCGTTGTAGTCGAGGAGCCAGGTGGTGCCATCGTCGGCAGCGTGAAGAGCGAGCAGCGGTGCGAGCAGCAGGGCCGTGATGAGGGGAAGAATGGATTTCATGGTGTTATTCAAACACGATCTCTCCCATCACCGCTGTGTCATCCATGCTCGTGCTCGTCAGTGATGCCGACCAAATCGCGTGGTCGATGACTTCGCGTGGCAGGGCGTAAATGCGACCGAAGTTGGCGCGCCAGGTGATGCCTTTCGCTGGGAATTCGACGCCGAGGGTGGCGAAAGGAATGATGAGGTGCGCATGCCAGCGTTTGGTTTGGGCATCGACGCGGGTTTCGCTTTGCCAGTCGCCGTTCCAGGTGGGGTCGTCTTTGCCGTGGCGCGGGTCCATGACGTCGGTGATGCGACCGTTGAGGGCGTCGTATTTGCTCGCGGCGTTCGCACCCTGCGTGAGGCGGTAAAACAGCGGCTGGGCGGGTTTGGGAGCGAGGTACACATCGATGGCCTCCTGATTGGTTAGGACGCGGTCGCGGTTGAAGGCGGTGAACTGAGTTTCATCGCCGAGTTCGGCCTCAGTGCGGAGGTGGATGGCTTGATCGTCGTAAAGAAGACGCATCGTGGTTTTGCGCGGCAGCGTGTGCAGCGGCGGGAGGAGCGTGAGTTCGTGCGCAGGGACGTTTTTCCATTCGGGGCTGTCGAGCGTGAGCTTCGCGGTCGTTTTGGCGATGGTGAGTTTTTTGGGGCCGATGGGCGGAGCATTGCGCATGGCTTTTGTGTCCCAGTTGAAGCAGGTGTTTGAGTAGGGCTCCTGGTAGCCGTCGTGGGCGAGTTGAAGGTGCTTCGAGTCATGGCCGGGGAAGGGAAAGAGGATGTGATTCCAGTCCTTTTGATGCCCTTTGATATAAAGCGTGGCGATGAAGGCGTTGCGTGCGTCGATGGCATCCAGCAGTCGATGCAGCGAGCTGGTGTCGGGCAGCATTTGATAAGCCTGATGCAAGTGCACCACGCGGGCGAAGTGCTTCAAGTAATCGAACTCCGTGCGCACCAGTGCGAGGCGTGTTTTCACCTTTGGTGTGGTGGCGAGTTTCTCGGATTGCGCGAGGTGGCCCTCCATCGAAGAGAGCACGCGTGGCGTGTAGAGGAAGGCGATGAGTTGAAAGGGATCGGTGACCGTTTTGCGTCCGCGGGCATCCGTGGGCAGCGCTTTGAAGGTCCACACATCGGTGCGCGTGCCGAAGTGGTCCGAGTAGAGCGCGATGGCCTGGTAGAGCTCGTCATAAAAGGCACGCATGTAGAAGGCGATGCTTTTGTTTTGAAACGCGGCCTCGCAGAACTCGGGCACGAGGTCCTTCGCGTGGTTGTTTGGCGGATCATCAAACATGCGGCCCATGGTGTAATAGACCGGGCCTTCAAGTCCGAAGAGCTGCCCGGGGCCGTCGCGGTAGAGCGACTGGATGCGG